>DIVQ01000205.1:31202-36793 GCA_002423325.1 Anaerolineales bacterium UBA6128 | reverse complement strand
ATCGCCGATTTGTGGGATCATCTGGTGTCAGACACGCCCACGCCCAAGGGCTACCGCATGGTGCCCGGGCTGTTTTCGCACGGCAACACCGACAGCTATGGCCATCGCCTGCCGGCGACGCCCAACGGGCGGCACGCCGGAGCGCCCACGTCGCACAGCGCCGACCCCGATCCGGGCTTTGCGCCTGGCGGCGCCGTGGCCGCGACCGCCAAGGCCGCGGCCGTGGCCAACGTGCAGCCGCGCTGGGGCAATACGACGCCCTTGCAGATCGAGTTTGACAGCAAGCTGGCCAAGGATATGGGGGGCGTTGACGCGCTGATGGCGTTTATTCTCGCGCATAACGAGCAGGGCGGCACGCTCATCAACATGAACGTGATCTCCAAGGAGACGATCCTGGAGGCGCACGAGGACGTGATGACGCACCCCGACCTGGTGATGCGCGTGACCGGTTACAGCGCGTTCTTCCGTTCGCTGTCGCGCGAGTACCGCCAGCCGATCGTGGATCGCGTACTGGCTGAGGAATAGCACGACGACGTCAGAGCTCGACCTGCGACGTCCGGCCCGATGCCCACAGGGGCCTCGGGCCGGCGATCTGTGACAGATCATCATGATGAGGTGTAGTGATAGTGACCGAGGAGAGACAACCATCGTACGACGAGCGCATCAAGGCGCTCGAACAGGCCAAGACAGAGTTCAACGAACAGAAGGTCCGTTCGTTCGGCACCCACGACTCGGACGATCACGGTTGGATCCCGTGGCCGCAGCCGATTCCGTTCGAGCCGCGGCCCACGCACGCCGATGGTGCGGCCTACGGATTTCGCGGGGTGGGCGCCAACTTTCGCCGCTGGTTGCAGGTGCACCCCATCTACATCAACCCGAACAGCGGCACGGCCGGCGCGTGGGTGCAGAACGGCGTTCCGGGCGTTTGCGGCTATGACTGGCTGAGGCCGCTCAGCGAGCGCAAGCGCGGGACGGTCTCTGACGAAGAGCTGGAGCAGCCGAGGAATTGGGCGCCCGATGATCGCCCCGCGGACCAGTCGGTCTTTGCGCTGCAACGTCGCTTCAATCACTATGCCGGCGGCATCGGGTCCGCCAACCACCTGAGCCCCGACATGCGCATTGGTCTGGACCTGGGCTGGGGCGGACTCCTGGCTAAGCTGCGGCGCTTCCGCGCCTATAACCACCCCGACGATACGTCGTTCTACGATGGCGAAGAGGGTTTTGTGCTGGGCGTACAGGAGTGGATCGGGCGGCATGTCAGTGCCGCGCGTGAGATGGCCGCTGTTGAAACGAATGCTCTCTTGAAGCAGAACTTGGTCGAGATCGCTGACATGAACGCTTGGCTGGTGGATAATCCGCCGCGCACATTGCGCGAGGCGGTGCAGTTCCTGGTCTGGTTCCAGTCGGTCGACCGGATGTGGGGCCTGGGCGGCGCCATGGGGCAGATCGACCAGCTGCTGTGGCCCTACTATGAGGCTGACGTGGCCGCCGGACGCATCACCGACGACGACGAAGTGGTCTGGTACATCGCCAGCATGTTCTTCAATGACACGCACTATTCGCAGATCGGCGGGCAGGGTCCCGACGGTGCAGACCTGAGCAATCGGTTGTCGTTCCTGGTGCTCGAGGCCATGCACAAGCTGCACATCCCCACGAATATCGCACTGCGCGTGTACGATGGGATGAATATGGATCTGTTGCGCAGGGCCATCGAGAACCATATTGCCGACGGCACGGGTGTCAGTTTTGCCTGTTCCAAGGGCCTGGACGAGGGGTTCATGCGCCAGGGCCACCCGATCGGCTTGGCGCGCACGCGCGCCAAGGTGGGCTGCAACTGGACGGCGCTGCCGGGCGTGGAGTACTGCCTGCAGGATGTCACGCGCGTATGCCTGATCACGCCGCTGCTGATGGCGATGGACGAGCTGATGACGCTGCCCGAGCCCGAGCGCACGCTGGATTATCTGTGGGAGCGCTATCAGGCGCACCTGGCCTTTTCGGTGGGCGTGCTCAAGCGTGGCAAGGACCTGCACATGGAGCGCCAGGGACGCAACTTTCCCGAGATCGTGCTCAACCTGTTCTGCCACGGGCCGATCGAGCGCGGCTGCGACGTGGCGGCGGGCGGGGTCGACATCGTCGACCTGGCCGTGGACGGCATCGGCCTGGCGACGGCGGCGGACTCTTTCGCGTCCATCGAGCAGCGTGTGGTCAAGGAAAAGCGCCTTACCTGGGAGCAGTTGAAGGCGCATCTGGACAACGACTTCAAGGACGCCGAAGATGTGCGTCTGATGCTCAACAGCGTGCCGCGCTACGGCTCGGGCAAGGGCGGCGGCGATGTGTGGGCCAAGCGCATCTCTGACCTGTGGGATCGCCTGGTCTCGAGCGAGCCCACGCCGAACGGTTGGCGCGTGGTGCCGGGCCTGTTCTCGCACGGCGGCACGTTCCGCTATGGCAGCAACCTGCCGGCGACGCCCAACGGGCGCCGCGCGGGCGAGCCGACCTCGCACAGCGCGGACCCCGATCCCGGGTTCCTGCCGGGCGGAATGGTGGCCGCGACGGCCAAGTCCACGGCGGTGGCCAGCGTACAGCCGCGCTGGGGCAACACCACGCCGCTGCAGATCGAGTTTGACAGCAAGCTGGCCAAGGACATGGGCGGCGTGGAGGCGTTGATGGCCTATGTGCTGACGCACAACGCCCAGGGCGGCACGCTGATCAACATGAACGTGGTGTCCAAAGAGATGATCCTGGAGGCCCACGCCGACCCGATGACGCACCCGGACCTGGTGATCCGCGTGACGGGCTACAGCGCCTTTTTCCGGTCGCTGTCGCGCGAGTACCGGCAGCCGATCGTGGATCGCGTGCTGGCCGAGGAATAGACCACAGGCAGCAGGCCAAGGAACGACGACGCGGGTGCGCCATCAGCGCACCCGCGTTTCATATGCAGACTGAGGTGGCGAGACCTGCGCCTAGCCCAACAGCGCGCTCAAGGCATTCAGGCCAAAGGCGACAATGACCACGCCCGAGACGCCGTTGACGCAGCGCATGGCGCGGCGTGAAGGGCGCGCGCACCAGGCTGACGATCGTGCCGCGCAACAACCACCAGAGCGCTGACCCCACCAAGACGCCCGCGACCAGCATCCCCGCAGCCCAATAGTCAGAGCCCGAGCCGACCAGCCCCAACCCCGCAACGACGCCAGCAAACAGCAGGATCGTCAGTGGGTTGGTGAGCGTCAGCAACAGACTCGAGCCGTAGGCGGCCAACGCTCCGCGGATTCCGCCTGCGTGGCCTGCTCGGTGGGTCGCGTGAGCAACGTGCGCACGCCCAATTACAGCAGCAGCCCCTGCAGGAATAGCTTTCCCACGCTCACTCCTGGTGGCTGGCGTCGCAGAAGGGCTTGTTGCCCGACTTGCCGCAGCGGCAAAGCGTGACGCGGTTGCGCACCTCGTAGGTCGTGCCGTCCGCCGCCTCGATCTCGATGCCGCCGCGCACCCAATAGGGCCCGATCGCGCCGGTGACGGGATCCTCGGTGACCGCGATGGAGGGCCCCAGGTCGGGCTCGATGGGCGCGCCGTCTTTGGTCCAGGCCACCAGTCGCCCTGCCGGGCAGTTGCCCGCCTCCTCGATCGCCAGCGCCCGCGCCCTCGGATAGTCCGACCGTGTCGTCAGGTTCCAGGTACCCCCGGCGCGGTGGCAAAAGCCGGCGCCCGCGCACAACTCTTGTACGTCGATCAGCTCCAGCGTGGGGCCCACGGTACGCTCGGCCCGGTCCAAATAGAGGGCGTGGGAGGCCGTCTCGGTGCCATCAAAGCCGTTCCGGCGATGGGTGCCATCGCAGAAAGGCTTGGTAGACGAGCCGCCGCAGCGGCACAGCCGGTACTGCTCCTGCAGCGGGTACTCTTGCACCACGCGCCAGGCGAGGGCTTCGCCGTCGGCATCCAGCACCATCGCCAGCCGGACGAGGGGCACGCTGCCCGTCACGACGTAGGGGCCATTGCGGGTTACCTTGATGCGCATACTGGCAACCGGCGGTGTTTCGGGTTCGTTCTGCATGTCTGCCTCCGTTACGGGTCGACTTTTGGCGCGCACCAGGCTAATCGCGCCACCAGCGCTTGGCCTCGCGCGCGATCTCGTCTTCCAGCGACACCATCCAGGTCTGGCGCACGCGGCGGCCGCCGGGCGCGGAGAGCATCGGCCCGCCCCACGAGTGCGGGCTGGGTTGGCGGCTCAGGTCTAGCGTGGTCACCAGTATACCCAGGGCGTCGTCTTTCTCAAAGTAGCGGATGGTGTTGGGCGCACAACGCGTGCTCTCGGCCTCCAACTCACCCGCGCGGTTGGCGCCCGGGTCCCACACGCCCGCCGGCCCGTGCAGACTGCTCACGGCCACCCACACGCCGTTATCTGCTGCGCGTGCGGGCATCAAGCCGGTATAGTAGCCGGCGTTGGGGAACAGCACCAACTCGGCGCCCTTATACGCGAGCAAGCGCATGGTCTCGGGGAACCAGCTGTCATAGCAGATGATGATGCCCACCTTGCCCAGGTCGGTCTCGAACACAGGGTAGCCCTCGCCGGGGGTGACGCCCTGATCGAGTTCCGGGTCGTAGAGCAGGTTCTTGCTGTAGCTTCCGAGCAACGACCCTTGGCGGTCGTAGAGTGGGGCGGTGTTGAGCACCAGGTCGCCGCGCTGCTCGTAGAAAGAGCCCGAGACGTACATATGCCAGCGCCGCGCCTTGTCGGCCATAAAGCGCCCGTTGGCGCCGTCGATCGGTTGCGCGTCGGCGGGCGCGCCCACGAACATCTCGGGCAGCAGCGCCAGGTCGACGCCCTTTTTCCCGGCGGCGTCCAGCCAGGCGTCCCAGTGCGCCAGGTCGCCCGTGCCCCAGGCGCAGGCCACTTTGACGAGCCGCGGCGCGATGGGCTCGCACTGGTCCAGCGAGACCTGTTCCCACCAGGCCTGGCCGTCGGGGCTGAAGCGAAAATAGAGACGGATCTCGGCCTCCAGCGCCGTTTTGGGGCCGGGGAAGCGCGCGTCGCCCGTCACCAACTCGCCGTCGCGCTGGTAGGCCAAGATGCCGTCGTTATAGTCGGGGCCAAAGACGCCATGCAGCAGGTGGCGGTTGAGGTCCTCCAGCCCCTGCGTGCGCAGCGCCACGCGCAGGCGATAGGTGCTCTGCGCCTTGAGCGGCAGGCGATAGCGCAGGTAGCCCAGGCATTCGCGACGGCCGTTGCCGCGCGCCGTCAGGGCGGGCTGGCCGGAGGGCGAGCGCCCCCAGGTAAAAATGGGGGCCAGGGCGGGGTTGGGGTAGACGGCCTCCCAGCCGGGGGGCAGGCTGCCGTCCGGCGTGGGTGGCGCGGGCGTGGCGACGAGATTGACGCTCTGGCTGATGTCACGTGGGACTGCTGTCATGAGCACCTCACCGACTGGCCCGACCCCTGCCGGCGGGCTGCGTGGGGATGCCTGGACCGGCCGGTCAGTTCGCATACTGGGACCGGAGCACACCAAAATCAGGGCGGCCGGAGTGCTCCACCCTCGGCGCAGCGGGCGCGTGGCGTTGGCGCAGGCCGTTGCTGCCTAGGAGGGCACTGAAAAAGCCCC
>DIVQ01000205.1:0-31134 GCA_002423325.1 Anaerolineales bacterium UBA6128 | reverse complement strand
CCGGCTTTTTCAGCGGGTTCCTAGATGCCCTTGAACAGGCACCCCACGCCGAGCACGACGTAGGCGATCGCCATGACCCAGAAGGTGTTGTCAGACACGAACGGGATGTCCGCTGTCATACCGATGATCGCGATCAGCGCGATGATCACCGATACGACAAAGGTGGTCACTTTGGGTGGACTGAGCTTCATCTCGATTCTCCTTTGCGACAACGGGGGTGTACCGCGCGCATATCGTAGCATCAATGCATAGGCTGTCAAGGCTGCGGGGCGGCGTCTGCAGGGCTGTGTCATTCGTACGAATAGCACCAGCCGAGATCGGCAGGCAGAGCGCAGGGCAGGCATGGTGTCCAACAGCGTTCCGCACTTGCGCAAGCGGCAGATCATGCTATACTTGATGTCAACGGCAATGACGGAGACGAGTACGCGATGCGTGCGCCGTGCAGAGAGCCCGGGCCGGGTGCGAGCCGGGTACGGTGACGCCGCGGAAAATCGCTCCCGAGCCGGACGCTGAAAGGCGCTGACGCGCAGAGTAGGCGCTCCCGGGTCCGCCCCCGTTAGCGGGTGGGGCCAACGGCGACGTTGGGCAGAGTGGGCGGCAGGCGCGCGTGTCAGCCGCCAAGCGGGGTGGTACCACGGGAGTCAGGCTCTCGTCCCCAGGGGGATGAGGGCTTTTTTTGTTTCGGGGACGATACTTCCACGCTGCCCATACGGGGCCAGGTTGCGGGTCCGCACTGGGCATCTATCACGAATGCCACGAATGGACCAATTACGCGAATGGGACGGAGAATGGTTCGTGTCATTCGCAGATTCGTGTCATTCGTGATTGAGCCCTTAGGTTTCGACCCGGCTGGGTACGACGCCCACAAGGGGCAACGCTACCTGCGATGAATCTGTAGCCCAGGGCCTTGTGCCCGTCCGCGTCACGAGGTCGTTTCTGATACAGAGACGCCCACAAGGTGCTACGCTACACCTACAGGTCAGCTTATCATCTGGAGGTCATGTATGCCGTTCAGCGAAGTGCCCGGCAACGTCGATTTCGCCGCTCAGGAGCACGACGTGCTCGCCCTCTGGGCGCAGACGCGCGCCTTTGAAAAGCAGCGCGCACTGCACCGGGGTCAGCCCAAGTGGTCGTTCATCGACGGCCCCATCACCGCCAACAATCCGATGGGCGTGCACCACGGTTGGGGGCGCACCTACAAGGACCTCTACAACCGCTTCTGGACCATGCGCGGGCGCGAGCTGCGTTATCAGCAGGGCTTTGACTGCCAGGGCCTGTGGGTGGAGGTCGAAGTCGAGAAGGAACTCGGCTTTGAGACCAAGAAAGACATCGAGGAGTACGGACTGGCGCGCTTTGTGCTGCGCTGCAAGCAGCGCGTGCTGCGCTACGCGGCCGTGCAGACTGAGCAGTCGGTGCGGCTGGGCTACTGGATGGACTGGAACGACCCCAACCACCTGCGCTGGCTGGCCGATCGGCTGGAGGAGGATCCGCTGCAGGTGCTGACGGTGTCCGGGCCGGAAGGCCCCGTCACCGATAGTGTCGAGCAGATTGTAGGGCGTCTGGGCCTGGCCGAACTGGGCGGCAGCTATTTCACGTTCTCGAACGAGAACAACTATATGATCTGGACGTTCCTGAAAAAGTGCTGGGAGAAAGGCTGGCTCTACCGCGGCGCTGACGTGATGCCCTGGTGCCCGCGCTGCGCCACCGGCATCAGCCAGCACGAGATCGTGACCGACGGCTACCGCGAGGTGACGCACAAGGCTGTCACGCTGTTGCTGCCGCTGCGCGAGCGCCCCGGCGAGGCGCTGCTGGCCTGGACCACCACCCCCTGGACGCTGACCTCCAATGTGGCGGCCGCGGTGGGCGAGGACCTGACCTACGTGCGTGTGCGTCAGGCCGAGCAAGTGCTATATCTCTCCAAGGGCACCATGCATATGCTGCGCGGCCCATACGAGGTGTTGGGTGAACTCAAGGGCGCCGAGATGCTGGGTTGGACCTACGACGGCCCCTTCGACGATCTTGAGGTTGCGCAGCAGCCCGGTGGTTATGCGGAGCACGCCGATCTGCGCCCCGACCTGCCCATCAGCGCGGCACAGGCGCACCGCGTGATCGCCTGGGACGCCGTGGGCGAGGAGGAGGGCACGGGCATCGTGCACATCGCCCCGGGCTGCGGCGCCGAGGACTATCAGCTCGGCAAGCGTGACGGCCTGCCGGTGCTGGCGCCTCTGGATGACGAGGGCCACTTTCTGCCGGCGTTTGGCTGGCTGGCGGGCCAACAGGTGGGCGACGTCGCGCCGCTCATCTTTGACGACCTCAAGCGCAAAGGCCTGCTCTACAAGGTCGAGGCCTACACGCATCGCTACCCGGTCTGCTGGCGCTGCAAAACCGAGTTGGCCTTCCGGCTGGTGGACGAGTGGTTCATCCGCATGGATGAGCTGCGCAACGACATGATCGCGATTACCAAGCAGATCCGCTGGATCCCGTCGTTCGGGCTGGAGCGCGAACTCGACTGGCTGCGCAACATGCACGACTGGATGATCAGCAAAAAGCGTTACTGGGGCCTGGCGCTGCCCATCTGGCAGTGCGGCTGCGGGCACGTGCACGTGGTGGGAGACGAGCGCGAGCTCCAGGCGCGTGCCATCTCAGGCTGGAAGACCTTTGCCGGGCACACGCCGCACCGCCCCTACGTCGACGCGGTGACCCTGCGTTGCGACGAGTGCGGCGGCGAGATGCGGCGCGTGACCGACGTGGGCAACCCCTGGCTCGACGCCGGCATCGTCAGCTTTTCCACGCTGCGCTATCGCACCGACCCCGACTATTGGCGACAGTGGTACCCGGCACACTGGATCAGTGAGTCGTTCCCCGGGCAGTTCCGCAACTGGTTCTACAGCCTGCTGGCCATGGCCGCGGTGATCGACAAGACCCCGCCCTTCCTGGAGAACTTTTCCTATGCCACCCTCTACGCGGAGGATGGCACGCCGATGCACAAGTCCGCCGGCAACATGATCGAGTTCAATGAGGCGGCGGACAAGATGGGCGTGGACGTGATGCGCTGGATGTACTGCGCCAGCAAGCCCGAGAACAACCTGCTGTTCGGCTACGGGCACGCCGACGAGGTGCGCCGCCAGTTCCTGCTGCCGCTCTGGAACGTGTACAACTTTTTTGTGAGCTATGCGCGGCTGGACGGCTGGGAGCCCGCCGCCGCGGGCCATGACCCCGGCGTGCCGGAGGGGCCGACGCCGCACAGCGATGCGCTGCTCGATCGCTGGATCCTGGCGCGCATCAACCAGGTCGTGCTGGACGTGACCCGCACGCTCGAGGCCTCGGACCCGTACGGCGCCACGATGGCGCTGGAGCCGTTCATTGACGACCTGACAAACTGGTACATACGCCGCAGCCGCCGGCGTTTCTGGAAGAGTGAGCACGACGCCGACAAGCAGACCGCCTATGCCACGCTTTACTATGTACTGGTGCGCCTGTGCAAGCTGCTGGCGCCCTTTACGCCCTTTGTCACTGAGGTGATCTACCAGAACATTGTGGTGGGCACGCAGCCCGGAGCGCGCGAGAGCGTGCATCACTGCGACTGGCCAGTGGCGGATGAGGCGGCCATCGACAAGCCTCTGCTCGAGCAGATGGCGCTGGCGCGCCGCGTAGCAGCCTTGGGCCTGGGTGCGCGCGGCAGCGCGAATATCAAGGTGCGGCAGCCCCTGGCCAAGGCCTATGTCTATGTGAGCGAGGGCGCTGCGACGTCGCGCGCCGACCTGACCGGCGAGCCGCTTGCGATCGTGGCCGACGAACTCAACGTCAAGGCACTCGAATTTGTCACCGACGAAGCGCGTCTGGTCACCTACCGCTTGGTGGCCGATGGCAAAGTGCTGGGCAAAAAGCTGGGGGCGCGCTTCCCCGCCGTGCGCGCCGCCGTGGCCGCGCTCGATCCGACGGCCAACGCGCGATTGTTGCGCGCCGGCCAGCCGATCGCCGTGGTCGTCGATGGCGAGACGATCGCTCTCGTACCCGACGAGGTGATCGTGAACACGGATCCCGCTCCGGGCCTGGCCGTGGCAGTAGAGAAGGGCGTGACGGTGGCGATCGACGCGCAGATCACCGACGACCTGCGGCGCGAGGGCTTGGTGCGCGACCTGGTGCGCCAGGTGCAGTCGCTGCGCAAGAACGCCGATTACGCCCTGGACGACCGCATCGTGGTGGGCCTGCTGGGGCTGAACGACGACCTGCGGGCCGCGGTGGAAGCGTATGGGGACTATTTGCGTCAAGAGACGCTCTGCACGACTTTGCTGATGGACGACGACGCGCCTGGGATGGGCGGGGCTCCCTGGGACAAGCGCGAAGCGCTCAAGCTGGGCGCGACGACGGTGGAGGTGGCGGTGAGGCGCGCATGACGCGACAGCCCGCAGCGGGCGTCGGCACCACGCGACTGGGCGCTCTGGAAGTCACGCGCCTGATAATCGGCGGCAACCCCTTCAGCGGGTTCTCGCATCAGTCGCGCGAACGCAGCGCGGCCATGCGCGCCTGGTACACCGATGAACGCATTGTCGAGACCTGGTTTCAGGCCGAGGCGTTGGGTCTGACGGCGTGCCTGTGCCGTGGAGACGCGCACATCGTCGGCGCGCTGGAGCGCTACTGGCGCGCGGGCGGCACGCTGCGCTGGATCGCCCAGACTGACTCGGCCAAAGGCCTGGTAGATGGGGCGCGCTACTGCCTCGAGCACGGCGCGGCGGCCTGCTACCTGCACGGCGGCCGCGTTGATTACTACGTCGCACACCAGGAATATGGTCAGATCGAGGCATTTGTGCGTACCGTGGCCGACGCCGGTGTGCCGGTCGGGATTGCCGGGCATGTGCCCGCCGATTTCATCTGGGCCGAGGCGCATCTGGACCTCGACTTCTACATGGTCAGCTACTACAACCCCTCGCCGCGCGACCACGACCCGCAGTACGACCCCGAGACCGTCGAGCAGTATCTGGAGAGCGACCGCGCCGAGCGCGTGGCCCTCATCCAGAAGCTGCGCCGCCCCGCGATTCACTACAAGGTGCTGGCCGCCGGACGGACCGCCCCGGCGGACGGCCTGCGCTATGCTGCACAACACATGCGCCCCGAAGACGCTGTCTGCGTCGGCGTCTACACGCAGGACAATGCCGATATGCTGGCGGAGGACGTGACGCTCTTTCGGCAGGCGTGGCAGCGGCGGGNNACTGCGCTTGACAACACACCGGTTGCCGCGTAGCCTGCGCCGCATGCGGTGCGATCGCAGCGTCGCGTGCGACGAGGCCAGAGCGTCTCGGATCGCGCTCGCTGACGAGGTCCGCTGACATTGGCCGTTTGGCGATGCGGGTGCGCGACCGTGAGCAGGGGGCTGGGACACGCCGATGAGAAGGGCGCTGACCTTGGTCTTGTGCGTGGCGGGGCTGTGGATGGCGATCCGAGCCGTGCGCCCTGCCGACGCCGACGAGCCGACGCGCGTGCACCTGCCGCTGGTCTGCGCACAGGCCACGCCGACGCCCACGCCCCGTGAGAACACGCTGCGTATCAGCGCGCTGCAGTATGACGGCGCCGACGAGTACGTGGAGATCACCAACGACGGCCCGCGGGGGCAGGATCTGTACCGCTGGCGCATCCTCAGCGTGGTGGGCCCGCAGGAGTACACCTTTCCCTGGGGCATCCAATTGGCGGTGGGAGCGAGCGTGCGCGTGCACTCCGGCCCCAGCGCGATCGATGCGCCGCCCACGGACCTGCTCTGGCAGAAGGCTTACGTCTGGCTCAATGACGGCGACGAGGCGCGGCTGTACGACGACGAGGGCGTCGAACGGGACCGGCGCGGCTACTGAGCGCAGCAAACGGCATCCTCCTCCCATGGTCCCGCTTGTGGGCTGTAGCTTAGGGCCTTGTGCCCGCTCGAAGACGCCCGCAAGGGGCCAGGCTACACACAGGGACCGCGGGGCAGGATGCCCCGGCTACGGACGCGATCACGCTGAGCGCAGCGAGGGGTCTCTTTCGCTCGGAAAGAGACCCCTCTTGCTACGTCGTCACACCGTCTACAAGATCGCTCACAGATCGGTGTTGTTGCGCGCGTTCATCAACCCCACGATGCGCGCGATCACGTCCTCAACCTTGAGCGCGCCGAGGTTGTCGTTGGTGCGCAGGCGCACCGACACGGCCCCCTCCTCGATCTCGCGGTCGCCGATCACCAGCATGTACGGGATCTTTTGCATCTGTGCGTTGCGGATCTTGCTGTTCATGCGGTCGTCGTTGTCGTCCAGTTCGACACGGATGCCCGCGGCCAGCATCTGGTCGCGCACTTGCCGGGCATAGTCGACGTGACGGTCCGCGATGGGGATGACCCTGGCCTGCACCGGCGCGAGCCAGACCGGGAACGCGCCGCCGTAGTGCTCGATGAGCACGCCAAAGAAGCGCTCCAGTGAGCCGAGCAGCGCGCGGTGCACCATGTAGGGCCGGTGCTCCTGTCCGTCCTGGCCCACATAGATCATGTCGAAGCGCTCCGGCTCGTTAAAGTCGAACTGGANNAGGTCGATCTTGGGCCCGTAGAAGGCCCCGCCGCCCTCGTCGATCTCGTAAGCGATCTGCTCAGCATCCAGCGCTTTGCGCAGCGAGACCATCGCCTGATCCCAGCGCTCGGGTTCGCCGACGGCCTTTTCCGGGCGCGTCGCCAGGTAGGCCTTGATGTCGTGGAACCCGAACGCGTGCCACAGGTCGAGCGAGAAGCGCAGCACGCCCAGGATCTCGTCTTCGATCTGCTCGGGTGTGCAGATGATGTGCGCATCGTCCTGCGTAAAGCCGCGCACGCGCAACAGGCCGTGCAACACGCCGGCCTTTTCATAGCGGTAGACCGTGCCGAGCTCGGCCCAGCGCAGCGGCAGGTCGCGGTACGAATGCCGTTGCGTCTGGTACACCAGGATGTGGAACGGGCAGTTCATCGGCTTGATGTAATAGTCGATGTCGTCGATCTTCATCGGCGCATACATGCTGTTCTGGTAAAAGCCGAGATGCCCGGAGGTCTCCCACAGCCAGGCGCGCCCGATGTGCGGCGTATAGAGGATGTCATAGCCGCCGGCATAGTGGCGCTGGCGCCAGAAATCCTCGATCAGCACGCGCATGCGCCCACCCTTGGGGTGCCAGTAGATCAGTCCCGGGCCGGCCTCCTCGTGGATGCTGAAGAGGTCGAGTTCCTTGCCCAAGCGGCGATGATCGCGGCGTTCCAGCTCGGCCAGGTGGTCGAGCCAGGCCTTGAGCTCTTTCTCGTTCGGCCAGATCGTGCCATAGATGCGCTGCAGCATCGGGCGCTTTTCNNCGTCGCCGCGCCAGTAGGCCCCGGCGATGCTGGTGAGCGCGAACGCCGAGGGGTTAAGCTTGCCCGTGTGCTCGACGTGCGGGCCGCGGCACAGGTCGGTGAACTCGCCGTCGCGGTAGACCGAGATGGCCTCGCCCTCGGGCAACTCGTCGATCAGCTCGAGCTTGTAGGGCTGGTCAGCGAACAGCGCGCGGGCCTCCTCGCGCGAGACCTCGCTGCGCACGAACGGCAGGCGTGCGCCGATGATCTTGCGCATTTGGGCGGCGATGTGCTCCAGGTCGTCGGGCGTCAGCGGCCGCGGCAGGTCGAAATCGTAGTAAAAGCCGTTCTCGATGGCCGGCCCGATGGCCAGCTTGGCCTCGGGGAACAGGCGCACGACGGCCTCGGCCATGACGTGCGAGGCGGAATGACGCAGGATTTCGAGCTCTTTCGGTTCCATGGGACTCCTTTGCTGCCCGGTGCGCCCCATAGAGATCAGGCGTCGGGCGTGGGACCGCGCGTTTTGTAGCCTGGGGCCTTGTGCCCGTACTTGGTTGGTGTCGCCGTACACCACGCCCACAAGGGGCTAGGCTACTCACCTCTGGCGATAACAAAAAAAACAGACCACTCGCCCTGGGGCGAGAGGTCTGCTCACGCGGTTCCACCCAGCATTCGCGCCGCACCAGAGGTTCGGCGCCTCGATTGAGCCGTTAACGGAGCTACCCGGGGCCGCCTACTGCTGTTTCGGAGCCCGGCTCACAGGGGGTTTTCGCCGCCTTCTGGTCGTGGGGGCTCTCAGTCGCTGACCCCCGTTCCCTGTCGCCTTGCGTGCGGTTACTCGTCCTGGTCGCAGCCGATCCTGTCATTAGGATTACCTAGCAGTATAGCACAGAAGGGGTGTGTGCGCAAGACTTGTGATAGCACAACCAACTGGAGTCTAGCTTGTTAGGCTTCCGGCTGTGGCGTCGATGACGGATGAAAGTGGGCAACGAAGAATACCCCGATCTGCTCCAGCCAGGCAAGCAGTGATCGAACTTGATCAGAATCAATAGGCACTTTCCGGCCAACAGCCGCCGAAGTATCTCCGGTGATGTCGACATATTGCTGGTCGACTACGCCCATTCTGTGGGCCAACAGATGGCGCTTCTGGAAACACTGACAGACAAAGGCCCACTCATCGGGGTTCAGGCCACTAGCTAGGTCGAAGCCAAACAGGTCGGCAACGGCCGTCTTGGCTTTGGGTAGGTTCTGGAACGATACCGACTTGGCTCTACTAGCATCCGAGGCCACCTCGGCATTGATCAGGCAGACCTCACGCCCAAAACCATCGAACGCAGAGACAGCGTTCTCCAAAGCGTCAGCGACCAAATAGGCAGCAAACTCGGCATCCGGGGCAGCAAGGCTATAATCAAGCTCTTTACGAGCCAACTCGAGGTTCTTGACCAGGATTTGGAGGGAATTGTGGGTGCCACAGTCCGGGCAGTAGGCGAACACCCCATAGACGGCATACTCCAGCGTGCAATTGTCACAGATCGCCTTGGTCTCAAGTTGCTTCTCGCGGTAGTAGCGGATCGGCTGGGGGTGGCCTTTGTAGTCCATACTCATCTTGACGAAGCTACTGCGGGTGCTCTGCCTAAGACTACGGTCCCAATCCCTTACGTCCCTGGAGATGGCATCCTGGACCGCGCGCAGGGCGACTGACTTGGCATACTCGAGTTGCTCTTGAGTCCAGAAGTGATCCTGTCCGGCGGTGTGGCCACAGTAGGGACAATGACACGGCAGGTTCGGCCCTTGTAGGCCAGTACCCATTTTGATTTTAAAGTAGCCCAGGCAATCCGCATTCGGACACTCCCGCCCCACCAGGCCATCCTCGTCAGCTGGGATTGGGATAGAGATGCTCTTTGCGAGACGACGTAGATGGGGCAAGCTCATGGTTACCTCCCAGGACTGACCACACGGTCCGCTGGCATGCCTAGAAATGGCCTCGCTTCAGAACTCGATCCGGCTCTGGATTCGTGTCATCGATATGCGACTGGATCTTGTCGATCATCCTCTGGAAAACGTCTGGGTAGTAAGGGTACCGGCTGATGAACTCTGCGTACTCCGCCCGATGTTGTTTTCGCAGCTCCGGCGTTCGGTATTCCTGCCGCACGTTTGACGACATCCTCTTAGCCTTTCGCACAATTAGCACATCATCAATCTGTGTGGCCGTAATCGAGACGGGCGTCATGTCCAGAAACTCGCAGACCAAGAAATACAATGATGCTGGCACAGCCGTCTTCAGGTCACGGCTCGTGGCTACGGCTTCCTGAAACATGGTCTTGTCGAGGTTGGTCTTGGCTTCAGCACACACATACCCAAGGTGGGACTCTACTACCGTACGGTTCTGGAAACCGCTATCAAAGCTGGTGGCTACGAACAGCCTCTTGCCAAGAACAAAATCCTGGTCCTTGGTGTGAATGATTGGTTCGCCGCTTGCACCCAGATTGCCGAGGGAAGACAAGAAACTAAGACCGGAGAATGAGCTGCGGGGCCCGAACTCAAACGAGCCCCCCAGATGCTTCAGCCCCCTGTAGACCACATGCGGCAAAAACTCTTCGAGTACCGTGTTATCGAGCTTTAGCTGCCCCTTCTGGCGGTATAGGAAGTCGCCGGGGCTGTCGAAGATCAGCTCCAGCTCGATGAACTGCTTGTACTTGTTGGTTGCTGTTACGAGCAGCTCTACCGCATTGTCCTGACCGGGAGCTACAGCGTCTAGATCGTCAATCCAGTCACGGTACTTGAGTAGAGCTTCCTCTATCCGTTCTCGGTCGGCATCGGGAAGGCGCAAGTTTTCCAGGCAGGCCACCAACTTACTGTAATGTGGGGTGGGCAGGTCTGGCATATCCTACTCCTGGTGTTGTTCATGCGAGTTTCTGTAGTAGTCCGGGCAATCTGCACGGTAGTACGGTGTACCGTCCACTGAAGGCACCATCCCGATGGCCTCTTGTAGGGCGCCTTTGTTGTTAGCCGAAACGTCCGATGTTGCTGCCTCAAGTGCTCGTAAGGCGACACTCCTGGCTAGGCCAGCTAGATCTTGGGGTACCAACCGTACCGTCTCTCGCCTCAGATGAAGCAGGTCTTCCCGAATCACCATACCGTACTTGTTCTTGAACCGGCGATTCTGACGCAACACCAAGCGAAACAGGCCGGTCTCTGTCGCCAGAGAGGCAATGATACTGGCGTTATAGAAAGGCACTCCGAGCACCCGCGACTCATGGCCCACCACGAAAATGAGCCGAGATTCATCTGAGCAAACACGGTAAAGCTCAGACAGGTTGGAGACCATATCCAGGCAGTACTGGATCACCGTGCGGAACCGATTACCCCGATTCGCCCTGTTGGACCCAATCTCAGACCGGGCGATCTTGAGCAGGTCCCACCCCAATAGCTCTGCCGATCTTCTGTAGTTTTGGTGGTAGTTGAACACGTTGATGTAGGGGGGCGAGGTAAGGGCGAAGCCAACACTGCCATTCGGTAAGGGGATAGACCTAGCATCGCCATGAATCGCCCTAACCCGGCGTGCACAGAAGGGGAGTTGTTCGACGACCCGTACCAGACGGCTGAACGTCGTATGAAGATGGCCAGCAGTCGGCACGTGATTGTTGACATCAAGCAGGATGACGAGGGTATTGAACAGGATAGTCTCTTCCGGGTTCAGGCTAGCCTTCAAAGCGAGGAGTTCGTTCATAGCCGCAACCGATAGCGCTTCCTTATCCTGGGGCAGTTCAGATAGCCCGGGCTCAGGAAATATTCGGTACACCTTCTGAGTGAGCTCTGCCAGGAGCCCTCTTCGCGTCGCAGTCGAAAGGTTCATCAGTGTGTATGTCTTACTGAGAATGTGGGCAGCAGGGTTTAGCTCGATGCCTACCGCTTCAAAGCCATGGGTGCCAGACTCGCGCAAAACCGTACCGCTGCCACAGAAAGGATCAAGGATAGCGACGTCTGCTGGGCAATAGGCTTCGATCAGATTCTCAACGAGTTCGGGGGAAAACTGCCCGCGCCAAGGAAACGTGCTCGAACGGACCTTGTCATCCAGATTGAGCGCTCTTGCAGGCAGCGGTTGGTCATACTCTTTGTCGGGAGCTGTGACTCTCATCGGCCAGTCCTCGATGCGGCCATACGTACATCCCCTCGCTGGAATCGTCATCGTCAAACCAGATCAGTAACCGATCTGCTGATCCATTCTAGCCACCGAAGTGAGAAAGTCAAATGAAAGCTCATCCAACCAGCGGTTTCTACTCTTTTTTACAGTGCTGTCCAACCAACCCCGTCACCAAACTGCCATCCACATGGACCATGTGGTGTACACCAGTTGGTCTGTTTTGGGGTTTACTGCCGCATCTCGGGTCGTCGTGACCATACACCTGCCCCCGGGTTGACGCCGAACACCTCCTCGGCGTACAATCCTGGGCGATTAGCACCTGTGGGGGGGGGATGATCTGGTCCGACCTGCTGCTCGCCGCGCTGCCATGCGCCGAGGCGCGTGCCTGGCGCAGCACCGACATCGCGCACATTGTGCATGACTCGCGCCGCGTTCAGCCGGGCGACCTGTTCGTGGCCGTTCGCGGCGTGGCTGTCGACGGCCACCAGTACGTGCCCAACGCTTTGCGCGCCGGCGCCACCGCGTTTGTGGTGGAGCGCTGGCTGCCCGAGCTCGAGGGTGTGCCCACGGCCATCGTCCCCAACGCGCGCGAGGCGCTGGCCTGGCTGCACGCCGCGGCACAAGGGTTCCCCGCGCGCAGCCTGCGCGTCATCGGCGTGACCGGCACTGATGGCAAGACGACCACAGTGCGTCTGATCGCTTCGATCCTGGCAGCCGGCGGGCGCCGCGTGGGGCGCATCGACACGGTCAGCGCCAGCATCGGCGAGCGCGAACTGCCCACCGGCTTTCACACCACGACGCCTGATGCGCCTGAGGTGCAGGCCTTTCTGGCGCGGATGGTAGCGGTGGACCTGCAGGATGCCGTGGTGGAGGCGACCTCGCACGGCCTGGCGCAGCACCGCGTGACGGCCTGCGAGTTCGACGCGGCAGTGGTCACCAACATCACGCGCGAGCACCTCGATTTCCACGGCAGCTTTGAGGCCTACCGCGACGCCAAGGCGCTGCTGTTTCATGCGCTCGCCGGCGCGGCGCGCAAGCCGAACGTGCCCAAGGTGGCTGTCTGCAACGCGGATGACCCCTCGTTCGCGTTCTTGCGTGCCATCCCAGCTGATGTGCAGCTATCCTACGGCCTGGATCAGCCGGCTGACGTGACGGCCGGCGCTATCGGCGCGTCGCCCGCAGGGCTGCACTTCCTCGCGCGCCTGCCGGGTGCCGACGTCGACATCGACTCGCCGCTGGTGGGCCGCTACAACGCGGCCAACATCCTGGCGGCGCTGAGCGTGGCGCACGCGCTGGGCGTGGCGCCCGAGGCGATGCGCGCCGGCGTGGCGGCCATGCGCGGCGTGCCGGGGCGGATGCAGCGGATCGACTGCGGCCAGCCCTTCACGGTGATCGTCGACTTTGCCCACACGCCCAACGCGCTGGAGAACGCGCTCAGCACGGTGCGCGCCCTGACGCAGGGACAACTGAGCGTGGTGTTCGGCTGCGCGGGCTTGCGCGATCGCGGCAAACGTCCGCTGATGGGCGCGGTGGCCGGGCGGCTGGCCGACCGCACGGTGATCACCGCCGAAGATCCGCGCACCGAACCGCTGGACGAGATCATGGAGCAGGTGGCGGCTGGCTGTCGCGCGTCCGGTCGCGTGGAGAGCGAGGGCTTCTGGCGCATCGGCGACCGCCGCGAGGCCATCGCCTTCGCGTTGCAGCAGGCAGCGCCGGGCGACCTGGTGATCATCACCGGCAAGGGCCCGGAGCCGACCATGTGCCTGGGCACGACGGAATATCCCTGGAGCGACGAAGAGGAAACGGTGGCGCGGCTGGTGTGGATGGGGTTCGGTCCCTCACGCTCATGAGGGACCGAGAGATCGCCCCCGTTCCTCGGTCGGTTGCCGCGCGCTTACGTGCTCAAGTTGTCGCCTCTAGTGTACCAGCACAAACCCCTCAAATGTAACGAGCTGATCATCGTCATGGAAGACAAAGGATGTGGCTCCGGTCTGTGCTGGTGGGAACAGGAACCAACCGCTGGCACTGTGGCCATGCAAGATTTTGACTTCGCGGCCGGCCTCACCCCCCGTCTCGATGTGATCGTAGCGGTTCCCCAGATCGTCCGTGATATACATATTGTGGTTGGTTTGGTCTGAGTACTTTATGAGATAGTCGTAACCTGACCCCTCGACGAACGCAGTCCACGTAAAGTTGAACTGTAGTTGGCCTTCTGCTCTCACATCGACGCTCACGATGCACACTCGGACCATCAATGTCCCTACAACAGTCAGGTCTATGCAACGCCCCTCAAAGATATAGGTTCCGGGCTCGTTGTAGCGCGGCTTCGGCGTAGGGGTTCTTGTCGGCTTCGCTGTCGCAGTGACGGTAGACGTTGCCGTAGACGTGGCAGTTGCAGTGGGGGTAGCAGTGCTGGTCGGTGTGGCCGTCTGCGTGGGCGTTGGCGTCAGGGTCGAGGTGGCCGTTGCTGTCCACGTTGGCGTGGGTGTACTGGTGGGAGTGGGAGTAGAGGTCGACGTAGGTGTGAACGTACACGTGGGTGTCAATGTCTGAGTGGGCGTGGCGGTCAGCGTGGGCAGCCAGAAGGCGATTCTACGCCACCTCGCTTGCGATCTCGCTCCAGAACACGACACATTCACCATCAGAGCAACCACGACAAGGCCGCCAAAGAGGACGTAACGAACTTTACGCCGTCGCATGTTGTTCCGATCCCTCCTTTGGTTCTGCATGTGCCATTGTCATGTGCGAGTGAAGCATGTGTTCACATGGCCGCGCATGATCGCATTCCTAAGCACTGCGGTGCGCCGTGTTGGAATGCAGTATGTCCCTGGGATCCTTGTTTGTCAACAGCCACGAACCCGCGCTTGCCAGTCCGGCAACCCCCGGTTCCTTTGGCCATCCCCCCCGTTCATGCTACAATGCCCCATGGCCCGCCCGATGGTCCGCGCGGCAGGCCTCGATCCACCTTCACCTGGAGGACTCATATGGGCGGCACGATCTGGTTTGCGCTCTTGCTCTCGACGCTGGCGGGGCTGTCTACCGGGTTGGGCAGCCTGCTGGCCATTTTCGTGGGCAAGCCCGGCCCGCGTTTCATGACCCTCACGCTCGGGTTTTCGTGCGGCGTGATGGTGCTGATCTCGTTTCAGGAGCTCTTGCACGAGGGCATCAACGCGGTGGGGTTTGCGCCCGCGTATGCGGCGTTCTTTGGCGGCATGCTCCTGATGCTGCTGGTAGACGTGCTCATCCCGCACGATTTCATGGCCGAGCGGCGCGACGACGCTCAGGCTTTTCCTGCTGCGCCGGCCTGCCCGGGGCGCGGTCGCGAGCGGGGCCGGAGACGGCGACGTGGCGCGGTGTGCGACAACCGCCTCTACCGGCTGGGGTTGTGTACGGCCATCGGTGTGGTGATCCACAACTTTCCCGAGGGCATGGCGTCGTTTGCCGGCGCACTGCAGGATACGCGCGTGGGCATGGCCATCGCCGTGGCTATCGCGCTGCACAACATCCCCGAGGGGTTGGCAGTTTCGGCGCCGGTATACGCGGCAACGGGCAGCCGCTGGCGCGCGCTGAGCTGGGGGCTGCTGTGCGGCGCAGCCGAGCCGGCGGGTGCGGCCCTGACTGCGCTGCTGTTGTTCCCGTTTCTTTCGTCCGCGGTGCTCGGCTACCTGTTGGCAGCCGTGGCAGGCATCATGGTGTTCATCGCGTTGGATGAACTGCTGCCGGCCGCCCACGAGTACAACCTGCAGCACATGGGCGTGATCGGCGTCATGTCTGGTATGGTGGTGATGGCGCTCAGCCTGTGGATGCTGGGCTGACATCCGACGAGGTACGCGGGCGCGCTGCGCCTGCTCTTGGAGTGACCGTTGACAGATCTGTTTGAGGGGTTGAATGCGGACCAGGTTCGAGCCGTGCAGGGGGGCGATGGCCCCGTCTTGGTGCTGGCTGGTCCCGGTTCGGGCAAAACGCGCGTCCTGACGCACCGCATCGCTTACCTGCTGCGCGAGCGCGGCGTGCGCCCCTACAACGTCCTGGCCGTCACCTTTACCAACAAGGCCGCGCGCGAGATGAAGGGCCGCCTGCTGCGGTTGTGCGGCGATGCCGCAGACCAACTGACCATGGGCACCTTTCACGCCGTGTGCGTCCGCATCCTCAGGCGTGAGGCGGCCCACCTGGGCCTGGGCGCCAACTTTGTCATCCTGGATGCAGACGACCAGCGCCGGCTGATCGGCCAGGTGCTCAAAGAGTTGAATGTCGACTCCAAGCAGTACCAGCCCTCGGCCGTGCATGGCGTGATCTCGCGCGCCAAGAACGACCTGATCAACGCTGAAGACTATCGCCCGCCCACTTATTGGCACGAGGCGGTGGCCCGCGCGTTTGTGATGTACGATCAGCGCAAGGCCGAGTCCAATGCCCTCGATTTCGATGACCTGCTGCTCAAGACAGCGGAGCTTTTTCGCGACCACGATGAGGTGCGCGCAGCCTACCAGCGCCGCTACAGCCACATCCTGGTAGACGAGTTCCAGGACACCAACAAGGCGCAATACGAGCTGGTGGGGTCGCTGGCACAGGCGCACAAGAACCTCTATGTGGTGGGAGACGAGGACCAGAGCATTTACAGTTGGCGCGGCGCCGACTTTCGCAACGTGTTGCGCTTCAAGCAGGACTATCCCGAGGCGCGCGTCTATCTTTTGCAGCAGAACTATCGTTCGTCCAAGACGATCCTCGACGCGGCCCAGGCCGTCATCTCGCACAACCGCCAGCGCTACGACAAAAAGCTCTGGACTGAAAACGAGGTCGGCGTGCCCGTGCACCTCTTTGAAGGTTACGAAGAGCGTGAAGAGGCCGCCTTCGTGGTGGGCGAGATCCAGCGTCTCAGGGCAGAGGGGCGCTCGGACTATGGCGATTGCGCGGTCATGTTCCGCACCAACGCCCAGTCGCGTGCACTGGAAGAGGCCTTTATGCGACAGGGCGTGCCGTACACCGTCATCGGCGCCATTCGCTTCTACGAACGCAAAGAGATCAAAGATGTGCTCAGCTATCTGCGGTTGATCTACAACCCCGCGGACACACTGAGCCTGATGCGCGTGTTCAACGCGCCGCCGCGCGGCATCGGCCCCAAGACGGTGTCTGCGCTGGGCGAGTGGGCGGCCGGCCTGGGCCTGTCGATGGGCCAGGCGTTGCTGCACCTGGCGACCCTGCAGCGCGAGCAGGGCGACCTGACCAACACGCCCTTCTCGGCGCGCGCCGGCAGACTGTTGGCCGAGTTCGGGCAACTGCTCACCGACCTGACGACGCTCAGCCACCAGACCACCCTCTCCGAGTTGCTGTTGGCCGTGGTGAACCAGAGTGGCTACCTGGCGTCGCTGCAGGATCACACTGACGAGGGCGAGGATCGCGTCAACAACGTGCACGAACTCCTCTCGGTGACGGGTGAGTACAACGACGTGGCGCCCGAGACCGCCCTGGCGGCGTTTCTGGAGAGCGTCGCGCTCGTGTCGGACGTGGACGAGGTGGGGCGTGTGGCCGAGGCGGTGACCCTGCAGACGTTGCACACGGCCAAGGGCCTCGAGTTCGAGACGGTCTTTATGGTGGGAATGGAGGAGGGCTTGTGTCCGCACAGCCGCTCCATGGATGATCCCGACGCCATGGAAGAGGAGCGTCGGCTGTGCTACGTGGGAATGACGCGCGCCAAGCGCAACCTCTATCTCTTGCGCACCTTCAGGCGCACGCTGTACGGAAACTCGGAGACGCGCGAGCCGAGTCGATTCCTCAAGGATATTCCCCCGCAGCTGTGCGACGGCGCGCGTCCCCGGCGTACACCTCCGACGCCCCGTCCCCGGTCTCCCAATCTGCGCCGCGGTTGGTGAAGGTCTGCGGTGATGTGGCGGCGTCAGGGCTGATGGAGCGATGAGCAAGCCTCGCATTTCTGTGGCCCAGGTGCGTCGCGCCCTGCGGGCGCCGCTGCCTGGCTATCCAGCGCAGGAACGGATGGCCACACACCCGAGGTCCGTGTTGCGGCGTGCGCCCACCGAAGCGCCGCCGGTGCAGGCGGCTGTGCTGCTGGCGCTGTTCGAGCGCGACGGCGCGCTTTGGCTGCCGCTGACCGTGCGCAGCAACAATGTGGCGCACCACCGCGGCCAGATCTCGTTCCCGGGCGGAGCCCGCGAGGCTGTGGATGTGGACCCCTGGACCAACGCTCTGCGCGAGGCGCACGAAGAGCTGGGCCTTGATCCGCTCGCGATCCAGCCCCTGGGCGCGCTGACCCCGCTCTACATCCCGGGCAGCCACTTTGAGGTGCACCCCTGGGTGGGACTCGTGGCGGAGCCGCCGGTGTACCGCCCCGACCCGCGCGAGGTGGCCGAGGTGATCGAGTTGCCTCTGGACCTGGTGCTCGATCCGGCGAGCAAGGCCACCGAGCAGTGGGTGCTGCACGGCCAGCCCACGTTGGTGCCATCCTACCGCTGTGGTGTTCACGTCATCTGGGGGGCCACGGCGATGATGCTGAGTGAGTTTGAAACGCTGCTGTCTGGCGTGACCGCGTGAGCCTGAGCGAGGTTTGCAGGAGGGAGCATGCGCTACATCGACATCAGCCTGCCGGTGTCCGAGAGCACCGTGCACTGGCCGGGCGACCCGCCGGTGCGCATCAGCCCTTTGCTGTCGCTGGAGCAGGGTGACGGCGCCAACGTCAGTGAGATCCGCCTCTCCAGCCATGCTGGCACGCACGTGGATGCGCCCCTGCACCTGGTAGCCGGCGGCGCCAGCGTGGACGCGCTGCCGCTGGCTGCGCTGATCGGCCCGGCGCTGGTTGTAGAGATCCCCGCCGTCGCAGTGATCACGCCGGCCGAGCTTGAGGCGCTGGCGCTGCCCACCGACTGCCGTCGGCTGTTACTGCGCACCGCTAACTCGACGCGCCGGCTGCTGGCTGGTGACACGTTCGCCCCCGATTTCGCCGCTCTGAGCGGGGACGCGGGCGCGTGGCTGGCCGAACGCTCGATGCTGCTGGTGGGCATCGACGCGCCCTCGGTCGACCCGCTCGCTGAGGAGGCGCTGCCGGCGCATCTGGCGCTGCTCCGCGCAGGTGTGGTGATCATCGAGGGGCTGTCCCTGGCAGGTGTGGCGCCCGGCCCCTGCACGCTCTATTGCCTGCCGCTCAAGGTGGCGGGCGGCGATGGGGCGCCGGCGCGCGTCATTCTGGGGTACGAGCAAGATGCGCCCGTCTGACCCAAAATGACAGATCAGCGTCGGCATGCTATAATGCGTTGATTCACGACAAAGGAGCATCCTGGATGAACGGCTTTACGTTGCCCGCCAACCTGAATGTGTATATCTCGGCGGCGGTTTTTGTGATCGGCGCCTACATCTTTGCGCTGTACGCGGGTTTGATCGTGTGGACCGTGCGCGACATTCGCCGCCGCACGCGCGATGTGCTGGCGCTGATCATGTCGGTGCTGCTCGTGGGCTTGTTCACCGTGGCTGGCCTGTTGGTCTACATGCTCTTACGCCCCCAGACGACGCTGGCGGAAGAGTACGAGCGCAGCCTGGCTGAGGAAAGTCTGCTGCAGGACTTGGACGACAAACGTGTCTGCCCGAACTGCGGGCGCAGGGTGGAGGCCGACTTTATGGTCTGCCCGCACTGCCATCAGCAGTTGCGTCTGCGCTGCGTGGGCTGCGGTCGGCTGCTCAGTCCCGACTGGGACGTCTGCCCCTACTGCGGGCTGTATCGTGAGCAGGATGCGGAAGTCAAGGGCAAGAAGCACCGCAAGACGGCCAAGCAGGCGCCTGTGCAGGAACAGGCGGTCGTGGTGACGCCACCGATGCCCGCT
This sequence comes from Anaerolineales bacterium UBA6128, assembly GCA_002423325.1. GTDB lineage: Bacteria > Chloroflexota > Anaerolineae > UBA1429 > UBA1429 > UBA6128. The sequence goes on along the minus strand of DIVQ01000205.1, from coordinate 11,864 downwards.
GAAGCGGAGGAGCCCGAACCGGTCGCGGCTCTGGCCGACGATGACGTGTACCAGACGTTTGAGGCGCGCGCCTATGAGACGTCGGAGGAGGACCTGCCGCACTTGGACGCCGATGAAGTGACGCGCCAACTGGATGAAATCGCCGCGGAGGGTCGCGTTCTGCAGGACGACGAGTTGGATGACCTGCAGGATGATGAGGCCGCCGTGCAGGATGAGGTGATGGAGGACGAGATCCTCTAGCGCGATGGCCGCTAGCCGAGCAGCTTGGGCCAGATATTGAGGGCCTGCAGCTCCTGCAACAGCCTGGTCGCCTTACTACGTTCCACCAGACACGTCGTGGGTGAGAGAGCGTTGCCCAACAGGGCGCGCAGCTCCGCTCGCGACGTGATTTGTTTCATTGTGCGCTCATCATCGGTCTGCAGCAGCAGCATCTCGCGCAGGCTGACGCGGCCAAAGCGGCCGCCCCAGCTCAGCAGTTCGCGCAGTGCGGCGTCGGGCAATTGGTCGCCGCTGACGCGTTTGAGGAATCGCACGACCTGCGTCACCTCTACACCGGCGTTGTACCCGCGCCAGAGCGAGTCCGCGCTGACGCGGTAGTGCGCCTGCGTGTCCTGGCGTTCCCACTGGGCAAAGCGCTCCAGCTGCCAGCGTTCGTAGAGCGAGTTGCGCAGTCCGATCTCTATGCGCAGGTCGTCGGCGATGTGGGCCAGCGGATCCCCGGGCGGCGGCTCGGGAACACGTTCGCCGGAGCCCCCTGCCAACAGCTGGGCGCCCTGCGCGGTGATGCGGATGGCGTCGCCCTGTTCGGCGCTGCCATCCACGGCAACCACGCCCAGCCAGCGAAGCGACGTGAACAGCAAGTGTCGCACCAGGGCGCCTTCGACGCGGTCCCAAGAGGACGGGCCGGTCAGCGCCTCTCCGGTGGAAACATCCGTCACGCGCCAGGTGCTATAGTCGGCGTCGGCCCGCAACAGGTCGGGACGGCGGCGTTTCACCGCCTGCAGGAACGACTCTGTGGAGAGCCAGCGGTCGGCGGGGCACTCGGCTAACACCTCGATCAGGGCGCGGCGTGCGGAGACCACGTCGATCTGCTCGCCAAAGCGCAGGGATAAAAGTTGACCGAGCTCGCTCCAGCGCCGGTCGTCGCGCCAGCCCAGGAACAGGCTGCGGGCCCGTCGCGCATCCGAAATACGCAGCCATTCGCGGGCGCGCGGCCCCGGCCGCAACCAGCCATCGACTTCGCGTAGCAGACCCAGCTTGTTCGCCAGTTGGGCGATCAGCGCAAGCCGCGCAGCGCGGGGTTCGCCCTGCAGCCGGGGCTCCAGCTCGACCTGCGGCCAGGGGCGCAGGCCCGGCTGGTCGGGATCGCGCGCGGGGGCGGGCACCTGATTGTGGCGCACGGTCACCAGCAACGCGAACAGGTCCTCAGCGAGCGCGTTGCCTTCGTCGCATTGCGTTGCGGGCGCGTCAACCGATTGCAGCTCCAGCGGGGCAGGGGCGCCGAGGTTCGGCGTGAGCAGGGCCACGAACTGGGTTGGCACCAGCACCACCGGCCCGGTATAGTCCCCGATGGCGGCATTGGCGCGGTCCACCAGGCCGGCGAAATAGAGCTCTTCCAGGGGGTTCGCGGGAGAGCGCCAGGGCTGCTCGCGGGCCAGACGCGCGGGGCCATCGCGTCGGATGGTGCCATAGGCTGGGGCCAGGCGCTGGGCGGGCACGACGCCTCCGGCGCGCACGAGGTCGTCCAATAGGCTGCGGGCATCGTCAGACAGCGTGGAGAGCAGCGTTTCCAGCGCGCCCGGCGCGAGCATCGCCTCACCCAGGTGACGGGCCTGCAGACGCGGTTCGACGTCGGCGAAAGGCAGGCGCCAGGCCTCGGCGATGGCCTGCAGCAGTTCGGGAATCTGGTCCTCCAGGCAGCGATACAGGTCCTTCATGCTCTCCACCTGAGGCCAGTATAGGGCAGTGCTTGACTCTGGCAAGTGGAACGCTGAGGGCAACCTGTGCCGCTCGCCTGCGTATAGAGCACGAGTTTCCATTCATGGGTTACGAAGGGACAAATGAGGATGGGTCGATCAGAATCTGCGGACGGGCGTAGAGACTTGCTGGGCATTCTGGGTCAGGTGCGTCTGGCGTGGCGCTTGTGGCGCGATCGGCGTGTGCCAGTCTGGACCAAGCTGGTGCCACTGCTGGGGCTGGCCTATGTCGTGGTGCCGTTCGATCTATTGCCGGACCCGATGCTGGGTCTGGGCCAGGTGGATGACCTGGGGGTCATCATACTGGCGCTCAAGCTGTTTCTGAGCCTTTGCCCGGCGGCGCTGGTTGCTCAGCACAGGCAGCAGCTCTCTCAGGGCGCGGAAGACGAGTCGCCCGAGGGCGATGTGGTCGACGCAGCCTACCGGGTGGTGGACGAAAGCGCTCAGCCCGGGTCCGGCGATCGCTACGCCAATTAGCCTGCAAAGCGGTAAACTCTTGTTTTTTGGACGCAACACGGCAGTGTTTGCCAGTTGGTTGGTTTGATGATAGAATAGCATCAGAGGTGGTGCTATGCTGCACATCAGCCGAGTGGCGACTGGTATTGCTGTGTTTCGAGGGCAGGTGTGATTCGACCATTCAGCTTGCGAGATGCCTTGACGATCAGACGGCTGGCGCCGCAAGGCGTAGCGTTCGATCTTGAAAGGCTCTTGCTGGACACATCCTCGCCGTTGACTGCCGCCATCGCAGGCTATCTCACGCGCAGCCATCTTGGCGCGGTGACCTGTATTCACGACGGCGCAAACGATCAGCAGAACCTGCGTGGCTTTGTGCAAGCCATGCCCAATGCCAGATCGTCACGCTGGGATGTGGCCTACCTCTCCCCCTCGCTGGGGCAACATCCGGACGCCAGCGATATCTGGTACCGGCTCTTGACCTACCTCATCATCTATGCCGCCGAGCAACGGATCTGTCGCGTGTTCGCGCGTTCTTCAGAAGATGGCGAGGCCGAGGATGTGCTGCGCCAGGCCGGCTTTCGGGTGGTCATGCGCGAGGAGGTCTTTGGGCTGGAGGGAGCGCAACCGGCGCTGCCGGTGCCCAAAGGGCTGCGCGCGGTGACGGAGCAGGATCGCTGGGCGCTGCAGCAGTTCTACGGGCACACGGTGCCGCGCAATGCCCTGGATCCGTTGTCCGGCACGTCCTATCGCACAACGCACAATCCCAGCACGCTCTCGAGCTATGCCGTGCTGGGCGAGTATGTGTGGACCGAGCGCCAGCAGATCCTGGCCTACTATGGCCTGTTGAGCGGCGCGCGGGGCTGCTGGCTGGAGGTCCTGGTGCGGCCTGAGCACCGCGGGGACATACTTCATCACATCAAGTTCATGCTGGGCCTGGCGCGGTCGAACAGTGGCCCGATCTACTGTGGCGTTCCCGACTATAGCGTCGGTCTGGCTTGGCTGTTGCGCACCTTGCACTTTGAGCCGCAGGCGCGGCAGGTGCTGATGGTTGCGCAGACGGCTGTGCGCGAACGCGTCCATCAAGGGGTGCTCGTATCGCGCCTCGAGGGCAGCATAGAGACGAGCGTTCCAGTGCAATTGCCCTAGCGAACGTATGAAAAGCTGCGTGGGGGCCCCGGCAAGGGGTCCGGGGGTGAAACAGGCACAGGTATGGCACTAGAGATCACGGATGATATTGATGCGTTAGTCGACGTGTTGCCGGCGGAGATTGCTGCGGCCCTGCGCGCGGCTGACCGCTTTGACGAGCTGCTGGAAGTGGTGTTGGACCTGGGACGCACCTGCGACGCCCGCTATGTGGACGGCGACGTGCCGCTCACTGCCAACGAGGTGACGCAGGCGCAGATTGACGAGGTTGTGGCGCGCATTGGCGATTTCAGCGACGACAACCGTGCTGGTATTGCGCGCACGCTGCATCGCATCTCGGCCATCCGCAACCGTGCTGGGGTCATCATCGGGCTGACGTGCCGTGTTGGGCGCGCGGTCTATGGTACCATCGACATCATGCGCGACCTTGTTGAGTCGGGCGCCAGCATTCTGCTGCTGGGCCGACCCGGTGTGGGCAAGACGACGATGCTGCGCGAAGTGGCGCGTACCCTGGCCGAGACCAAGCGGGTGATCATCGTGGACACGTCGAATGAGATCGGCGGAGATGGCGATATTCCGCATCCGGCGGTGGGGCGGGCGCGTCGTATGCAGGTGGCCAAGGCCAACCTGCAGCACGCGGTGATGATAGAGGCTGTGGAGAACCACATGCCCGAGGTCATCGTGATTGACGAAATCGGCACCGAGTTGGAGGCCAGCGCCGCCCGCACGATCGCCGAGCGCGGCGTTCAACTGGTGGGCACCGCCCACGGCAACTCGCTCGGCAACCTGATGATGAACCCGACCCTGGCCGACCTGGTGGGGGGCATACAGGTGGTGACCTTGAGCGACGAAGAGGCGCGGCGTCGCGGCACGCAAAAGTCAGTGCTGGAGCGTAAGGCGCCCCCCACGTTCGACGTGATGGTCGAGATCCAGGACTGGGATCGCGTCGCCATTCGTCCCGATGTGGCTGCGGCGGTGGACGCCACGCTGCGCGACCAGGTATTGCCGGTAGAGATCCGTGTGCGCACACCCTCGGGAGAGATCGAAAAGCAGATGCACACGCCCGAGCCGCTGAGCGCGCGCGAGGCGCCCGAGCCGCGCGCGCCGCACGCGGCGTACGAGGAGGCGCCCGGGCCAGTGCGAGCGCGGTCGGAGAGCCGCCACAAGCCGCTGCGTATCTACCCTTACGGCCTTAACCAGAGCCGCGTGCGTCAGGCCGCTCGCCGGTTGGGCGTGCCGGTGTCTCTGGTCACCGATCTAAGCGAGGCCGATGTGCTGTTCACGCTGCGCACCTATTACCGCAAGCGTCCGCGGGTCATCAGCGACGCGGAACGCCGCAACATCCCGGTGTACGTGCTGCGTAACAACACCGAGGTCCAGATGGAGGGCTATCTGTCCGACATCTTTGGGCTGGAAAAGGATGCTGATGTGCTGGACGCCGCAGTGGTCGAGGTGCGGCAAGCTATCCAGCGGATCCAGGCGGGCGAGGTCAGCCAGGTGCAACTGGCGCCGCAGGAAGCCTATATCAGACGTCAGCAGCACATGCTGGCGCGTGAGGCCAACGTGATGTCACGCAGCACCGGCAACGACCCGCATCGACGGGTGACGATCTATGCGTGATCGTCTGCCAGGAAGGGACTGACCTTGTTCATCACCTTTGAGGGCTGCGATGGCAGTGGCAAGTCGACGCACATTGCGCTGCTGTGCGATGCACTGAGGGCGCGTGGTCTGTCGGTGGTGCGCACGCGTGAGCCGGGCGGTACGCCCATCGCAGAGCAGATTCGCACGGTGTTGCACGATATGCGGAACGCGGGTATGCTGCCTGCAACAGAGATTCTGCTCTACTCGGCGTCGCGTGCTCAACACGTGGGCGAGATCATCCGTCCGGCGCTCGAGCGCGGCGAGTTGGTGATATCGGACCGTTTCGCCGAATCGACGATGGCCTATCAGGGCTACGGGCGCGGTCTGGATCTGGAGGCCTTGCGGCAGATCACCCGTTTTGCGACGAGCAATCTGCAACCCGATCTGGTGGTATACTTGGACTTGGACGTGGAAGTGGGCCTGGCGCGCAAACGCCGCGACTTGGAGGCAGGGCGCGGCGAGTGGAACCGTATGGATGAGCAGACGCTGGCGTTCCACTCGCGCGTGCGCCAGGGTTACCTGGCAATGGCGGCTGACGCACCGGAGCGTTGGCTCACCGTCGACGCCAACCAGTCGATCGAGGCGATACATCGGACGATCATTGCGCGCGTCAATGAGGTTCTGGCAGGCGACATCTCCGCCCGGATGGATGAGGCGGACGGTACGCAGACAAAGGGGGATGTGAGAGGTCATGGATAACGCCAAGCTGATGGTCAACATCGTGCACAGCGATGACGCCGACCAACTGATGACGGCTCTGCGGCAGGCGGGCTTCTCTTCGACCAAGATCAGCACTACCGGTGGCTTTTTGCGCGAAGGCAATGCCACCATTCTGGTGGGTGTGGAAGGCGATGCGGTTCCACGCGTGCTGGAGATCATCAAGCGTACTTGCCACACGCGCACCCAGTACGTCAACCCGTTGCCGCCGGTGATGGAGCCGGGTGAATTGTACCTGCCCAACCCGGTCGAGGTACAGGTGGGCGGGGCCGTCATCTTTGTGCTGGACGTCGAGCGCCTGCTGCGCTTCTAGTACACCGCGGAGAACGAGGCGGCTGTGCTGATCCCGGGTCGGCGTGGTGCCAATCCCTGGGGCTGCGTGTCTGCCCACGCTGGGCGCCTCGCTGCAAAGGAGTCCCTTGACGGAGCAGAACGTGCCATACATCGCCGACGCGAAGGACGCAGAGGCGTTGCTGCAACCCTACCTGCGCCCGGCCCCGCTCGTCGTCGTCATTTCCGGGCCCTCTGGCGTCGGCAAGGACAGTGTTGTCAAACGCATGGACGAGATGGGCTGCCCATTTCACTTTGTCGTCACCGTCACTACGAGGCCGGCGCGCCCGGGTGAGGTGGACGGGGTCGACTATTACTTTGTCTCGTATGCCGAGTTCCAGCGGATGAGGCGTGACGATGAACTGCTGGAGGACGCCGACGTCTATGGCCAGTGCAAGGGCGTGCTGCGCAAGGATGTGCGCAAAGGCCTGGCCAGTGGCCGCGATGTGGTGATGCGGTTGGATGTGAATGGCGCCGCCACCATCCGCATAAAGATCCCACAGACTGTGAGCATCTTTCTGGTGCCCCCTTCGCTGGACGTGCTGGTGGACCGGCTGCGTCGCCGCCCCGGAGACTCGCCCGCTCAGGTTCAGGCGCGTCTGCGGATGGCGCGCCACGAACTGGAGCAGGCGCGCGAGTTTGACTATGTCGTGGTGAACCGTGAGGGCGAACTGGACGACGCCGTGCGGCAGGTGACGGCCATCATGACGGCTGAGCGCTGCCGGTCCGTGCGGCAGCCCATTACACTGTGATGCGGTCCGAATCGGCGCCGCAGATTCCGGAGCCACTGGCGGCGGCGACCGAAGTCCACACGGTGGCCTTGCCGCTTCCCGCGCACCCGGCTCGCTGGACCTATGTGCTTCTGGCCGCCAACGTGCTCGTCTGGCTGGCCATGACCGTCTTTGGTTGGGACAAGGGGCTGGGCCTGAGCGGGTCGGAGAACGGTCTGGTGCTGCTCGTCTTTGGCGCCAAGTATGGACCGCTGATCGCGGTCGGGCAGTACTGGCGCCTGTTGACGGCCTGCTTTTTGCACATCGGGCCGCTGCACCTGCTGTTCAACTCCTGGGCGCTGTACAGCTTTGGACAACAACTCGAGCGGCGCTACGGCGGCTGGCGGTTCATCGTGCTGTACCTGCTTGCGGGCGTCGCTGGCAACGTGCTCAGCTACCTGGGCAGCGAAAGCCTGTCGGCGGGCGCCTCGGGGGCCATCTTTGGGCTGCTCGGGGCCTCCATCGCTTACCTGCTGACCTATCGCGAGCAGTTTGGCGACTGGGGCCGCAAGCAACTGACCAACATGCTCGTGGTGGCGGGCTACAACCTCGTCATCGGCATGACGCTGGGGGGCATCGACAACCTGGGCCACATCGGCGGGTTGGTGGCCGGCCTCGCGCTTGGCTGGGGCTTTTGCCCGCGCTATCGTGTGCTGGAGCCCGGCATGCTGGGTGGCCCGTTCACGTTGGTGGATGCCTACTCGCGACGGCGCGCGTTGCTGACCGTCATCGGCGTGGCGGTGCTGCTGTCGCTGCTCACCCTGCTCGCGACGCGCGCCTACGCCTGATCCGCGCTGCGCCGTTCGGGCGGGCACCGTTGGGGGTGAACCATGCCAGTACGTAACCCGACTGTTGCGGGTATGTTCTATCCGGCACACGCCGCAGAATGCCGCGACGAAGTGCTGGAATGTCTGCGCGATGCCGCGTCGTCTGCTCCTCCGCGGCCCATTCACGGCGGGATTGTGCCGCATGCCGGATGGACCTATTCGGGCCCTACGGCCGCACGCGTCTTTGCGGCCATCGCCGCGCAGGGCGCTCCGCAGACGCTCGTGTTGTTCGGCGCCGTGCACCGCTGGGGACTCAGCCACGCCTCAGCCTATGGCTCGGGCAGCTGGCGTACGCCACTGGGCGATCTGGCAGTCGATGAAGAGCTGGCGGCTGCGGCCCTTTCGGCCAGCGAGGGTCTGCTGGTCGATGAGCCCCGCGCACACGAGGGCGAGCACTCGATCGAGGTGCAACTGCCTTTTGTGCGGCACCTGTTCCCCGAGGCTCGTATCCTGCCCATTGCCATCCCGCCCGAGGCGCAACCCGAGCAGGTTGGTCGCAAGGTCGCACAGGCGGCCGTGACGCTGGGGCGTTCCGCGGTTGCCGTGGGATCCAGCGATTTGACGCACTATGGCCCGCGCTATGGGATGGCTCCCGCCGGCACCGGTGAGGCCGGCTGGCGCTGGACGCGCGCCAGCGACGCCCGCATCCTGGACCTGGCGGCCAAGATGCAGGCAGAGCAGGTGTTGCGCGAGGCCGCCACGCGCTATAACGCCTGCGGCGCCGGCGCCATCGCCGCGGCGATTGGCTTTGCGGCCGAGCTGGGCGCCAGCGAGGGCTTTTTGCTCGAGTACACCACCAGCCACGATGCCCACCCAATGGGCCGCCCCAGCGATCTGGTGGGCTACGGCGCGATGGTCTTTTTCTAGGCGATGGCAGAGCCGCGGCCCGCCGAGTCGGCGCCTTACGCGGTGGTGGTGGTACGCACGCCGCTATCGCGGACCGTCTCACGCGAGCATTCCCCTGACGACGACGCCGAAGACCCCGAACGCCTGGCGCGTGCTTTTCACTATGCTATCCCCACAGCCCTGCGCGGGCGTGTTCAACCCGGCCAACTGGTCTGGGTGCCTTTCGGCCGGCGCTACCTGCAGGGTGTGGTGGTGGCGCTTGATGAACGCGCGCCGGTTGAGCAGACGCGCGACCTGGACCAGATCGTCGACCCCGTGCCTGTGCTCTCCTCAGAACAACTGGACCTGGCGCGCTGGATCAGCGCCTACTATCTCGCGCCGCTACACATCGTCATTGACAGTATGCTGCCGCCGGGTGTCACGCAGTCGGTGGACACGCTGCTGGAGGCCGAACCCGACGCTGACCTGACCGCCGCGACGCCCGAAGAGCGCGCGTTGTGGGAGCAGGTGCTGGCGCAAGGGCCGCTGACCAGCGAGCAGGTGGCGGAGCTGACGACGCGGCGTGGCCGGCGCTCGATGCTGGCGCGCCTGATCGGGCGGGGCTGGCTGGTCAAACGGGCGCAGATCAGGCCGCCGGCGGTGCGCCCCAAGTGTGTGGCAGTTGTGCGGGCGCGCCCTGATGCGGCGTCGGATGCGGTGTCGGCGCGCGCCCCGCAGCAGCAACGCGCGCTGCAGGCGCTGATCGCGCGACGAGAGCAGGGTGAGAGTTGGTGGCCGCTGGCCGGGGCTGCTGAGGCCATCGGCGTGTCGACCGCCACGCTGCGCGCGCTGGTCGACAAGGGCCTGGCGGATCTGGAGCAGCGCGAGATCTGGCGCGATCCGTTGGCGGGCCGCGCGTTCGTACCGGTGGAGCCGCCGCGGCTGACGCCCGACCAGGAGCAGGTCTGGCATGCCGTGGCGGCCGACCTGGACACCCCGAGTGGGCGGCCGTATCTGTTACAGGGGGTCACCGGCAGCGGCAAGACCGAGATCTATTTGCGTGCCGTGCAGCGCGTGCTCGAACAGGGGCGTAGCGCCATCGTCCTGGTGCCCGAGATTGCGTTGACGCCACAGACCATTCGGCGCTTTGGTGCGCGCTTTCCCGAGGTGCTGGCGGTCATGCACAGCCGGCTTTCAGCCGGCGAACGCTACGATCAGTGGCGCCGCCTGCGCGCCGGCGAGCTGCGCCTGGTGGTGGGTTCGCGCTCGGCGCTTTTTGCGCCCGTGCAGCGACTGGGGCTGATCGTTCTGGACGAGGAGCACGAGTGGTCGTACAAGCAGGAACAAACGCCGCGCTACCATGCGCGCGCGGCAGCCGTTGAGCTGGCACGGATTGCCGGGGCTACCTGCGTGCTGGGCAGCGCAACGCCGGACCTGGAATCGGCCTATCGGGCCGAGCGCGGCGAGTACGCGCTGCTCAAGATGCCGCAGCGCATCATGGGACACCGTCGCGCTGTGGATGAGCAGGCCGCGCAAGTGGCGCACACCGGCGTCGGTTCGACCGCACTCGCGCACTACCACGTTGTGGCCCCCGAGCTCGACGAGGCGCTGTACGCCGAGCTGCCGCCGGTGGAAGTGGTCGACATGCGCGCCGAGCTGCACAAGGGCAACCGCAGCATCTTTTCGTTCGCGCTGCATCAGGCCATCGACGAGGCGCTGGCGCTGCGTCAGCAGGCCATCCTGTTCCTCAACCGCCGCGGGTCGGCCACGTTTGTCAATTGCCGAGACTGTGGCCACGTGCTCAAGTGCCCGCGGTGCGACCTGCCGCTGACCTACCACGAGCGCGCCGCCACACTGGTCTGTCATCACTGCAGCTATAGCACGCCGATGCCGTCGCAATGTCCCGCGTGTCACAGCAAGCGCATCAAGCAGTTTGGCATCGGCACCGAACGGGTGGAGCAGTACCTGCACGAGGTCTTTCCGCGCGCCAGTGTGGTGCGCTGGGATTTGGACACCACCGGCGGCAAGCTTGCGCACGAGGAGCTGCTGGACGCCTTCATCGGCGGCGAGGCCGACATCATGGTGGGCACGCAGATGATCGCCAAGGGGCTCGACCTGCCGCGCGTGACGCTGGTAGGCGTGGTCTCGGCCGACACGATGCTCAACCTGCCCGATTTTCGCGCCGGCGAGCGCACTTTTCAGCTGCTGACGCAGGTTGCGGGGCGTGCGGGGCGCAGCGTGCTGGGGGGCAAGGTTATCATCCAGACCTATACGCCGCACCACCCGGCCATCGAGGCGGCCAGCCGGCACGACTATGACACCTTTTACGCCCAGGAGTTGGGCTACCGCCGCGCGCACTGGTATCCGCCGCTGAGCCGCTTTGTGTACCTGCTGTACGTCAATACCAGCGCCGAGCGGGCGCAGGCCGAGGCCGAGCGGCTGGCGGAGGTGCTGCGTAACAAGATCGGGCGGCTGGGGCTGCCGGAACTGGATCTGATCGGCCCAGCCCCGGCCTTTTACGCGCGGTTGCGTGGCAAGTGGCGCTGGCAGATCACGCTGCGTGGCGCCGATCCCACGGTCTTGCTGCGCGACATGGACCTGCCGCTCGGGTGGCGTGTGGACGTGGACCCGGTGACGATGCTGTAGGGATGCCTCAGCCGCGCGTTTCGGCGCGCAACCTCTTCAGCCGCTTCATCACGTCGTTGGCGCCGCGCCCGAAATAGTCGTGCAGCGTCACGTACTCGGCGTAGAGCGCGTCGTAGACCGCCTTGTGCGCCGCGATGGGCTTGTAGACCACGTCCTTGAGGTGCGCCATGTGGGCGGCGGCCGCCTGGATCGTGTCATAGCCGCCCGCTGCGGCGCCCGCGGCTACGGCCGCGAACATGGCCGAGCCCACTGCGCCCGCCTGGTTGGTGCCGCAGACCTTCATCTCGCGGCCCGTCACGTCGGCATAGATCTGCATGAGCAGCTTGTTGCGCTCGGGCAGGCCGCCGGCCGCCACCAGCTCGCGCACCGCCACGCCGCTGCGCTCAAAGTTGTCGATGATGATGCGCGTGCCATAGGCAGTGGCTTCGATCAGCGCGCGGTAGATCTCTTCCGCAGTGGTGGCCAGCGTGGCGCCCAGCAGCAGCCCCGTCAGGTCCACGTCCACGAGCACCGAGCGGTTGCCGTTCCACCAG
>DIVQ01000169.1 GCA_002423325.1 Anaerolineales bacterium UBA6128 | reverse complement strand
CCGCCGATGATGTTGCCGATGGTGACGGGGATCAGGTTGTTCCAGAGGAACTGGCCGATGTTGACGTTGGCGCCGTTGAACATTCCGAGGGGGATGAAGAACATGTTGGCGATCGAGTGCTCAAGGCCCAGGGTGACAAAGGCCATGATCGGCCACCACATGCCCAGGATCTTGCCGGCGATGTCGTCGGCCGAGAGCGCCAGCCAGACCGCCAGACAGACGAGCCAGTTGCAGCCGATGCCGCGCAGGATGGCCTGGCCCCAGGGCATGGAGACCTTGGCCTCAGCGATGGCCGCGGAAGCCGCGCCCAGCGTGCCGCCATTCACGATGCCCGAGAGGTAGGCGATAAAGTAGGCCAGGAACAGCGAACCGATAAAGTTGCCCAGGTAGACAGTGCCCCAGTTGCGCAGCAGACCCTTCCAGCGGGCCTTGCCTGAAAGGCAAGAGACGGGGATGATCCCGCAGTTGCCGGTAAAGAGCTCTGAGCCGGCAATCACAACGAGAATGAGGCCCACGGGAAAGACCGCGCCAAACACGAACTTGGCCAGGCCCGGGTTGGCTTCCATCAGGGCGGGGCTGCCCCGGCCCACGACGATCGCCAGCAGTCCGCCAAACGCGATGTAGGCCCCGGCGAGGAAGCCCATCGCCAACTGCTTGGTGAACGGCATCTCTGACTTGGCGCACCCGGCGGTGCAAGCGGTTTCGACGATGGCTTTCGGTGATTTGAACGGCATGCGACATCCTCCTGTGTTCTGTACTGTGACGGTTCATCCACGCGCTTTGGAACGTGCCCCTCGGGCTTGTGCAGAGAGGGGTTGGGGCGCCATCCCTCAACTGCTCAGCATAACCCCGTTGAGCGTGACAGGTTGCGCGCTCAACGGGGTTGGCAACCCAAACTCAGGCTGGCTCGACCTTGACGGCGCAGGCCTTGAACTCGGGGATCTTGGCCACCGGGTCCAGCGCCGCGTTGGTCAACAGGTTGGCTGCCGCCTCATGAAAGTGGAAGGTCATAAAGATCACACCAATGTCGGGACGGTCCACTACTTCGGCCTTGGCCGTGACGGTGCCGCGGCGCGAGGTGACCTTGACCAACTGGCCATCCTCGATGTGCAGCGCGCGCGCGTCCACCGGGTTGATCTCCACCAGCGCCTCCGGGACGATTTCGTCCAGGCCCGGAGAACGCCGGCTCATCGTTCCGCCGTGGAAGTGATACAGGACGCGACCCGTGGTAAAGAGCAGCGGATACTCGGCATCGGGTACTTCGGCGGGCGGCAGCCAGTCGACCGGCGTGAGCGCGCCCAGCCCCCTCGAGAACTTGCCCTTGTGCAAAAAGCGGGTGCCCGGGTGATCCGCAGTCGGGCAGGGCCATTGCAGGCCGTTGCCTTCGAGTCGTTCGTAGCTCATGCCGCCATACAGAGGCGTCAGCACTGCGAGCTCGTCAAAGATCTGCTCTGGCTTTTGATAGTCGAACGAGGCGTAGGGTGCGGCGTCGGGCGCCATGCCCAGACGCTGCTGAATGCGCTTGCCCAACTCGGCCAGGATCCACCAGTCGACGCGTGCCTGGCCGGGCGAGTTGAACGCCTTGCGCACGCGCTGCACGCGGCGCTCGGTGTTGGTAAAGGTGCCTTCCTTTTCTGCAAACGACGAGCTGGGCAGCACCACCGCGGCGTACTGGGTGGTCTCGCTCGGGAAGATCTCTTGCACCACCAGGAACTCGGTCTCTTCAAGGCAATGGCGCGCATGGTTCTGATCAGGGTCCGTCATGGCCGGGTTCTCGCCCAGCACGAACAGCCCCTTGACCTCGCCGCGGCCCGCGGCATGGAGCAGTTCGACGACAGTCAGGCCGGGCTTGAGGTCAGCGGTCTTGCCCCAGGCCTTTTCGAACTTGGCACGGGCGGCCTCGTCCATGACCTTTTGGTAGCCGGGGTAAAAGTTGACCAGGCAGCCCATGTCGCAGGCGCCCTGCACGTTGTTCTGGCCACGCAGCGGGTTGACGCCGCCGCCAGCCACGCCCATGTTGCCCAGCAGCATTTGCAGGTTGGCGCAGTCAATCACGTTCTGGTGGCCGGTCGTGTGCTGCGTGATGCCCATGGCGTAGATCAGCGCGCCGGGATGTGTAGTGCCCAGGATCTGCGCCGCTTCTTTGATCTTGGCGGCGGGCACGCCGGTGATCTCTTCGACGCGCGTCAGCGGGTACTCGGCCACCTTGGCCTTGAGCGCCTCAAAGCCCTCGGTGCGCTCGGCCACAAAGGTCTTGTCGTACAGGTCCTGCTCGATCAACTCGTTCATCAGGCCGTTGAGCAGCGCGATGTCGGTGCCCGGACGGTGCCTGAGGTGCAGGACGGCATAGTCGGTGATCGGGATGCGGCGCGGGTCGGCGACGATGAGCTTGGCACCGCGCTGCTTGACCGCCTGTCGCAGTCGCATACCGATGACGGGGTGGTTCTCAGTCGTGTTAGAGCCGATGATAAAGTAAGCGTTGGCGTCGTCGGCGATGTCGTCGATCGAGTTGGTCATGGCGCCCGAGCCAAAGGTTGTGACCAGACCGGTCACAGTGGAGCTGTGTCAAAGACGGGCGCAGTGGTCTATGTTGTTCGTGCCGATGACTCCTCTGCCCAGCTTTTGCACCAAATAGTTCTCTTCGTTGGAGCATTTGGCCGAGGACAGGAACCCGAGCGCATTGGGGCCGAACTCTTTGGCATAGCCGGCAAACTTGTCGGCTACCAGGTCCAGCGCCTCGTCCCAGGTGGCGGGCACCAACTCGCCATCCTTGCGGATCAGCGGCGTCGTCAGGCGCTCTTCGTTCTCGATATAGTCCCAGCCAAAGCGGCCCTTGACGCAGGTCCAGCCATGGTTGGAGGGGCCCTCCCAGTTGGAGGTGACCTGGACGACCCTGTTGTCCTTGACGTTAAGGTCGAGCGTGCAGCCCACACCGCAATAGGGGCAGATGGTAGTGACCTTGTGGGTCTCCCAGGCACGTCCCTTGCCGATGCTGGCCTTGGGTTGGAGCGCGCCCGTGGGGCAGAGCGCGATGCACATGCCGCAGAACTCGCAGGGCGAGTCCTGCAGTTCGCCGTCGTAGGCGGTGCCGATCTTGGTGTCGAACCCGCGGTTCAGCGGCCCGATGGCGGCCACGCCATTGATCTCTTCGCAGGCCCGTACGCAGCGCCGACACAGGATGCACTTGTTATAGTCGCGGGTGATGAACGGGTTGGCATCCTGCAGGGGCCAGTCATGCTGCAGTCCTGCAAAGGTCGACTCTTTGATGCCATACTCGTACGCCAGGTCCTGCAGCGTGCAGTCTCCGGCCTTCTGGCAGGTCATACAGTCGAGCGGGTGGTCGGAGAGCAACAGGTCGAGCACAAAGCGCCGCGCCTCACGCACCTTGGGGGTGTTGGTCCTGACGACCATGCCCTCAGACACCGGGAAGGTGCAGCAGGGCTGCAGCACGCGCTGCTTCTCGATCTCGACCAGGCAGATTCGGCAGGCCCCGATCGGTTTGAGCGACGGGTGCGCACAGAGCGTGGGCACGTTGATGCCGGCGCTCTCGGCTGCCTGCAAGACGGTATAGTTGCTCGGCACGGTCAACGATTGACCGTCGATCGTGATATGAACATCAGCCATCTCGACTCTCCCTCAGAAGGTATGGTCCTTCACGTGGTCTGGCACGTACGTGCTCCGGGCTGTCTAGTCACGTGACCCTAAGGTGTACCCATTATAGTGCAAACTGCTACGAATTTCAACGCTTTTTCGACTACAGAGTGCGAAATTCGTACAACTCGCCAGTCTCGCCCGACCTATCGCGCGCAGACAAAACCAGGCTCTCCGACAAACCCACAATGGTCGCCTCTTGAGCCTGGTTGAGTGGACCCACTTGGGCCGCACTCGCCTCGCCTCAACGCGGGCTCTTGGTTCCTAGTTGCGTCGCAGAGATCGGACGGTTTGGCCTGTGCTGTCGACGATGTCCACGATCATCGGCATCTGACCGAGAGCGTGCGTCGAGCAGGAAAGGCACGGGTCATAGCAGCGGATAGCCGCTTCCACGCGGTTGAGCATACCCTCGGTGAGGTTATTGCCATCCACAAAAGCCTTGGCTACCATATCCACAGAGTGGCTCATGGCCCAGTTGTTGTTGCCCGTCGCCACGATCAGGTTGACCTTGGTCAGTACCCCGTGCTCATCCGTCCAATAGTGGTGCCACAGAGTGCCGCGCGGCGCCTCGATGCAGCCTACCCCCTCACCGGTGATCTGTGTGTTGGTGTTGATGATCTCGTCCGACAGGATGTCGGGATCCTCACACAGCTCGCGCGCTTGCTCTATCGCGTACAGATCCTCGATCAGGCGGGCATAGTGATAGTAGAGTGTTTGCTGCACAGGCCCGTTTGAGAGCGACTTGAAGGTCTTGAACTCTTCGTTCGCCAGGGGCGTGGCGATGCGGTCAGCCACATTCAGACGTCCCAGTGGCGCAACGCGGTAGACTCCTTGGGGCCAGCCCAGCTTTTTGTTGAACGGGAACTTGAGGTATGACCAGTCCTCTACGCGCTCTGCGATGTGATCGAGATAGTCGCACGGGCTGAACTCTTCCAAGATGCGGCCCTGAGGATCGCAGAAACGCAGGGGCCCCTCGTATAGTTCGAGGGCGCCGTTGTTGCACATGCCCATATAGTTGGAGGCGAAATTGGCGAACTTGTCGACAACATCCTGGTTGTCCGCAAGCCACTGCTTGCTGATGGCGATGCCTTCCTGGACATAGCCTGTCATTTCGTCGACCTGGCCGAGGATCCAGTCGCGATCATCGGAGGCGAGCGGTGTACTGACGCCGCCGGGCACCGCCCAATGCATGTGGATGCGCCGCCCCGACAGCCGGCGGATGATCTCCTGGCCGTACTTACGCAGCTTGACCGCCTTGAGCGCCAGATCGGGATTCACCTCGATCAGCCCGACGACGTTACGGATGGCCGGGTCAGCATCAAAGCCGAGCAGCAGGTCGGGAGAGGCCAGGTGGAAAAAGTGCATCGAGTGCGACTGGATGATCTGGCCCATATGCAGCAGTTCGCGTAACAGATTGGCCGGACGCGGCGGTGGCGTTCCTGCCAGCTTGTCGCAGGCCTTCGCCGAGGCAAGGTGGTGGCTGACGGGGCAGATGCCACAGATGCGCGGCGTGATGACCGGCATCTCAAAGTACATGCGCCCCTCGGAGAACTTTTCAAAGCCGCGGAACTGGTCGATGTGCAGATAGCTCTGCTCGACTTGGCCCTTATCATCCAGATGGATGGTGACGCGTGCGTGACCCTCAACGCGGGTCACGGGCTCGATTGTAATCGTTTGGCCCATTATCTTCTCTCCTATCGGTTGGGTTGCGCCTGCCGGAGAAGGGGGTCAGTCGTACGTCAGCAGGTCGTCCGTCAACACAGGTATCCGACCAGCCAGCAGCTCGGTGATGGCATACCAGATCGCTTTCGCAGGCGGGGGACAACCCGGCACGTGCAGGTCTACCTTGACCACCTGATCGACTGCCTTGACCTGCGGATAGAGCTTGGCGATCTCGTTCGAGCGCGGCACGCTCTGCCCCGGGATGGTGCTCTCGGTCTCGACATAGGCGCGGCGCAACACGTCCTCGACATCGAAAAAGTTGCGCATCGTGCAGATGCCACCGGTCACGGCACAGTCTCCCAAAGCAATCAGGATCCTGCAGCGCTCTCGCATCTGCTTGGCCACATGCTCCTGGTGATCATTGCTCACAGCTCCCGTAAGAATGCCAACATCGCAGCCTTCTTCGGGCGGATGCTTGAGATCGGTGATGGGCGTTGAGAGGATCTGGACATGCTGGACCAGCTCGACGATCAACTCGTCGATGTCGAGCAGCGACATGTGACAGCCAGAGCAGACATCCAGCCAGTCGGTACAGAGCGTAACTTTTGCCATGAGTGTCCTCCTTGGAGCTGCTAACTGGTCAGCGAGGAGATCAGCTGGATCACTGCCACCTCTGACTTGGCATCGGGTTGGGTGCCCGCTTGGAGCGCCAAGGTGCGCCCCTCGGCGTTGGTAATCGTGCCGGATTTTTCGTAGGTCGTTGGCGTAGGCAAGATGACGTCGGCGATCGATTGCCACGGCTCTCGGAAACAGGCCTGTACAGCCACAAAGTCTGCCTGCGCGAGCGCCGTCAAGAGATCGCTGCTGGGCTGCGCCATCTCGTTGGCCATGACATAGAAGCACCTGGCGTCTTTGCGCGGGGCCGCTGCCGTGATGCCCGCGCCGGCCAATCCCAATGTATTGCCGCCGGGCGCAAAGGCCACGGTCTTGCTGGTCGGCAGGGCCTTGGCCATCTGGGCGGCCACACTGGCTCCGGCAGCGCCGTAGACGATCGCCGGCATCTGGGCACCGGCGGCCAGCTCGACCGCTTTGGCGACCGCTGTGCTTTCGTACTTGCATGCAGCCCAGCCATCCAGACTCGTCTCGGCGTCATCGAGGATGATCAGGCGCGCACCGCGGCTACGCATGCCGCGCTTGATGGCAAAGCTGGCGACCGGGAACAGCTTGGCGACGTCGGTGTTGACGACGATGTAGAGGTCGGCCTCATCCAACACCGAAAGGCATGCGCCGGCGCCTGCCGGAGCAGCGCCGTCAGCCAGGCTCTTGTGACCCGGCAGCCCTGTGACGATGGCCTGTGCAGCCTCCGTCGTGGCGAACCCGGAGACCACCACAGCCAGCTTGTCGCCGGCGGCCTTGATCTTGTCTGCAACCATGCTGGCCGCATGGTCCCAATCTGTCTCCTCAAAGCCGTTGGCACTCTTGACCAGCGGCGTACGCACGCGTTGTCGCGTCTCGTGCAAGGGCGCGAAGCGACCCATCTCGCAGAGCAGTCCGTTGTTGGGCTTGGCGTCCCAGTCGCCTTCGATGCGGATCAGTCGGTTCTGGCGGATGATCCATTCGACCCCGCAGCCGACGCTGCAACCCACACAACGCGACTTGACCCGCGTGATCTCTTCGGTGGCGCCCATGTAGGCGCTGGCACGATCAAAGAGCGCGCCTGTGGGGCAGACCTGCAGGCAAGTACCGCACGAGACACAGCTGGATTGCCCAAACGGGACGTCCATGTCGGCGACGATCATGCTCTGAGCGCCGCGGTTCTTGATGCCGAGGGTCTGGTTACCCACCAGGCTGTCACAAGCGCGAATGCAGCGCCTGCACAGGATGCAACGGTTGTGATCCATGACAAAGAACTTGCGCGAGGCATCGACACCGAGCCTCGGGAAGGCGCGATCGTATTCCCAGTGATCAAGCCCGTACTCGTAGGCCAGGGACTGCAGCTCGCAGCTGCCACTCATCTCGCAGAACATGCAAAAGTGGTTTCGCTCGGAGAAGAGCAGTTCCAGGACAAAGCGCCGGGCATCGCGCACTTTGGGCGAGTTGGTGTGCACCACCATGCCCTCAGAGACTGGGAAGGTGCAGGCCGGTTGCAGCACACGCTGTTTCTCGATCTCGACCAGGCAGATGCGGCAGGCGCCAATGGGAGCCAGCGCCGGATGTGCGCACAGCTTGGGAACGCCAATGCCTGCACGTTCTGCTGCCTGCAACACTGTGAACGTATGGGGGACCGTCAACTCGCGGCCATCTATCTGCACATGGACTTCTGGCATTGCTGCTGGTACCTCCTCACAGGACAGTTCGCGAAAGGCTCAGTCGCGACCGGCGCGTGCGTGACGACATCGGCCCCTTGCCGGCAGACACTTGGCAAGGCCCGGCGTCGTTGACACACCACGATCACATCAGAGCGGCGTGACCGATTCGGCTCGCAGCAGCGCTACCAAGTGGCCCATGGCTTGATCGAGTAGCGCTGCTGTACTGGGAGAGAGCGTCTCGCCAAAGTCGAAATCCGAGCCTTCGATGGAAAGGACATACCCTTGCGGACAACGACCGTACAGTGAGTGGCACAGGGCAAGAACGGCGTCGGGCTTGAGATGGTGCGAGACCATACCCGAATGGTACTCGGGTGGCAGCTTGCGCCATTCCACTGGCTGCCACCCTATGCCAGACACATGCGCGTCCACAAAGACGACAATATCGCGTTGTGATACGATGTCGGCGATCTCCGGTGCGAGTTGGTGGAGGCAGGCAACCGCTAAGCGGTCGCTCCACTCCGCATAGTCGTCATCTATTGCCTCGCCCGGCACGTTCTCGCCCTCGGGCAGCCCCAACGCGTCGCGCAACCGGCGCACGAGATGGAACGCCACGCCATCGTCGCGCCGCGAGAGGTTGCCGTAGGCCACGATCAGGATCGAGTGCTCGGGTTTGCCCGAGCTCTGGTCCGCAGTCATCGCCAATGCCCGCTTGGGGCTCGCCGTGCTCGCATGCGCTACTTGTCCATGTCGCAGCGCAGGCAGCGTCGGCACTCTTCGCGGCAGGCATCCTCGCTCAAGCCCAGTTCGACCTCTTTCCAGTTGGTGCGTCGGAGGGCGGGCTCCTGAACGGGCATGACCGCGCGGGTGTCGGTGGCGTGCTCTTCCATGTTCCAGACGAGCGGCTCTTCGTCGTACGCCAGCCACGCCTGTTTGGAGATCACGTCGTCGCTCTGCAGGTAGGCATCCACGGCCTGGGCCACCTGATTGCCCTGGGCCACGGCCTCAACCACGGTGGCGGGGCCGAGTACGGCGTCGCCAGCGGCAAAGACGCCCGCGCGCCCTGTAGCGAGGCTCTTGTTGACTTCGATCGTGGTATTGCGACGGAAGGCGACGCCACACTCGCCGGCGCACTCGACATCGGTGCTCTGGCCGATGGCCGGGATCACGATGTCAACAGGCAGGACATATTCGCTGCCCTCGATCGGGCTCGGCCGACGGCGGGCGCTGGTATCGAATTCACCCAGTTCCTGCAGCACCAACTCCAGGCCCTCGACCTTGCCGTTGCCCACAATGCGCGTGGGGTTCTGCAAAAAGTGCAGCTGCAGCCCTTCCTGTTCGGCCTCTTCCACTTCCAGGGCCTGTGCAGGCATCTCGGCGCGCGTGCGGCGGTAGACCAGGTGCACCTCAGAAGCGCCGAGTCGCATCGCGGTACGGGCCGCGTCGATGGCGGTGTTGCCGCCGCCCACCACGGCCACGCGCTTGCCGGCCAGGTCGGGCGGGTTGTGCAGGGCGACGTCGCGCAAAAAGTCGGTGCCGCCCAGCACGCCGGGCAGGTCCTCGCCCTCTACGCGCATCGCGCGGCTCTTCTGTGCGCCGATGGCCAGAACCACGGCGCTGTAGCCATTCTCGTCGAGCAGGCCATCGACGGTGATGTCGCGGCCCAGGCGCGAGTTGAGCACAATCCCTACTCCTGCGCGCCGCACGTTGTCGATCTCGGCGTTCAGGATGTCACGCGGCAGGCGGTACTCGGGGATGCCGACCGCCATCATGCCGCCGGCCACCGGCAGCGCCTCGTGGATGGTCACGTCATAGCCCCACTGCTGCAGGCGCAGCGCCGCCGTCAGGCCAGCCGGGCCGGAGCCGATGACGGCGATCTTTTTGCCCTTCTTGGGCTCTAACTGCGGCGGGGTCCAAGCGTTCTTGAGCTCCTGGTCGGCCATGAAGCGCTTGACCTGACGAATCGCGATCGATTCGTCCAGCTCGCCGCGACGGCAGCGGCTCTCGCAGAAAGCGGGGCAGACGCGGCCGCACACCAGCGCGAAAGGATTGCGCTTGCGGTGAATCTCAAGGCCCTCGGCGTACTTGCCCTCGGAGACCAGTGACAGGTAGCTCGGCACGTCGACGCCGGCGGGGCAGGCGTTGACGCAGGGCGAGCGTACGAGGTCCTTGCAGACGCCGGCGGGGCAGCGCTTCTCGAGGATGTGTGCCTCAAATTCGGGACGGAAGTAGCGCAGTGCGCTCAGCACAGGGCCGGGGGTGAGCTGGCCCAGCGCGCACAGTGACTCTTGCGACATGCCCGCTGCCAGCTTTTCAATGGTGTCGAGGTCCTCCATCTTGCCCTTGCCCTGGGTGATGCGCGTCAGGATCTCGAGCATGCGCTTGCCGCCCACGCGACAGGGCACGCACTTGCCGCACGATTCTGCCGTGGAAAAGGTCAAAAAGTAGCGGCTGAACTCGACGATGCAGGTGTCCTCGTCGACCACGATCATACCGCCGGAGCCCATCACCGCGCCGGCCTGACGCAGCGAGTCAAAGTCGACCTGCAGGTTGAGCCCCTCAGCGGCGATGCATCCGCCCAGCGGGCCGCCGGTCTGCACGGCCTTGAAGGCCTTGCCGCGCGGAATGCCGCCGCCGATGTCGAACACGATCTCGCCGACCGTGATGCCCATCGGCACTTCGACCAGGCCGGTGTTCTCAACCTTGCCGGTGAGCGCAAAGATGGCCGTGCCTGGGCTCTTGGGCGTGCCGATCGAGGCAAACCACTCGGCGCCGTTGGCGATGATCTGCGGGACGTTGCAGTAGGTCTTGACGTTGTTGACGTTGGAGGGCTTGCCCCACAGGCCCGACACGGCCGGGAACGGGGGCCGGGGGCGCGGCTCGCCGCGACGCCCCTCGATGGAGGCCATCAGTGCGGTCTCTTCGCCGCACACAAAGGCGCCGGCCCCCTCTTTGATATGCAGGTCAAAGTCAAAGCCGCTGCCCAAGATGTCCTGGCCCAGCAGGCCGTATTCCTTGGCCTGGTTGATCGCAATGTGCAGGCGCTGGATGGCCAGCGGGTACTCGGCGCGGCAGTAGACGTAGCCGTCGTGCGCCCCGATGGCATAGCCGCCGATGGTCATGCCCTCCACCAGCGCGTGGGGGTCACCCTCGAGCAGCGAGCGGTCCATAAAGGCGCCCGGGTCGCCCTCGTCGGCGTTGCAGATGGCATACTTGACGTCGCCGGGAGCCTTCTGGGCGAGCTCCCACTTGATGCCCGCGGGGAAGCCAGCGCCGCCGCGTCCGCGCAGGCCGGCGCGCTTGACCTCGTCGACCACCTGTTCGGGGGTCATCTGTGTCAGCGCCTTGCCCAGCGCCTCGTAGCCGCCGCGGGCGATGTACTCGTCGATGCTCTCGGGGTTGATAAAGCCACAGTTGCGCAGCGTGACGCGCTGTTGCTTGCCGTAGAAAGGAATGTCGGCATAGTGCGGAACAGCCTGGTGGGTGAGTGGCTCTTTGTAGGTGAGGCGCTCCAACACGCGTCCCTTGACCAGCGTCTCTTCGACCAACTCGGGCACGTCGGACGCCTGCACCTGGCAGTAAAAGATGCCGTCGGGATAGATGATCATCACGGGGCCCATGGCGCAAAAGCCGCGGCAGCCGGTCTCGACGACGCGTGCCTCTACTTCTATTCCTCTGCGCACGATCTCTTCACGCAGGGCTTTCATCAGGTCACCCGATCCAGACGCCGAGCAGCCCGTGCCGCCGCACACCAGGACGTTTGCCCTGTAGCGCGGGGACGCAGACTCTGGACGCGCGTTGCTTGCCATGACATTTCCTCCTGGACTTGGCCTCTATACGACTCCGGCTACAGGCAGCCGGAACCTCGCAGCGAGGCAGAATAGCATATGATGCGATACCGGACGACCCATCGCCTAGATGCGGCCGATGACCCACTCCTCAACCACGCGGCCGTTCATGAGGTGCTCCTCAATCAGGTGTGGCACCTTGTCAGCCGTCAGGTTGCGATACGAGATGCGCGGTTGGCCGGCCTGCTCGATGTCGACCAGCGGCTCGTTGACGCACATGCCGATGCATCCCACCGTCGTGACGTGCGCCTCAATCTGGCGCTCGGCCAGCTCGGCCAGGATCGCGCGCATCGTCTCGCGCGCGCCCGCNNAGGTGCCCATCCCGATGATGATGGTGGTGCCCGTCTCTGTGCGGGTGGCAATCTCGTGCTGCGTTTGTTCGCGCACCTTGCGCAGGTCGTCCAATGACTTGATCTTGGGCATGATGTGCATCCTCTCTTTGTAGCAACCGGCATCCCGGCAGGCTCCAGTCAATCTGATCCTTCAGACGGGCCGCCGGGGTTCTCCAGCACTAGCGATTCCTGATCGAGGTATTCCTCCAACCAGTCTCTGACACTCGGGTGTGTAAAAGGTACGTCGCCGAGCACGGCGCGCAACTCGCGCGTATCCAGACCAAAACTGCGTCCGTCCACACGGTGTTCGTAGCGCAGGTCGCGGACGCGGTCTGACAGGATCACGCCCAACAACGTGCTCTTCATGTCGCCAAGCGGCGCGCGGTCCAGATGATCGCGCTCGAACTCGGCCAGCACCTCGGTGCCCACGCCCCGTTGCGACCGCAGCGTCAGGTCGCCGTTGCAGCGCTGGGCCGCGGCCCTGAAGAGCGGCAGCCCCAGCCCGATATCGCGGGTAGTGCGGGTCGTAAAGAACGGATCGCTCACACGTGCGACGGTCTCTGCATCCATCCCGCGACCGTTGTCGGTCACGCGGATGCTCAGGCGGTTCGCTGCGCTGTCTTCGTTGATCTCGAGTTCGATCAGAGTGGCGTCGGCCGCCAGCGCGTTCTCCAGCACGTCCAACACGTGCAGCGATAGCTCGCGCACTAGACCAACTGACGGACCAACTGGACGGCCTTATCGGGCACCAGCCGCCCTACGACCTGACCATCGATGACCATTACGGGCGCCAGACCGCACGATCCCAGGCAATAGACCACTTCGAGCGTGACGCGATAGTCGGGCGTGGTTTCGCCTGCAGCGATGCCCAAGTCCTGCTCCAGGGCCTGGATCACCTTGGGGGCGCCGCGCACGTGGCAGGCGGTGCCATCGCAGCAGCGCACGCTGTGGCGTCCCTGACGCGCCAAATAGAACTGGGCGTAAAAGGTGGCCACGCCATACACCTGCGCTTCTGACGCATGCAGCCGCTTGGCGATGTGCTTGATGACGCGAGTGGGCAGGTACCCAAAGATCCCTTGCGCCTTTTGCAGGGCCGGAATCACTGCGCCATCCTGACCTGCCAACTCGTCCAACACCGCATCGAGCGGCGCAAGATCGAGGTCTTCTTCGGTCAAAGCCTGTTTCTGGTCAAGCACGTCGCTTCCTCCCTCGGACTGGTGATATGCGCTGCCCCATCGATCAGGGGAGCAGTTTGACTCGACGATCGTCGGCGCCTGACAGCGCCAGCGCCAGTTCGCGCAAGCTGGGCGATGCCAGCGTCAATAGCGTGCTGGCGCGCATCTCGCTCAGGCGGTGTGCATCTCCCGAGCAGATCAGGGGCCATCCGGCCACCTGCGGGTAGCGCCGCGTTGCCTCGTCGGGTGGCACCCGCGCCGAGATCTCGAGCGCTGCCAGCGGCAACCCCGGCGGCACAAAGCCCAGAATGGTAAGCAGCCCGTTGGCCTGCCGGTCGACATGTGCCGCGATGGGCAGCCCCCCAAAGTCATGTACGCGATCCACCGCTTCATCGAGCGGGATCGCGGCCGACGTCAGCCTCAACTGCTCGTCCTGGCGCACCAGATCGCCTGTCTCGTCGACGATGAACTGCGCGCCAAAAAACTCGTCATTGTTCTGGAGCGCGGGTAGATGATCATCTACCACGGCCTGCCACGCGCGCGCTTGGTCCAGCGTCTCGAAAAGGCAGAGCAGGTGTACCTCTTCCTGCGTCTGCAGTTCCATGCCGGGCAGCACCGTCAGCCCGCTGCCCTCGGCGGCGCGCATCACCGCGCCAGCGTTCTCGGTCATATTATGGTCGGTGATGGCGATCAGCCCCAGGCCCAGCTCGCTGGCCCGCCGCACAATCAGCGGCGGGATCATCTCGACCTCTGCGCACGCCGATGCGACAGTGTGGATGTGCAGATCGGCCCACACGGGTCGCAGCGCGTTCGTTAGCACTCTGATTGCCCGGTGATTCCCAGGCCGGCCAGCGCACACACAATGGCGTAGGTCGTCTCGGTGGTCAGCAGAACCGCAATGCTGCGCTCATCTGCTTTGGCCAGAACCTCGGCCTCGGGCCGTACGCCCTCGGTGATAATCACACAACTGAGATCGAGCAGCGCCGCGACAGCCACCACGTTCATATGGGCTTGAAGCGTGATCCAGACGTTGCCGGGCAGCGCTCGGGCCATCACGCAACTGAGCAGGTCCGACGCATAGCCACCGGTCACGGTGCGGTCCAAGTGCTCCCCGCCAGCCACCACCTCGAGCGACAGCGCAGAGACGATCTCCCGGACGGTTATCACTGGCTTCCTCCCAAGGTCGACGCGCAGTGCGCGCGGCAACCAAACGGCCCGCATCCTACTGCAATTTGATTGTCAACTCAAGACGCGTGCCCACGCCGAGTTCCGATTCCAGCTTCATGCTATCAGAGCAGGCCTTGATGTTGCTCAGCCCCATGCCGGCTCCAAAGCCCAACTCGCGGATCCAGTCGGGCGCGGTCGAGTAGCCCGCCTGCAGCGCCTGCTGTACGTCAGCGATGCCCGGCCCGCTGTCCACCGCCACCAGTTTGATGCGGTCGGGGTGGATCTCGGCGATGATCTCGCCGCCCACGCTGTGGATGACGAGGTTGGTCTCGGCCTCGTATGAAGCCACAGCCACCCGCCGAATGATTCGGGGATGCGCCCCCAGCCGTTCCAGTGCGCGTTTGATCTTGCTGGCGGCCTCGCCAGCGCGGATAAAGTCCTGACGCTTGACGCGATAGCGCAGGATCAGCCCGGTCTCGTCCGATTCGATATCTTCAAAGATGTGGCTGGCGCGGTAACGCTCGAGCTCCTCCGCTTGCCACTCAACTTCCATCCGTTTGAGCATCCCGCGGACGATGTCGCCCTTGGTGAGGATGCCCACCAGCGCGCCCTTGCCATCCAGCACGGGGAAGCGCCCATAGCCGTAGCGTGCAAACAGGTTGACGGCGCTGACCACCGTATCTTCGGCACGCACCGAGACCACATCGGTGGTCATCCTGCTGCCGACCGGCGCGGCAAGCTCGCCGCGCTCAAGCGCCAGGATCACGTTCTCAATGCTGATCATCCCGACCAGCGCGCCCTCCTGCACTACGGGCACGCCCGAGATGCGCTTGGTGCGCAACAGCTCTTTCAGATCGCCCAGCGTCGTATCGGGCGTCACGCTGATGACGTCGCGCGTCATCACCTGGTCGATCTTGAGCTCATAGACCAGTTCCTGAACGCGCGTGACTTCGCCCGGGTTTGCGTTCAATGAGCGCGCTCCCGACTAGCTTGGATGCACCTGTTCGGCGTCGGCCTCGCTGTCATCGCCAAACGCCTGCTGCCAGCTGTTAGTGGAGAGTTCGAACATCCCACAACTGGGCAAACCGGCCCTGAAGAGCCGGCCGCACGTCTCGTACATGGTCAGGCGAGAGGCGAGCAGCGGGATGCCTGTGCTCTGAGCGAGGGATAGGGTCTCGGCGGGCGGCACTTTGCCGCGCACAAAAACGACCGCCGCGATGCCCGACATCTCGGCGGTGCGAACGACTTGCGGGTTGGTGAGGCCGGTCAGCAGCAGGGTCCCCTCGTGGGTGAACGCCAGGACATCGCTCATGAGGTCGGCGCCACATGCCATCCCCACCTCCATGGCGAGGTCAGCACCGGGAGACAACAGCTTGCCGTCGATGACGGACAGAACTTCTTCCAGGGTCATCTTGTCCTCGCGGAACGCTTGCCGTCCGGGTTGCAGGCCGAGCCGGCGGCCCTCGTGAATCTCTACTGAGGGTCAGGCAACCATGGGATTATAACACAGTGAACGTGCCTGTCAAAAGGTTGACGGTTTTTGAGGAGTGTTTCTGAGCGCAGCGGAGGCGAGTCAGTTGCCCTGACGCACCCGGTCGCGCCCGAGGATGATGCGGATGTCGGCTTCGGCGGCCTCGGCTTCGCGGCGGATGCGCTCGGCGGGAATGTTGAGGGCGCGGGCGAGGCCCGCCAGCGTGTAGGGGGCGTCGGTGTAGGCCACCACCCAGGTCTCGGCATAGTCAAAGCGCTCTGCGTTGCCATGGCCGATGACCTGATAGCCCTGCGCGGCGAGGCTCTCGGCGGTCTGCTGGGCCAGATCGCTGACCAGCGTGCCGTTCAGCACCGTGATGGAGGCGTTCTCGGCCGCGATCTGCGCGCGGTCGTCGCTCCTGAGCGCGCCGTTAGTCGCTGACGGGAAGAGCTGCTCCACCAAAGGGTTGATGCGATCCCAGATGGGGACTTCGACCATCGCGCCCTGTGGCGTGATGCTGGTGACTGTCATGTCGCCATCGATGACGCCCGATTGCAGCGCGGCGGTGTTGATGTCGCGGGCCAGCGGAGTCAGGTCGCGAATCTCGTCCAGCGTCAGGTCGGTCTGCACCGACTCGCCCGCCAGCTCGAGCAGCTTGGGCCAGCGCGTCACGGGAATGTCGAGACTGAGCACTTTGTCGAGCGCGGCGCGGATCACGTCCTGCTGGCGCGACATGCGGTCAAAGTCGCCGGTGCCGTGGCGTGAACGCGCGTAACGCAGCGCCGTCTCGCCATCCATGTGTTGGAGTCCGGCGGGGATATCCAGCACCATCGTGCCATAGTCCTCGGTGGGGTACTCGTCATCGTGAATGGCCACGGGCACGTCAATGTCGAGCCCGCCGATGGCGTCGATCAGCTTTTCGAAGCCGGAAAAGTTGATGCGCACGTAATAGTGCACGGGCACACCAAAGTTCTGGGCGACGGTCTTTTTGGCGAGCGCCACGCCGGCGCCGGGATAGCCCTCGGCGTCGCCCGTCGAGTGCGCCGTATTGATGCGGTTCTCGCCATAGCCCGGAATGCGCACCCACAGGTCACGGGGGATCGACAGCATCGACACCGAGTTGCTGACCGGGTCGATGCCGGCCAGGATCATCGTGTCGGTGCGGAACGGGCCGGGCTCACCCTCGCGTTGATCGATGCCGAGCAGCAGCACGTTGACGCGCTCCTGCCGCAGGGCGATGTCGGGCAACTCGCTCTCGGGCGCGCGCCCGACGGTGGCCTTGCCAGAGGAGACGCTATCGACAAATGGCAGGCTGGTCTGCGATACGAGCGCACGTACGGTCGAGAAGAAGAAATAGCCCGAGTAGACCGCACCGGCAATCAGGAGCGTCATAGTAAGAGTGCGCAAGGCCCTGCGCCAGCGGTCAGCGGGTTTGTCCGAGATCGTCATTGCATTATGTCCTCTGGTCAGGGCATTCTATCTGGATTCGCTTTCGCTGCAAGTCGACGTCTTCCCGGGGAGTGACGTGCGCGGCACACGACAGGGGTCGATTGCAGACAAAGACACAGAGTTGACGTCCAACTCTGTGTCTTTGTTCCTGGTCTGCTCGCGACGGCGCCGAGACGTGGCGCGGCGGCGTACTGCTAGAGCGCGAGGTCAGGGTTGCCGGGCCCATAGTGCCGCAGCAGCACGATGGGATCGCAATCGCTGGGGTTGGTGATGCGTACGCCGCTGCGCGCCGCGCTCTCGCTGACAAAGAACTCGTCGTTGGTGAGCTGGCCGAAGTGAATGAGCGCAGGCGATTCGATCTGCCAAGCGCCGAGCGTGCCGTGCCCCTGCAGCACGATGAGTCCATAGCAGGCTGCGTCAGTCAGCGTGACCGTGCGGCCCGGCAGGATCGTGGTCTCCTTGGCGCTGAACACCGGGCTGCGGTAGGCAACCCACAGGTCTTCGTAGCCCTCGACCTGCGGGTCGGCCTGCGGATTGACCGGCTTGGGCGCCATGAAGCGGTGCCGGTAAAAGTCCGGATCCATATTGCCGGGCAGGTCCACCATGGCAGCGATATAGTCGAGGTCGTGCTGGCGCTCGAGTGGCACGTTCTTGACCAGCAGGTCCCAGCCGATCGGCACGTCGGCGACGAGCGACTGGAACATCGCAAAGACGTCGCTGGCGAACTGCGGCTCGTAGGTGCAGAGGCTGCCGGGGGCGTGCAGGATGCCGGCGGGCACGTCCCAGCCGGTGCCTGGCTGCAGCACATAGGCCTGTGACAGCGCGGTGATGCCATTGTCGCCCCTGTCCCAGTTGCGCAGACAGTTCACGATGTCGTCGTGGGTGGTGCCGGGGAACAGTCCGAAAAAGGTATAGGGGAAATCGCCCCCGTGGTTGTTCAGCTGCCTGGGGAAATAGTAGGCCTCCGGCTTGGGTTTCTGCCCCACGGCCTGGGCGTTGGCCTCCATCTGGTGCATGTGGTGTGGCAGCGGGCCCTTGTTGTCGAACAGCTTGCTGTAGGCCGGCCAGCAGTTGTACTCGTCCATAAGGCGCGGGCCGATGATGGCGCGGCCGGCCACGTCGATGGCGTCGCGCAGCAGAAACTTGTGCAGGGTGCGGCCGTCCTGCATTACCACATGGCTCAGACCCTCGTCGGGCGTGGTTTCGGGGCCGTTGTCGGCCTTGGTCGTGGAGGACAGCCAGCGCTCATCGATGCCGCCACGATGGGCGCCAAAGGCGTACAAGTCGTCGGGGTGCATCTTGAGTCGGCGACCGGGGATGCAGAACGAGCGCGGGACCCAGGCGGGCGCCAGGCGCAGCACGCCCTGACCCTGGTCGAGTGCCATCTGGATGAGACGTTCGGTGTTCATGCGTGATCTCCTTGCGCGATGTGCACATTGTCCTCGAACGATACACCAAACGGCCCGGCGGCGCAAGCGCTCTTTGCTGTCGCGGAACCCCGGGCCGGTTTTGCGCGTCTTGACCACAGAGACTAGGATAGCGTCAGTCGATATTGTCAAAGGATTACCTGTGACCAAAACCAAGCCACTGTACCCGTCGCCGTGGGACGACCTGCCGACCCCACCTCCTGCTCCCCCGCGTCGCACCGCGCCCAGGGCTACCGGCGCAGCGGCGCCCAGCCGACCGGCAACGCGGCCGCCCGTGCGGCCCGCGCCATCCGCCCGACCTGTCGCGCCCGCGCAACCCGCGCGCAAGGCGGGATCCGCGTTTGTGCACGGGTTGCAGGTGGGGCTGCTGGCGCTGAGCGCGGCGGTGTTGCTGGCGTCGCTGGCCGCGCTGGGCCTGTACGCCTACTATGCGCGCACGCTGCCCTCGCCGCAAGAGCTCTACTCGCGCACCAACCCCTACCGCAGCACGCGCATCTGTGATCGACAGGGCCGGCTGCTTTTTGAGGTGTTCGACCCGATGGCGGGGCGGCGCACGGTCGTAGAGATCGAAGAGATCCCCTACGTCGTCATCGCCTCTACCGTCGCCACTGAGGACGGCAGCTTTTACTCGCATCCGGGCGTCGACCTGAAGGCCATCCTGTGGGCGCTGTACCAGGACCTGCGTCAGGACGAGGTCACCTACGGCGGAAGCACGATCACCCAGCAGGTGACCAAGATGGTGCTGCTGAGCCCCGAGCGCACCCTCAGGCGCAAGCTGCAGGAGGCGATCCTGGCGGCCGAGCTGACGCGCACCTACAGCAAGGACGACATCCTCGAGGTCTACCTGAACGAATCCTACTATGGCAACCTGGCGTACGGGATCTTTGCGGCGTCGGAGGCCTATTTTGGCAAACCGGTGGCGCAACTCGAGCTGCACGAGGCCGCGCTCCTGGCGGGCATCCTGCAGACGCCGGCTTACTATGATCCCTACGCCTATCCTGAGGAGGCCCTGGGACGGCGGAACTATGTGCTCTACCTGATGCGGCGGCAGGGCTTTATCTCTGAAGCGCAACGCGCTGAGGCGGCCGCGCTGCCGCTGGGCGTGCAGCCGCAGACCTTTGTGATGGAGGCACCGCATCTGGTGGTGCAGGTGCGACAGGAGCTGGAGCGACTGTACGGCACCGAGGTGCTCTACAAGGGCGGATTGCAGGTCTATACGACGCTCGATCTGGACCTGCAGCGCATGGTCGAACAGGTCGTGGCGGATCGCATGCTCGACCTGCGCACGCTGGACGCGTCCAACGCAGCGCTGGTGGCGCTGGATCCGGCCAACGGGGATGTGCTGGCGCTCTTGGGGAGCGCCGACTTTTGGGATGCCGGCATCGACGGCCAGGTGAACGTGGCGCTCAACCCGCGGCAGCCTGGCTCGACCCTCAAGCCCTTTGTGTACCTGGCAGCGCTGGAGCGCGGCTGGACGCCCTCTACGATGCTGATGGACGCGGCGCAGGATTTCGGCGGCGGCCCCAACTGGCCGACGAACTATGGCAACCGGGAACACGGCCCCGTTTCGCTGCGCATGGCGCTCGGATCGTCGCTCAACATTCCCGCGGTGTTCACGCTGCGGGAGGTGGGCATGGATGCCTACCTCGACGTGGCGCAGCGCGTGGGGCTCGCATCACTGGCGGACCCGGGATATGACCTGTCGGCCGCGCTGGGCACGACCAACGTCACGCTCTACGAACTCACGGCGGCCTATGGCGCGCTGGCCAGCGGCGGCGAGCGCGTGGCCCCGCGCACCATCCTGCGGATCACCGATGAAGCAGGCAACCTGCTGCTCGGCGAGCCGGAGCCCGTCCGCACGCGGGCGATGGATGCGCGCCACGCCTATATGCTGACCGACGTCCTGTCGGACAACGCCGCGCGCGAGGCGGTGTTCGGCGCCGACAACCCGCTGGCGTTGCCCTTCGCTGCCGCCGCCAAAACCGGCACGACGGACGACTATCGCGACAGCCTGACCGTGGGGTACACGTCGGACCTGGTGCTGGGAGTTTGGGTCGGCAACAATGATAGCCACCCCATGCAGGGACTGACGGGCATGCGGGGGGCAGCCACCCTATGGCGCGACGTGATGCTGCAGGCCCACGCAGGCGGCGCGCCAGCGCCGTTCGAGCGCCCCAACGGCCTGGTGGAGGCAGCCGTGTGTGCGGTTTCGGGGATGGCCCCCACCGACCTGTGTGACGAAACGCGCACCGAGCTGTTCCTTGAGGGGGCTCTGCCCGCTGCGTGCAGCGTGCACCAGCGCGTGCACGTCTGCAACGCCTCGGGGTTGCTCGCAACCGAGTTCTGCCCGCTCGACGGCGTGCAGGACCTGTTGGTGCACGACTATGGCGAGCGGTGGGATGCGTGGGCGCGCGACCGAGGCCTCGTCACCCCGCCGCGGCAAGTCTGCACGCTGCACACGGCGGCGCGCTACGTCGACCTGCGCGTCACGACCACGCCCGTGACGGGTGCGGTGGTGGTGCAGGGTTCGGCCGACATTCCCAGCATGGCCTATTATGTGGTGGAGTATGGTGCCGGCTACACGCCCCAACAGTGGACATCAATTACGCCGCAACTGGGCACGAGCGTGCACGATGGGATGCTGTGCATCTGGGATACCCAGGGACTGACGGGCAGCATCTACACTCTGCGCTTGGTGGTGGTTGACACGCAGGGGCAGCGTTTTGAGGCGCGTACCGTGGTTGAGGTGCTGGCGCCCACGCCGACGCCGGCCCTCGCGAACACGCGAACGCCGGTGCCTGTGCCTGTGCGCACCGTGATCGTGCGTCGCACGCCCACGCCGACGCTCAACCCCGTGCCATAGGCCGCGCTCAACGCGGGCGAACAGGCGCGCGACTCAACAAGATCGGCAGTCCTCACTGAGGGCAGGCAACAAGAACGGGGAGAACCTGGTTCTCCCCGTTTGCTTCAGTGGATCTGGCGGCTGAGACGGGCCGTCCCGGTCAAGGCAGATAGATGAAGGGGTTGAGGCGCACGTCCTGGCGCATGATCTCAAAGTGCAGGTGCGGACCGGTCGAGTTGCCGGTAGAGCCGCACAGGCCGATGAGTTCACCCTTGGCGACCGATTGCCCGAGCTCCACGTTGATGACACTCATGTGAGCATAGAGCGTCTTGTAGCCGTTCTGATGATTGACGACGACCATGCGGCCGTAGCCGGTATCGCTGTACTGTACCGTGACCACATAGCCCGAGTCGGCTGCCACGATGCGCGTGCCCTTGGCTGCGGCGATATCGATGGCGCGGTGCCACGAATAGTAGCCTTGAGAGATCAACCCGTTCATGGGCCAGGCGAACACGCCGGTACCCTTGCGCGCGCCCGCCGGCACGGGACCGTTGTAGGCTTCGACACGGCGCGGCACATAGGGCTTGATGCCCCCCGGGATGATGAGCTTTTGCCCGACTGTGAGCGTGTAGGGCGGCTCCAGTTCGTTGGCGGCATATTCATAGATCACTGCCGGCTCGACCTTGTAGCGTGTGGCGATGCTCTCGAGCGTCTCGTCGTTGACGACGGTATGGTAGGCCCCGTCCACCGGCAGGATGTTCAGCTCTTGCCCGATCTGCAAAAAGTCGGGGTTGTCGGCCAGTTTGCTGTTGGCCCACAGCAGGGTGTCGCCCTGCAGGCCAAACTTTTGCGCGATGGCCAGCACCGAGTCGCCGGGCTGCACGCGATAGGTCAGGACGGAGGTGCGCACGGAGCGCTGCGGCACCGACAGGGTGAGCACGTCGCGCATGGCGCGCAGGGTGACGGGCTCCGAGCGCCGCGTCAGGTACTCGGTGTCGCCGCCGGTCGCCGTGAGGGTCGCATCCAATGCCGACGTAAAGGCACGGTCGGAGGCCGCGGTTTCGGCGGTCAGGGCGCTGGCAGAGGCCTGGGCCGCGACCTCGAGCTGCCCACCCAGCGCGGGGGTCGGCAGGTTGCTGGGGATGAACGTCCAGCTGACCGCGATAACCAGCAACAGCGCCGCCAGATGGCCCACGTAGCGGCCGATCGCGGGCAGGTCAAGCCGTTGGCCTCCGCTGGAGGGTCCGGTACTGGATGAATTGTGTGCGCTGGTGGTGCTCGGCACCTTGTGTATCTCCAATGATCGGCAATGCTTCGTCAAGCGTGCCTGGCCTGCGCTGTCTGCGCAGCGAACGATCAGGCTACACGTTCTTGTTGAGCGTGGACAAAAAGTCGGCGTTGGTCTTGGTCTTGCCAAGGCGTTCGAGAATCGGCTCGGTGGACTCGTTGCCGCCGATGGTGTCGATCATCCGGCGCAGAGTCCAGACTTTCTTGAGCACCTCGGGGTCGAGCAGCAACTCTTCGCGGCGGGTGCCGGAGCGCTGGATATCGATGGCCGGGAAGATGCGGCGTTCTGCCAGGCGACGGTTCAGGTGCAACTCCATGTTGCCCGTGCCCTTGAAC
>DIVQ01000015.1 GCA_002423325.1 Anaerolineales bacterium UBA6128 | reverse complement strand
GGCGAGCAGCAGCGCGTCGCGATCGCGCGCGCGCTGATGAATCAGCCGGCTCTGCTGCTGGCGGATGAGCCTACCGGAAACCTGGACAGCAGCACCGGTCAAGAGATCATCGATCTTTTGAAGGACCTTAATCGCGATGACGGATTGACGCTGGTGGTGGTTACGCACGATCCGGCGGTCAGCAGCCAGGCCAACCGCGTCATCACGTTGCACGACGGCCTGGTGGTCTCGGACAAGCTGAATGGCGCGACGGCGGGCGAGCCGCTGTTCACAGAGTGACCTCGCTGGAGGAGTCGATGCCAGAGACTGAGCGCGTGCCCTACACCGTCTATCGTTGCCGTACGCCGCTGGTGATCGACGGTCGCCTGGACGAGCCGTCCTGGCTGGTGGCGCCTCGTTCGCCGCGCTTTGTGGACGTGATCGGCGGGACGCCCGCGCTGTATGACACGCGCGCGGCCGTGCTCTGGGATGACTATGCGCTGTATGTGGGCTACTGGTTTGAGGAGCCGTATGTGCGTGCAGAGATCACCCAGCGCGACGGCATCATTTTCAGCGAGAACGACGCCGAAGTCTTTATCGACGGCGGCGATACCTACTACGAGTTCGAGATCAACGCGCTGGGGACGGTCTACGAGGTGTTCTACATCTGGAAGGACGCCTACCAGCGCAGCGGACGTTACGATGTACCCGAGTTCGATCTGCTGACGCGCGATGCCGTGGCTTTTGGCGGCAACCACGACCGCAGCGGCACGCGCTTCTGGCGCGGAAGCCATCCGCGCGGTTTGCGTTGGGCCTTCCTGGACTGGGATTTCCCCGGGCTGCAGGCCGCTGTACATCGTAAGGGGCCGCTGAACGATCCGACCGTCGTGGGCCAGGGCTGGACGGTGGAGTTGGCTTTCCCGTGGGCGGGCATGGGCTGGTTGGCCAACGGGCGCGCGCTCCCGCCACAGGAGGGGGATGTGTGGCGGCTGCTCTTTGCGCGCTACGAAAAGCTGGCGCTGAATGGCCAGGCGACACACGTGGGCTGGTCGTGGGATCCAGTGGGGTCGGATGACAACCACGCCCCGGAAAAGTTCACGCCCATTCGCTTCTCGTCCAAGTACGTAGACGAGGCGGACTGAGCGGCCGCGAGCGCAACGCTCCACAAACACGACGAGGCTGCGTGATCTCACGCAGCCTCGTTTTGTGTATTCACGCGTCGTCAGCAGATGCCAGGCGTCCACTGGTGGACATAACGCGAGTGTGATGCTGTCTGATTAGCGCGCGGGCGCCTCGCGCCGCACGGAATGTCCGTCCCCGGCCAATGCAGTGAGAGCGCGGTCGAGGTCGGTTGCCCGCACCAGCACGTAATCGGTATCCCAGGTGGACAGGGCAAACACGCTGACGCCTGCGTCGGCGAGCGGCGTCAGTAACGCGTGCAGGACGCCTATCTGATCAAGCGGCAGCGGGCCGAGGACGCGCAGCGCGCGCCAGCCCCGCTCGGTGCGCCACTGGGGCTCGACGTGCTGCTCCGGGACGACGAGCGATGTCTCCAGCGGCGTGCGCGTCTCGGACCAGAAGGGCGCGTCGCTCGGGCAGGGCGGCGCGGTCTGACCGGGCTGCAGCCGGCAGACGGCCAGAGGCACTGTCAGCAGGTCGAGTGTCAGCGCGTGCATGGTGGTCTCAACGACCGCTCAGGCCTCATGAATCAGGCGCAGGGCGTTGCCGGCATAGATTTTGGCGAGCACGTCCTCGGGCAGGCCCAGCGAGTTGAGCAACTCCTGGTGCTTGTTGTCGAAATAGTCGCGCGAGTAGACGACGCGATCCTGGAACTCGATCAAAAAGCTCCTGGTGAATTCGAGGTCGCGCGAGAGCGCGTTGTGCCCCGAACCGGCCGAGATATCGCAGTACAGGTTCGGGTACTGCCGCAGCATCTGCACGATCTTGCCGCCTGGCAGGACGGGACCCTTGGGGTAGGCCTCCTTGTCGTACTTGTCATCGCCCGAGATGTGCGCCCAAAAGCCGGGTGCGTGCCCCATAAAGTTGGTGCCCGGGCAAGCGCGCAGCGTGCGCTCAAAGGCCTCGATGCCGCCGCCGTACCAATAGTTCGGGCGCGGGTACTTGACGCCGCGTGGGAACTCGTAATCGAGGTGCACGATGACGGGCAGTCCATGCTCGCCGGCGTAACGCCACATCCGGATGGCGTCGGGGTTGTCGTACATCATGCGCAGCTTGACCTCGCCGCACACCTTGACGCCGTCGGTCTTGATGGCAGACTCGAGCCAATCGATGGCCTTGGGATGGCGGGGGTCCGGGGCGTAGCCCAGCACGAACTTGTCCCCGATCCCGAGGTCGATGGCGCGCTCCTTGTAGCTGCGCAGCAGCGTGTGGGGGATGGGGTAGATGCTGTCGACGATCGGCATGACCTGGGTGTAGCTGGGGTCGATTTCGTCCGGCGGGCACTCCCAGGAGAGCAGCCAGGTGCAGTCGATGTTGTACTGGGCCATGTTGTCAAGGATCGCGCGCAGGTTGTAGCAGTGATACGGATGGTTGTGAGCGTCAATAATCTTCACGACGATGTGCTCCTTTCCTAACGATCAGGTGTGTCGCAATGCGGGGTTGCTGCCTCGTGGCGGGCGAACGCCGCCTCGGCTTTGGCCAGGATGGCCAGCGTGTCAGTGACTTCACGCTCTGCCCAGCCCTCGTGAATCGGAAGCACAAAGTGATCGGCGATGGCCGCCCGGGCGTTGGGGCAGGGAAAAGTGCGATCGCGATCGCCGCGATAGTCAGCGCTGCTCCAAGGCAGGCCGGGGGTACCGAAGACGCGGCGCTGCGTGAACCAGTCCATCGTGTGGGGCATCGCGCGATAGTCCGGGTTGACGGGCAACCCCTCGGCCTGCAGTGCCTGACAGAAGGTCGCCTTGTCGCAGGTAGCGCGCTCGGCGTGAAAGCGCACGCGCAGGAACCAGTAGCTCGGCTCAGCGCCCGGAAGAGGCGCGGGCAGCGAGACGGTGCGCAGCCCTGCCATACCCGCGCGCAGGGCGTCGACGACGGCGCGCCGCTGCGCGACGACGCGCGGCAGCTTGGTCAGCTGCACCATCCCGATGGCGGCTGCCAGATCGTTCAGGTTGAGATTCAGTGAAGCGATGGCGTTGGTGGCGCCGGCCGGCAGGCCGAAAGGCTTGCCGCGGTCAGAGGCGCGGCGGATCGCCCAGTAGGTGGCCTCATCGGCGGTGTAGACCAGGCCGCCCTGACCGCCTGTGCAATAGTGCTTGCCGAACATGGTGGAAAAGACGCCCATGCGTCCAAACGTGCCGATGCGGCGGCCGTGCAGCAGCGCAGCGTGGGATTGTGAGGCGTCCTCGATGACCGGGATGCCGCGCGGTTCGGCCAGTGCAAGGATGCCGGCGATATCGGCGGGTTCGCCCGCGATATGTGGCACGAGAATGGCGCTGGTGAGGGGCGTGATCAGCGGCTCGATCTGCTCGGGCCCGGTGTTGAATGCGCCGGGAGCGGTATCGGCGATGATCGGGATGCAGTTGAGCAGCGGGATAGGCATAATGCCGCCCGGGTCGTTGATCGCCCCGACGATGACCTCGCTCCAGGCGGGCAGATCGAGGGCGCGGAGCGCCGTGAAGACGCCGGCCGTGCCCGAACTGACCGCGTCCGCATAACCGCCGCCCAAAGAAGCCGCAAAGGCCTGGCAGTAGGCCTCCTCGGGTGCCCCGTTATAGCCGGGCGCGCGGCCGGTTGCGATGGCCTCGTCCAGCAGCGCATCGACGGCTGCCTTGTCGTCGGGGCCCATCAAGCCTCGCTCTGGGAGGGGGTCGCTACGGACGCGTGGTCCGCCGTTGAGAGCGAGATGTGCTAGAGCATCAGAACCTGGCATCGTGATCTCCTTGTGTTCAGGGTGCAATCGATCCTGGGCCTGCGCGTCTCCCCACCTAACGCGGCCTGCCGGTCGTGGCCGGGCTACTAAAGGCATCAGAGGACGGGAGCCGACGCTGACTGAGGTGCCGGATGCGGCTGACCAGGGTGGCGCCGGTGAAGGCCACCAGCAATCCCATCATCACCCAGCGAATGCCCATGGCAGGCCACAGAAGGGTAAGCCCAACGGCCGCGAACAGGAACACACCATAGTACTTGCCGACCGGGTCGTAGGTTGGCTCGCGCAATCCCGAGGTAACCACGAACTGGACGAACATTGCGCCTATCAGCGCTGGTACCCACCAGGGATAGAGCCCCTCGCGCGAGAAAAGAACAAAGGCCACCGACACAAAACACATGTCTGCCATGGCATCGAGGTAGCCGCCCATTGCAGACACGCTGCAACGCCGTCCCAGCATCCCATCCAGCATGTCGGACGCGGTGGCGAGCGCCACGATGGCGAGAGACCAGCCCAGGGGCTGTCGTCCATAGGCAAAGGCAAAGAGCCCCGCCAGTACAAAGCGCGATCCGATGATGGCGCAGACTGCCCACTGAGCGCGTTGCTGTTCGGCTGCATTGCCGGTCAACGTCTGGTGATCCCTAAGGCAGGGGCACTGCGGCGCC
Source organism: Anaerolineales bacterium UBA6128 (assembly GCA_002423325.1). Classification (GTDB taxonomy): domain Bacteria; phylum Chloroflexota; class Anaerolineae; order UBA1429; family UBA1429; genus UBA6128. The sequence continues at coordinate 20,367 of DIVQ01000015.1, read as the reverse complement.
GGCTTCGCGTGCCACATCGCGCGGATTGACCATGCCCGCCATGCCCGCGCCGGTCTTGACTTCCACGGTCTGAATAGGATTGCCACCCGCTGCGCGTACGCGCTCCGCAAGCGAAGTGGCCGCCTGTTTCGTGCTGAAAAGCCCGGACGAGATGATCACCACGTCCTTGCCGCCCAAGTCCAGCTTACCCACGTACCTGGTCACGCGTCCGGCCGGCTGGAGCATGTAGGTGGGCGACACCAGCGCTACCAGGTCGTACCTGTCAAGGTTTGTGGGTGCCTGTGAGCTGGCTGTGGTGATCTCGCAACGCCAGCCGTTGTCCACCAGGCCGGTTACAAAGGCGTCGGCCACATCCTTGGCGAAGGTGCTGCGCCCGGGATAGTAAGCGATGTAGGCCGTTCCCGCGGTGCCCTCTGAATTCACCACCTCAACGTCCGAGACCCAATCCTTGTTGATCCAGGGCATGAACAGGGCCCACCAGACGATTGCGATGAGCGCCACAAAGACGAGTGTGCGCATCCACATGCGCGAGGAGGTTTCCTTGCGTCGGCGCTGCTTGTTCGTGTACCAGGGGATTACGTTCATGATGAGCACAAGGGCGATTGCCAGGAGCGGTATGACCAACATGCGCCTCTCTCCTTCTCAGTTCGCGTATGATCGGTCAGGCATCGTGGCGGTAGGTGACTGGCAGATTATATCACTGCGTGACAGGCGGCGTAAAGCGCCCCTCGAGCTCTGCAGACGTCAGGACGTGATCGCGCATTGCTGCCACGACCTGCTCAAGGCTGGCACCGGGCGCCAGCCCAAGGGTTGAGTCCAACGCATAGAGCAGGAACTGATAACGATGTGGTCCGGGAGGGCAGGGACCGGCGTATCCAACCGCGCTGATCGGGGCGCCCGCGGGTGTGCTTGCGCGCTCGACCTGGCTGTAGTCGTTCGCGCCCTGCAGGGCGCCGTTGTCGAGCGTTTCGCGGTTTGGCTGGAAGGGGGCCATGCCAGTGCTGTGTGGGGGAATGTCGTAGACCAGCCAGTGCACAAAGCCGGGGGGCGCCGAGTCTGGGTCCACCATGACGAGGACGAGGCTCTGCGCCTCGGTAGGCACGCCGCCCCAGTCCAGCGCCGGCGAGACGTTGTCCCCGTGGCAGGTATAGTCGATGGGGATCTCGCCGCTCGAGGCAAAGGCTCCGCTTGAGATCGTGAGACCGGCCGGCTGTGCGTAAAAGCCGGGCGGCATGGGCGGCATCTCGAGCAAGGCGGATTGCGGGGGCGTTGGAGCAGGCATCCGTGTGGCGGTGGCCAGCATCTGTGCCGTGCCGGTGGGGCTGACCTGGGCCACAGCATCTCGGGTGGCGGGTTCTTCCGATGGTTGGCGCAGAGTCGCGGTCACATACGGACCGCGACTCTCGCTGCAACCGCTCGCCAACGCGAGCGAGCTGCAGACCAGCAAAATCAAGCAGAGCCGGCGCAACGGTACCTCCATCTTTGGCTACCGTACGGTGCGCGTACTGATCATGTCTGTCAGACAGTCTAGCACGTCGGCACGCCGGGTGTCAACATCCCGCGGAAACCTTCGAGTCGGTGGAAGGTCAAGCGATTGGCGTCGTGATAGTTGTGCGCGCCATCATAGGCGGTGCGTACCAGGTAGATCAGGTCATCGCCGTCAAGCTGCCAGTCGACGTACTGAAAGCCGGTGAGACGCAGGGAATCCTCGCGCGAGAGCGGCAAGTCATCGCGCAGCAGCTCACGCACGAGGACCCACTCGCGCAGATCGCGCGACGCGTGCAACCCGAGAACGTTGCGCTGGGTGGGGCAGTCGGGCGCTGTGTTATGGTTGCTGAGGGTGAGGTACCAGCCGGTGTCCGCGTCGCGGCGGATGCCGAACTTGGTCATGCCCCCGGGCAAGCTCACAAAGCCGCTGGCGGGGTCAAAGCTGACGGTAGTTCCGTCGGGCGAGACGCGCACCAGCGCGGCCTTGTCGACCAGCGGGGCCGAGTTGAAGCGCAGAACGTCGTAGAGGGCGCCATCGGGCGCCTCAACCATGTTGCCCTCCAGCCAACCCGGGCGCGTCAGTGCGCCCCACTCCGCCGGCAGCCAGGCCGGATCAAAGACGAGCTTGTTGCTCTGGCGCCAACTGGAGGCCTGCAGCAGATCAGCCCCTTCTTCGGCAGAGATCACCAGAGCACGGAACCCGGATGGCCAGACGCAGGGGTCGCAGTCCTCAAAGGCGCGGTAGAGCCGCCCGTGGGCGCGCAGAACGGGCATGGGCGCGGTGTGATAGTTGGGCGGCTCACGGAAGGCGCCGCCGCGGAAGAGCAGGCCGCTATGCTCATCGGCGGGATGCGTCCAGGTGGCGCCGCCATCCACGCTGCGCCGCAGAACGATCGAGCCATACTGCTGGGATGCTCCCAGCAGGTAGAGGGCACCGTCGTGAACGAAAAGGTTGCTCCAGAATGCGCCGCTGATGTGCGTCAGGTTGGTCCAGGTCGCGCCGTCGTCGAGCGAACGATAGACGCTGACCAGATGCTCCTCGCCTTCGTGATTGAGCGGGCACCCGGGACCAAAGTAATCGTGCGTGGCGATCAGCGCGCCATCGGGCAACCGTACAATGCTCGGGCTGCCGATGTAGGTGCGAGTTACGGGATCCTGGAACTTGAGCTCGCAAAAGTGCATTTCTTGCTCCTATCGTCCGTTAAGCAGGCGCAGCGCGTTGCCTGCCATGATAGCGTCGTAGGCTGCCGGCGACAGCGCGCCTTGCGCGAGCAGACCATCCAGGTATTCACGGTGTCCGACATAGCCCTGAGCGTCGGCAAAGCAGGTATCGGTGCCAAAAAGGAGCTTGTGTTGAAACTCGTTCAGGAAGCGCACGCCGGCGGGCGGGTCGCGCGTGATGGCATTGTAGCCGCTCATTGCGGAGAGATCGGCGTACAAGTTGGGGCACTCGCGCATCAGGCGCCAAGTGGCGCCCTCGCCGGCCAAAGGGCCCTTGGGGTAGGACCATTTGAGCTCTGGCGTGATGTCCGACGACATCTCGGACCAGAAGCCGGGTCCATGCCCGATGATGGTGGTTTGCGGGCAGGCGCGCAGCAGGCGCTCGAGGCGCGGCATACCGGGGTCATCCATAAGCCCATAGCCGGTCTCGATCATGCCCGTGCTCTCGATCGTCACCAGCAATCCGTGGTCGCCGCATTGGCGAAACAGGTTGATAACACGGGGATCGTCAAAGGGGACGTGCGCGGTCACCTCGCCCACGCCCGTGCAGCCGTGATCGAGGAACCAGTCCAACACGGGCCCAAAGTCGGTGTCGGGATGGTTGCCGCCCCAGCGGGGGTCCACGTTGCCGAACGGGATGATCCGGTCGGGGTAGCGCAACGCGTCGATCACCTGGTCGTGAACGGACATGCGCGCGTCGGTCACGGCAAAGGCGGGCGGCGCACCTTCAGGCGAAGCGTTGTAGACGGGCAGATGCACGGCCCGGTCGATGCCGTGGGCGTCGAGGAAGACGATCAAGCGCTCCCACGTCATGGGAAGGCGTGGCTCGGAGGGCGACCCGCGCATATCGCCGGTGTGAGCATGAAAGTCGATGATCATGACGCTGCCTTTCCTGGCGTGACCTGTGGCGTGAGGAGAGTGGCGGCGATGGCGCGCGACCGCTTATTGAGAGTCGGTGCGGCCGGCGCGTCTGGCCACACTGGCCAACTCGGGCGTGGGCATGCGGGTCGGGTATTGCCTTGCGGCGGCCAGACGGCCGCGGTACAGCCACGCGACCAGGGGGCGGGCTACCAGATAGCCCACGACGGCACCCAGTATGGCGATGAGAATCGCGAGGGGCACGGATGAGCCGAGGCGGTCGGTGAGCGCCAGGCCGAGCAGCGGGATGCCGATGAGGGCGGCGCCAACCGAAGCGCCTACCTGCTGAGCGGCGCGCACGCGCGTGCGCAGCATCCATGACTGCTCATAGCCGCACTTGGGGCAGGGCGCGCCGTCCAAAGCGCTGCAGTCGCCGAGGCGCAAGCGCTCAAGTTGCTCGGCCAGGATCAGCCGCGCGTTGGTGGCAGCGGCGTTTGGGTCGAGGGCGATCGAGGCCTTTGCGACCAGCTCCTGGCTGGAGGTATAGGCGTGGCCGCAGCGCTCGCAGATGATGTGCACGACAATCGGCACGCGCGCCGTTCTGTGGTAGCGGGTGGGCATCGGTTCGGACATGAAGCCCCCTCTCAGGCTGCACGGGAGATGAGCGCTGGCGTCACGCTCCGACGCCTGCTGGCTGACGGACAGGCTGACATGCAGGTACCCCAGGCAGGATTCGAACCTGCGACCCACTGCTTAGAAGGCAGTTGCTCTATCCCCTGAGCTACTGGGGCTGAAAGGACCGCTTTGCGCCAATCAATGGTAGCGCAACGGGAGCAGGTGTCAAACGCGCCCTCGTAGCGCACGGAGGCTTGACGGGGAGCATGTGTTGCGACTATCATGACTCCCATCAGGGCGGTACCCGTGCCAGGACGCGTCAGATGGATGATCGAGTCTGCTGCGTGTGTGACGAACCTGTTCCTGACGACGCCGAGATGGTGCGAGGGCGCTGGTTCTGCGCGTCTCACCGCGCTCGCATCGGACGCGATCGCACGGCGCTCTGGGTCTCCAGCGCCGTTGTGCTCGTAGGGCTGTTGCTCTTTGCACTGCTGGTGCACTGGCTCGTGGGCCGTACGCAGCTGCAGTTGAGCGGACCGGCTCTGATTGCGGTGGGCGCCGTGTGTGCGCTGGTGCCCGCGCTCTTGTGGCTGGTGGTTTTCTACCTGCAGGACCACGTCGAGCCCGAACCGAGACGCTGCGTCCTGGGGGTGTTTTTGGCGGGCGGCGCGCTGGCTCTGCTGGTGGCTGAGCCTGTGGTGCGTGATCTGTTCCACGTGCAGGAATGGCTCCCCCGGACCTCCTGGCCCCTGCAACTGCTGGGATCCGTCTTGATCGTTGGCTTTGCTCAAGAGTACTGCAAGTATGCAGCCGTGCGCTATAGGTTTACCACAGCGCCGAGTACGACGAGCGTGTGGATGGCATCATCTATGGCGCGGCCAGCGGGCTGGGGTTTGCCACGGTGCTCAATATGCAGTACGTGATCGGCAACCAGGGTGTGCAGCTCGATGTGGGTGTGGTGCGGATCACTATCACCGCGCTGGCGCATGCGGCGTTCAGTGGCGTGATGGGCTATTTCCTGGGGCGGGCCAAGTTCGAACGTATGGGCAGGGGGTGGCTGCCGCTCGGCCTTTGCCTGGCAGCGCTGCTCAACGGCGTCGTCAGCTGGTCGCTGGGACGGGTCGTGCGGCGCGGACTTGACCATGTGCCCCTCTACGGGCTGGCGACAGCGGGGGCAGTGGCTCTGCTGACATCGGCTGTGCTACTCTATCTCATGTCTCGCCTGCGGCGCGCGGACGAGGTAACTGAGGCGAGGGAGGCGTGAGCGTGGCGAACAAGCGCGTAAGCCGGTTCTTTGGCGCTGAGGAGCCCGAATGGCTGGTGGTAGCCACGACACTGCTTGCGCTCGCCCTTGGGTGGATTCTGATGGTGGGCGTGACGATGCGCACGACTGAAGCGCGTCTGGACGGCGTCTCGTGGCGTTAAGCGGCGGATTGGACTGCCGGGAACGGGGAGGCGCAGGCGTTCGAGGCGGGCGCGCTGGGGGCCCGCACCAGGCTGGCGGTGTCTGTGCTGCGAGATCTCGATGCCGAAGCGCCGGTAACGCTGGACGATATTGTGGCGCAACGCGGCTTTGATCAGGCACAGTCCATGGCGATGTATCGGGCGCTGTCCAGCGAGCACACGAGCCTCGGCGGCAAGTCGGCCATCGCGATACACTATGCGTATGTCACGGACGCCGGATTGACCCCGGGCGGACTGCCGACGGTGGTGGAGGGCGTGGACTAAACCGTGGCGCACGGGGCGCGCGTGTACGTGCTGACGCTGGAGGCCGATGCGGCCGATCGGGACGAAATCGGGTCAACCTTTGGCCCGTATTGTTCGCAGTGTGCGCTTTGACTAGTCGGGTGGCGCGGTACGCATACACGCTGCTCTGGGTGCGGCTCTTGGGGTGATAGTGAGGAGGACCGGGATGGTACGCAAGACGATCAGCCTGCTGGTGATGCTGATGATGCTGCTCCTGGGCGTGGCAACGCCCGGCAGCGTCGCGATTTCGCGCGACTTGCGGCGGGCGGCGATGAAGGCCTCGGTGCTGATCACCCCTCTCAAGCTCGATGCTTCCGGGCGCGTGGTGAACGTTCTCTGGAGCGGCTCTGGGACGATCGTGGATGCGAGCGGGCTGATCTTGACGAACTATCATGTGGTGCAGCCGAGTGAACAGTGGGATAACCTGGGGATTTCGATCACGACCGAGTCCGATCAGCCGCCTATCGCGAGCTATATCGCGTAACTGGCGGTCGGCGATGAGGCGCTGGACCTGGCAGTTATCCGGATTGTGGCTGACGCCAGGGGGAACGAACTGGCCAGGGCGTCGCTGATGCTGGTTCCGCTCGCGTTGGGCGACGCCGATGGCCTCGAGTTGGGGGATGACCTGGCGATTCTGGGCTATCCGGGCATTGGCAGCAGCACGATCACCCTGACGGGGGGTACGGTCAGCGGCTTTTTGCAGGAAAGGGGCGTAACGTACCAGCGTGCCTGGATCAAGACCGATGCGGCGATATCGGGGGGTAACAGCGGCGGTACGGCCGTCGACGAGACCGGCAAGCTGGTGGCCGTTCCCACGCGCCTGGGAGACATCGATGTGCGCCGCATTGCCGACACCAACGGCGATGGCATCATTGACGACAGCGATGATGCGCTCTCGACCGGGGGTTTCATCAACCAGATGCGGCCGATCAACCTGGCGCTGCCGCTCATTGAGCGAGCCCTAAGGGGCGCTGTGATGCCTGATTCGGGCAAACCCTCGATAGGTGCGCTGCCCACGCCCCAGCCGACGCCGGCTGGACGACCCAGCACGGGACCGGCGATGGGCCCGTTTACGTTTGCGAGCGAGGTAGATGCCAGGGGCCTGCCAGTGGATCCGGCAGCCAGGTTCGCGGGCGGGATCGAGCAGTTGTACGCCTTTACCGACTATGCTGGGTTCACGAACCAGGCGCTCTGTGAGTACGAGTGGACGATCGACAGGGACATCGTGGCGGAGGGCGCTTTTGCGTGGGTTGCAGGCGCGGCCGGCAAGTACAGCTTTTCGTTGAGCAACGGCGGTGATGCACTGCCGGATGGCGAGTATGGGCTGACGGTGCACCTCGCCGGCAAACGTCTGCAGCAGGGAGGCGTCACCGTGTACAGCGCGGCGGAGCGCTCAACGGTGGCGTTGAGCGGCTACCTGTACGACGCGGATACGGGCCGTGCGATCCAGGATGGCTACTGTTACGTGCTGGCCCCCGGCGTCACCGTGCAGGCCTTTCTCAACGAGCAACGCGAGACGCAGGTTGCAGCGGTGGGGATCTCCGGTCGCACGGGTTACTACAGTGTGGCGCCGCCACTGGCGCGCGGGAATACCTACTCGGTCGTGGTGTATGCGCGCGGCTATGACCTGATTGCCGAGGATGGCGCGCTGCCGATTGGCGCCAGCACGCCCGCTGCGGTAGAGCTCGGTCCCATTCGCTTGAGCCGGGAGTAGTGCTGCTGACTGCACGCTGGCTCACGGCGCCTGGCGCGAAGTGGGCCGGATGAGGTTGCCGTTCAGGCGCCTTTGACAGAACGCTCCTATTGGCAGATACTCGCCAACTGTGGCATACACCAATCTGCGCGAAGGAGCGTTCACACCGTGAATCCCCTGTTTGATGTTCTGGTTGACCGTACAAGCAGCGATTCGAGCAAGTGGCACCGTCTGGCTGACCAAGTGTTGCCGTTCGGCGTGGCGGACATGGACTTCAAGTCGCCGGAGCCGGTTATCAGGGCTCTGCGTGAGCGTGTCGATCACGGAGTCTATGGCTATCCCACGGATCCGGTGGCGTTGCGCGAGGTGCTGGTGGCGCGCCTGGCGGAGCGCTATGGGTGGCAAGTGGCTCCCGACGCGATCATGTTCATCCCTGGATGCATCCCCGGGCTGGCGATGGCATGTCGCACCCTCCCAAACGGCCACAGCGTGGTGGTACAGCCGCCCGTCTATGGCCCCTTCTTCTATCTCCCGGGCGGCGCCGGATTGCAGTGCCTGCGCAGCCCCCTGGGGCGCACGGCCGACGGACGCTACTACCAAGATCCTGAGCGCCTGGAGCACGATATCCAGGAGGACACCTGCGCCTTCATGTTGTGCAGCCCGCATAATCCCGTGGGGCGTGTGTGGACGCGTGAAGAGCTGGGGGCCGTTGCAGAAGTTTGCCTCCGGCATAACCTGATCATCCTGTCCGACGATATCCACTGCGAACTGGTTTACGAGGGCTATCGGCATACGCCGATTGCGACGCTCTCCCCCGAGGTCGAAGCGCGTACAGTGACCCTGATGGCGCCCAGCAAGACATTCAACATCGCGGGCCTGCATTGCGCCTTTGCGATCATCCCCAACAAGGATTTGCGCGACGACATGATGCACAGCGGCGCCTGGGCCACGATGGGGTCCAACATCCTGGGCTACGCAGCAGCGCTGGCGGCCTATCGCGACAGTAATGGGTGGCTGGCGGAGTTAATGGCTTACCTGGGCGAGAACCGCGACCTGGTGACGACGTATGTGCGCGAGCAGATGCCGGGCATCAGCGTCGTGCCGTCCGAAGGTACCTATCTGGCGTGGCTGGACTGCAGCGGCACGGGCATCGAGGGCAAGCTGAGCCGCTTCTTCTATGACAACGCCAAGATGGTCGTGGGGGGCGGTGAGGGCTATGGCGCAGAGGGGCACTTTGTACGGCTGAACTATGGCTGCCCGCGTCCGATGTTGGAGGAGGGGCTGCGCCGCATGGCGGCAGCGCTCCAGGGCGACGGGATGGCCTAGCATCGGGTATTCGACTGAGTCAGCACAGGACGGCCGGAAAGGAGCAGCGTGTCAGTCGTCAGTATGAAGGTGTTGTTGGACCGGGCGCTCGCCGGCGGGTACGCCATCGGCTACTTTGAGGCGTGGGACCAGTATTCGATGGAGGCCAGCTTGGAGGCGGCTGAATTCAACGGCGCGCCGGCGATCATCGGTTTCGGGGGCGCCGTCGTCGATCAGGTCTGGCTGGACGGCGGCGGCCTGGAGCAGTGGGCCGCGCTGGCGCGTGTGCTCGCTGAACGGAGCGCGTTGCCGGTGGCCGTGCTGTGCAACGAGGTCAAGACCTACGCACACATCGTACGCGCGCTGAAGGCCGGCTGTAACGCTGTGATGCTCGACACGTCGGCCCTGCCGTTTGAGGAGAATGCGGCCTGGACGGCCAAGGTCGTCGAGGTCGCTCACGCGCTGGGGGCCACGGTTGAGGCGGAGATCGGGCATCTGCCCGACGCTGCCACGCATGGCGGCGCGACGCCGGATATGGGCCACCGCACCGACCCGGACGAGGCGGCGCGCTTTGTGGCGCTCACCGGCGTCGACGCGCTGGCGGTGTCGGTGGGGAATACGCACAACCTCGCAACGGGTGAATCTCCCGTGGACCTCGACCTGGTGGCTCGGCTGCGCGACGTGACCGGCGTGCCCCTGGTGATCCACGGGGGCACCGGATTTCCGGCGCGGGCGGTGCGGGAAGTCATCGCGCGCGGCGTGGCCAAGTTTAATGTCGGAACGCGCCTCAAGCAGGCCTACTTGGACGCGTTGCGCGCAGCCTTGAGCCGCCCGCTGCAAGTTTCCAGTATCCACGAGGTGGTTGGATCGCGGAGCACGGCCGACCCGCTGTTGGCAGCCAAGACCGCTGTGCAGAACGATATCGCGTCGATGATCAGGTTGTATGGCGCCGCCGGGCGCGCGAGCGAGTGAACGAGGAGGACGGATGAGCGGACAAGCGCAGTCATTACTCGACCTGTACCGCACCATGCTGACCATCCGCCGTTTTGAGGAGCGAGCCAACGCGTTGTACATGGAGGGCAAGATCCCCTCCACCCTGCACCTGTACATCGGGCAGGAGGCGGTTGCGACTGGCGTCTGCGCCGTGCTCAAGCGCACCGACTATGTGCTGTCGACGCACCGCCCGCACGGACACGCCATCGCCAAGGGGGTGGCGCCGCGCGACATCATGGCCGAACTGTACGCCAAGGTAACCGGCTGCTGCAAGGGCAAGGGCGGCTCGATGCACGCCGGCGACATTCGCGTGGGCATGCCGCCCGCGGTGGCCATCGTAGGCGGCAACGCGCCTATCGCCGCCGGGATGGCGCTGGCCTGCAAGTTCCAGAAGAACGGCGGCGTGGCAGTCAGCTTTTTTGGCGACGGCGCGGCCAACGAGGGCGCGGTGCACGAGGCGCTCAACATGGCGGCGATCTGGTCGCTGCCGGTGGTGTATGTGTGCGAGAACAACCTGTACGGGGCATCCACGTCCTTCTCGACCGTGTTCAACATCGCCAACGTGGCCGACCGTGCGCCGGCGTACGGGATCCCGGGCGTCATCGTGGACGGCAACGACGTGGAGGCCGTGCGGGAGGTTGCCATTGAGGCCTGCGCGCGCGCGCGCGCAGGGGCGGGCCCGACGCTGATCGAGGCGAAGACGTACCGGCTGTGCGGACATTCGCGTAGTGATCCGCTGACCTATCGCAGCAAGGAAGAGGAGGCGGTGTGGCGGGCGCGCGACCCGCTCGTCATCGCCGCACAGCGGCTGAAGGAACGCGGTGAGGCCAGCGATGCGGACCTGGCGCGGGTCGAGGCCGAGGTCAAGGCCGTGATCGACGAGGCGGTTGCCTTCGCTGAAACCAGCCCTGATCCGCTGGCTACAGACGCACTCAAGCACTTGTTTGTCGGCGAGAGCGCCTGATCTCGCACGTACCCGCAGCCGAGCTGGCCCTGCCAGGAGGATGTGTACCATGCCCATGATGAGCATTGCCGAGGCGTTACGCCTGGCGATCCGAGAAGAGATGGAGCGTGACCCGCGCGTGTTCTGCATCGGTGAAGACATCGGGGTCACGGGCGGCTTTGGTGGGGCCTTCACCGTGACGCTGGGGCTGTCCGAGCAGTTCGGTCATGAGCGCGTGCTGGACACGCCCATCTCGGAGATCGGGCTGGCGGGCGCCGCAGTGGGCGCGGCCATGGCGGGCATGCGGCCCATCGCCGACGTGCAGTACGGCGATTTCCTGTTCTGCATGATGGACCAATTGGCCAACCAGGCCGCCAAGATGACTTACATGTCGGGCGGCACGGTCAGCGTGCCGATGGTGATGCGGGCGCCGGTGGGCTCGACGCGGCGCGGCTCGCAGCACGCGCAGTCGCTGGAGGCCTTCATGTGCCACGTGCCTGGGCTCAAGGTGGTGGCGCCCGCCACGGCCTACGACGCCAAGGGCCTGCTGAAGGCGGCGGTGCGTGATGACAACCCGGTGATCGTGTTTGAGCACAAGCTGCTGTACGGCTCAAAGGGGGCGCGCTCTGAGAAGGGCGCCCTGAGTCCCGTGGGCGAGGTGCCCAGCGAGGACTATATTGTGCCGATCGGCAAGGGAATTGTGCGGCGCGAGGGCAGCGATGTGACCATTGTGGGGAAACTGCTGACCATGTACCAAGCGCTTGCAGCGGCCGAGACGCTGGCACAGGAGGGCATCAGCGCCGAGGTGATCGATCCGCGCACGCTGGTGCCGCTCGACAAGGAGTTGATCCTGGCGTCGGTGCGCAAGACGGGCCGGCTGGTGGTTGCCGAAGAGGACAACCGCACCTGCGGCTGGGCCGCCGAGATCGCCGCGATGGTCGCGGAGGAAGCCTTCTACTATCTGGACGCGCCGATCGCGCGCGTCTCGTCGATCGACACGCCGCCGCCGTTCGCGCCAGTGATGGAGGCGTTCTACCTGCCCTCGGCTGACAAGATCGTGGACGCAGTGCACAAGCTGATGGGGAAAAACTAGAGATGGCCAAAGAGGTGGTCGTTCCGCCGCTCGGCCAGACGACGGCCGAGGTCACCCTGGTGCACTGGTACAAGCGCGAGGGCGACGCGGTGCAGGCCGGCGAGCCGCTGTACGCGATCGAAACCGACAAAGCGGTGCTGGACGTTGAGGCGCCCGCCAGTGGCGTGCTGCGCGCCGTTTCGGCGGCTGAGGGCCAGACGGTGCCGGTGCTGCAGTCCATCGCGGTGATCGCCGCGCCGGACGAGGCGGCGGACGCGCCCAGTGCTGCGCCGGGTGCGCTGTCTCCGGACACACCGGCGGCAGCCGTGCCTGCTGTCGCGCCGAGGCCGGCAGCATCGACTCCAACCTTCGAACCCGCCCCCGGAGCGTCAGTGCCTGTGGCGCAGCCGGCCTTCAGAACGGCCTCAGCGGATGCGACCATTCGTCGACTCATTTCGCCGCGGGCCCGCCGTCTGGCCGAAGCGGAGGGGCTGGACTGGTCGGCAGTGCCGGCCAGCGGTCCTGAGGGAGCTATCATCGAGCGGGATGTCCGCGCGGCCCTCGAGGCCCGTGACAGATTGTCGGCGAGCGCGTCCGCCTCAGCGGCGGAGCCGCCCGCGCTGTTGATGGTCGAGGCGGATATGACGCAGGCGCTGCACGCCGTCGCGCAGCTACGGGGCAGCAACCATCCCCTCACGATCACCAACTTGCTCGAGCGCGTGGTGAGGCACGTAGGCGCTGACGATGCCGGTTTTCGAGCCACACTCGTGCACCGCCCTGAATGTGTTGCCACGGTGTTTGCGGCGCCGCTGGTGGCCGGATACAGCGCTGCACTGGGGGTCGGACGCATCGCCGAGCGCCCCTGGACGCTCGGTGGCCAGATAGTCGCGCGCCCGATCTGCTGGCTGGCGTTGACCTATGACGCACACACGCTCAGTGAGGCCCAGGCCAACGCCTGGCTGGGGGCGCTGCAGCGACTGATCGAGCAACCGGCGCTGCTCCTGGTCTGAGCAGCGGTTGAGCATCTGATAGACCAGTCGAGCCTCCACGGCTGGTGTCCCGTGGAGGCTCGGCTTTGTCAACCGCAGCAACGCGCTGCCGATCAGGCCGGGTCCAGCGGCGGCAGATCGGGCAGTTCGCCGGTAACTGGGTCATAGCGGCCGTAGCGCTTGGCGGCTTCGACTATCGCGAACAGGTTGGCATCGGGCGTCCCCAGGCCACACTGATCGCCGGTAGAGAGGACGAATCCGCCGCCACGGCCTGCGTCGCGCATGGCCTCCACCGACTTGTACCTTACGTATTCCGGCGTGCCCTGCAGCATCACGTCGGTGGTGTGCAGGTTGCCCATGAAGGCGAGGCGGTCGCCATAGAGGCGCTTGGCCTCCGCCAGGTCGACATCGCCCGCCGGCGGCGGCTCGAGCGGGTTGGCCATCCCGATGTCGGTCTCCTCGGCCAGCATCTTGATGAGCTCGCGGTTCTTGCCGCAGGAGTGCAGCATGGTGGGCAGCCCGGCCTGCTTGGTGATCTTGGACTGTGTTTGTAGCGAAGGCAGCGCGTACTTGCGCGCCAGGGCCGGTGAGGCCAGGGTGATGGTGCCCGAGCCACCAAAGAGCATATAATCCAGCACGCCGGACTCGAGCATGATCTCGAGGTGGCGGTCATAGCGCGCCCTGTCGCGCTCGGCCCACTCCTCCAACAGCGCGGGCTGGTCGAACTCGAGATAACTGAGCGGGATGATGCCACCTTGCACCTGGCCCTCCCACATGTGAAAGCCGGGGTAGGGCTGAGTGACGCCGAAGGCAATCTCGCGCTTGCGGCAAGCGGCTAGTTGCACCTCCAACGCAGCATGGTCGATTCCCACCGGCATGGCCTGAGTCGCCCAGAAGGCCGGCAGGTCTTTGGCAAAATCCTTGATGGGGCGGATCGTACGGGTCGGCGGCTCGGCGCGGAAGCAGACTTCCTGGCTGGTCAGATCGCCCAGCGTGGTGTGAGTGGTTCTGTCCATGATCATGGCGTCGCGTGACTTGTCATAACGCACAATGCGCTCGGTGGTCACGTCGTTGGGCTCGTATTCAAAGGGGATGTACATGACGGGTGCGGTCCAGGCATCCGCCCCGAAATAGTCGATGGCTTCCAGGTACGCCTGCCAAAGCGGGTAAGCGTCGAAAAAGTAGATGTCCCAGAAGGGGACCCCGACACGCTTGGCGGGGACATAGTTAGAGATGTCCGGCGCGACGGGCACGCGGTCGGGAATCTCGTGGCGAATGGCTGCGAGGAAGCGTTGTTTGCTGGTCATCTCAGTCATGGTGTTATCCCTCTCGATGGGTCAGTTCTGCACGCGTCCTGGTAGAGACACCGGCAGGTGCGAGGGGGCGTTCTACCTGGCAAACAACAGAAGCGCCCCCCCCCTTTACGTGATCAGGGATGATCCTGCGGCAGACCATAGTCCTCCGCCGCGCGCATGATCGCCTCGAACGAGGCCAGCGGTGTGCCCGGGCAGACGTTGGCGCCATCGCCGACCATATAGCCGCCGCACGGGGCCATCGCCTCAAGGCACTCGCGCGCGGCCGCGTACACTTGCTCAGGGGAGCCGTCCTTCATGAGCATGGGATTGATGTTGCCCCACAGCAGGCAGCTGTAACCCAGGTTGGCGGCCGCCTCCTGCGGCGGGACCATGTAGCCAAAGATATCAAAAGCGCTCATATGCAACTCGTCGCGCAGGACGGCGTGCAGGTGCCGGCTTTCGCCGCAGATGTGGATGGCGCGCCCATTGGCCAGTTCCGCGCCGAACGCGTCGAACATGCGTGCAGTATACGGCAGACAGAACGCGCGGAACAGCGCCGGCGAGATGATCTGCGCCGAGTCCTCGGCCAGGCCGTAGCCACCGCGCAGGCGCGGGTCGATGCGGCGCATCAGATGCTCGGCCTCTATCTCGCCCTGCGTGATCTTGGCCAGGAAGCGGTGGCAGGCCTCCGGATACTCCAGCATCCACCAGTAGAACGGCTCGCCCACGAGATCAACGGCCAGCATATGCGCGCTCAGGCCGCCCGTGCTCAGGCAGCCAACGTCCACGTGTCCCTCGGTGTTGCCGAAGGTCAGACGCGTCTGTGCAACGAGCGTCTTCATCTGCTGCCACCAGTCGATGACGGTGCCGCGCAAGCCGGCGTCGGGTTCGGCGACCTGGAAGGCCTCCATCTGGTCCGGCGTGTGGATCGCGGCCAGTGCGCGGGGTGGTGAGCCCTCCGTCCAGCCGATCTCGGCGCCCTGGGCGCTGGGCGGCACGGCGTTGTCAAAGTACGGATGGATGTACAGTGTCGTGCCGGTCATATAGTCGCAGGGGATGTTCTCGATCTGATACTTGGCAAATTGCAGCAGCCAGTAGTAGTGGGTCTCGACGTCGCCGAACAGGTCGAGGTAGGGCACGCCAAAGATCGGCGCAAAGTAGCGTGGCACCACGCAATAGTTGACCGGCACGCGGTCGACATAACGACGCTCTGCGCGGGCCTGCATGCGCGCACGCGAGGCAGCCATCTCGTCGGGCGAATAGTCGATGTCGAGCTCAAAGCGCATTGGGCGTACTCCACAATCTCGAATAGTACGGCCAAGACTATAACCACGAAACACGCGAACCACACGAAATGAGATAAGGTGCCGTTGCCGTTTGCATACTGTGCCGGGTCCGAGGGCTCAGCAGGCAGTCCCTGGCCTACCACGACCGGTCCCTGGTGCCTGGCGGCGATTCTGTGTTTTTCGATATCGTGTTTATTTCGTATTTTTAGTGTCTTTCGTGGTGAGTTCTTTCCCCGCCGGCCCGTGCCAAATGCGTTTCATCTCCAGGGCGGCGGGCTTGTAGCCACCATCAAAGTCGATCAGCGACGAGTTGATGCACAGAGGGAAGGTGTCGTGACCTGACCAGAGCAGCCAGCCGCCACACCGGGGGAAGCGCCGCTTGGCCGCTGCGCAGTCCATCCCCAGCATGAGCGCCTGCTTTGCCTGCGACCAGGCCACGTACTCGGCCAGGTCGGCTGGCTCGCGCCCGTGCCAGGCCACCAGCCGGTCCCAGTCGAGCCACCAGGTGGTCAGGCTGTCCCAGTAGGGATTGGTGTGCTGCGGCGGCCATGTGTCCATCCCGCCGGCGTACTTTTCGATCAGTGCCACCGGGCTGGCGCCCGAGCAGTAGACCTCCGAGCGGAGCAGCGCGTCATCCTCGGCCAGGTAGCGCTCGGCCTCCTCGGGGGTGGCGGCCAGCGCCGCGCCGCCGTGGACGTCCCAGTGCAGGCCCTTGCCAAAGTCGGCCGGGTTGGCGCCCGCGCGCGGGCCGCTGGGCGACGTGGCGATGTAGCGGTGCACGGGATCCTCCTCGGCCGTCACCTCCCCGAGGCGCTTGAGCATGGGGTGGTCCATGCCGCAGGGCTTGCCTGCGCCGGTCTTGCGCCCGTCCAGTTCTCCCTGCAGCTCGTTGCCGCCCGACCAGAACAGCAGCGAGGCGTGATGACGGCGGCGCTGCACGAAAGAGCGCGCGATGTCTGCGACCGCGGCGATGCTCTGCTCATCCTCCGGCGGCCAGTTGTCGATGCCCGACGAGGTGAGCGGGAACTCTTGCCAGACCATTATCCCGAGCTCGTCGCACAGGTCGTAGAACCAGGTGCGTTCAAGGAACTGGCAGGCGTTGATGCGCAGGATGTTAGCGCCCAATTCGCGGTACTGGCCCAAGCGCGCTGCATAGTCGTCGCGGGTCAAATCGGCGTAGAGCGCGCTGAGTGGCGCAAAGTTCACGCCCTGCATGAAAACCGGCCGTCCGTTAATCACGCATACCCAGGGATCAGCCTCGGGAGGGGCGCCGGCGCAGGGGTGCCACTCGATGTGCTTGAAGCCCACGCGACGCGTATCGCGGTCGTGCTCCACGCCAGCGCCGTCAAGCAGGCGGCAGGTCAGCGTATAGAGCGGTTGCTCACCCTCCAGATTGGGCCACCACAGGCGCACGGGGAGGCTCTCCCAGCGGAGGCCGCGGGCGAACTGGGCCGCCGAGACGGTCTCGCGGCGCACCAGGCCCGCGTCGCTTTCCAGCGTCACCTCAACGCGCGCGTCAGCTCCGCCGCTGGCGGTCCCACCCACGTCCATGATGCCCGTCGAGGCCGCCGGGTCGGCGTCGCTCAGGATACGGAGCGTGCCGAGCTCGACACCGTCGGTGGCGACCAGGGCGACGTCGTCCCATATGCCGACCTGCAATAGGCGTGGAACCCAGTCCCAGGTGTAGTTAAAGCGGGCTTTCCACTCGCGCATCCTGGACGTCCAGCCGAACTGGCCGAGCCAGCGCGGCGGCAGGTCAAAGATGATCTCGAGCACATTGCCGCTGGGCTTGAGGTGCGACGTCAGGTCAAAGGTGTGCGGGACGTGTGTGCCGGTGAAGGCGCCAGCCTCCGCGCCGTTGACGTACACCCAGCCACAATAGTCAAGCCCCAGACACTCCAGGCGGTAGTCGGCCTTGTCCTGCACCCATGCGTCGGGCAGCTCTGTGCGGTAGATCCAGTGGCGGTTCTCCACCCACTCGCACTGGCGATAGTTCAGGCCCACGTTCCAGGCGGGCAGGATGCCGGCTGCTCTCAAAGCCCCCTGCACCGAGCCGGGCACGCGCGCTGGCACGGGCGGCACGTCAACGCATCCCAGGTCGGTGAAGCCGACCTGGTGCACGCGCTGGAACTTCCACAGCCAAGGCGTGTGCCCCTCAACGGTCCAGGCCAGGGCGGAGAGGTCGTACTGTTGCTTCATCTGTTCTGCCTTTCGCGCTTGGGTAGGCTGCAAGGACGGCCAGCTGTAGCAAGAGTGTAACACTGCCGCGCGCCGACTCCAAGTGCATTCGAGCCTTGCAGAGTCAGGCGCGCGGTCGGCGCCGGCGGGTCGCATAGTTGGGAGAACGCAAGCATGCGCGTCTCGAGCGCAACGCCGCGCCGCTAAAGTCCGACTGTGAGGCTCATCATCCGCCTGAGGCTGGCCTGCTGCGCCTCCAGCACGTCGACCTCTTCGGGATAGGTCAGGCCGATCGTATTGAAAAAGAGGTTGATCAGGTCGGGGTTGAGCTGCAGGTCGGGATGTTCGAGCAGAAAGAAGCGCAGGTCCGTCCAGGTAGAGAGGATGCTCACGATCTCTTCGGTGGGGTCAATGCCACGGGAGAGATCGCCATAGCGCGCGCCCACGTCGGCGCGCGCATCGTACCCCTCGTAACGACGCCATCCCACCAGCGCCGCGGCCTCCAGCCCGTCGTCGCCCGCGGGGTGCTGCAGCGGCGCGATTACATGGTCGTGGAAAGCCCGCATGGCCCAGTCGTCATCGTCGTCGGCCACGCGAAAGCGCAGGCGGATGTACTCGCCATAGGGGTGGTCGGGGACGTGGGCGTGGTCCTCGGTTGCCGGGCCCATAGGGGGGTCGGTCCAGTAGCGAAAAATGAACAGGCCCTGGATGCGATGACGGTACTGTCGGCGAAAGACCGAGACCTGCCTTTCGATGACTTGGAGGTTCCGGTTACCGGTGGGGGTGTAATGGAATAGCTGTTTGGGCTCGTCACTGATGTTGCCGTAGAGATGGTAGCAGATCCAACTCATTGCGCAACTCCTATATGGCTGCGGCNNGCGGTTGTGTCTCAACGGGCGAGCGAGCCCATCGGGTCCCAAGGCTCCAGCGCGATCGGCTCGGCCGAGAACGCGTCGAGCATCTCGGGCGACAGGTATTTGCGATGCAACACGACCTGATAGAGGTACTCGTCGAACCAGCGGTCGCTCATGACAAAGTAGCCGTCCCGGCCCGCCTTTTCGCTCCAGCTGTTCTCCACCTTCCAGCGGTTAGGCACGCCGTCTACCAGGTTGACCCCCAGAAAGACCATCGCGTGGGTCATGGCGCTGTCCCGGTAGTCGAGGCGCTCGGCCTTGGAGAGGCCCAGCTCAAAGCCAACCAACTGGCTGACGTCGTACAGATCCGCATGCAACGCGCCGGTTTCGCGATCCATCATCTTGCCCACGTCGCTGCCGAACCAGACCGGCTCGCCATCCTGCAGTTGGGCCAGGGTGAGGCGTTTGAGGGTGGCGACATCGACGTTGAGATAGAGGACGTCTCGCCCTCCGATGACATTGCCCAGGTACTTGACCGTGTAGACTTTGCCGTATGGTTTGTCGGCGGTGGGAGCGTTGATGAGGCTGACATAGTCGGCCGGCCGCGTCGGCACGTACTGCTCGGCAAACTCCAGTGGCGTGATGCCCTGCACCTGGATATAGTTGTCATCCTTGTCGCGCAGCTCGAGATCAAAGGTGTCGGGCGGCTCGCCGAGGCATTCGACCAGCAGACGGTAAGACTCAAAGAGCATGGCCTCCTTGCGCGAGCGCAGTTCCTCGACGGACACACCGGCCCGGTAGGCGTCGCGCAGTCGCGCCGCGTCCTCCCGCAGTCGCAGCGTCAGCACCCAGTTCATCTCGCCCGTGTTGCTGCTGTGGTAGGTCTCGGGCATGGCGTACTTGGGCACGACGCCGTACTTTTCCACCAGGTTGACGAACATCTCCCACTGGCCGCCGTCGTTGAGCGGCGATCCGAGCAGCCAGTTCACCAGCCGTCCTTCGGTGGGTTCGTCGAGGGTGCTCAGGATGCTCTCCAGGAAAAAGTTGACCTTTTCGACCTTGTCCCAGAACATCTGATAGTTCTGCGAGAACTCAAAGGTCTCGAGGTTGAGCTTTTTCATCGTGCCGATACGTAGAACGTTGAGGCCCGCAAACAGCCAGCAACGTCCGCTCGAGTTCTGCGCGGTGATCTTGCCGGTCGGAAGCTCGAGCGAAAAGGTGTGCTGGGCCTCCCGCAGGGCGGTCTGGCGGTAGGCCATGGCGCGCAGGCTGTTACGCGCGATGGCGTTGGCCAGCGGCGCTCGCTGCTGTTGCGCGCGGGCTGCGGTTTCGAGACGGTTCAGCATATCGACTGTGATCTGCTTCAGCATGACTCGTGTCTCCCTGTCGCGTGATGTCATTGTGTGCACGCAAACGCGCTGCGTGCTTGCCGCTATTGACGCTTGACGGCCTGCTGGCGAGGCAGAGAGGGCACCGGGCTATTTGATGAGGTGGCACGCCACCCAGTGTCCCGGCTCGGCCTCGTGCCATTCTGGGATGACCTGCGAGCAGATCTCCATCCGTTTGGAGCAGCGCGTGTGAAACACACAGCCCTTGGGTGGACTGGCCGGGCTAGGAACGTCGCCCTCCAGGATGATGCGGCGGCGCGCGCGCTCTACGTCGGGGTCAGGAATGGGCACGGCCGAGAGCAGCGCCTCAGTGTACGGATGCAGTGGGTTCGTGTAGAGCGAGTTCTGGTCGGTGAGCTCGGCCATCCTGCCCAGGTACATCACCGCGACGCGGTTCGAAACGTGCTTGACTGTGGAAAGGTCGTGGGCGATGAACAGGTAGG
>DIVQ01000030.1:12527-21503 GCA_002423325.1 Anaerolineales bacterium UBA6128 | reverse complement strand
CTGCCCTCCAGAAAGAGCGCCGCGCGCTCGAGAATTGCGCGGTAGCCCTCCTTGTCGATGGCGCCAATGCAGGGGCCCGGACAACGTTTGATGTGATAGTAGAGGCAAGGGCGACGATCCTGACCGGTGATCTCGCGCTTGCAGGTGCGATAGGGGAACAGGCGGCGCAGCAGCTCCAGGCTCTGGTAGACGACCTGCGACGAGGTAAAGGGCCCAAAGTAGCGCCCGCCATCGCGCACCATGTTTCGCACCATCATCACACGAGGAAAATCCTCACCCATGCTGATCTTGATATACGGGTAGCGCTTGTCGTCCTTGAAGCGCACGTTATAGCGCGGGCGATAGCGCTTGATCAGCTCGCACTCGAGGATCAGCGCCTCCAGCTCCGACTCGGTGACGATCCACTCCAGGTCCGCCACCTCGGCCACCAGGCGCTCGGTTTTCGGCTGATGATCGGCGCCGGCCTGAAAGTAGGAGCGCACGCGATGACGCAGCACGACGGCCTTGCCCACATAGATAACCTTGCGGTTGGCGTCGCGCATGATATAGACGCCGGGCTTGAGCGGCAGCCCCGCCAGGCGGTTTTGCAGGTGGTCGCTGAGTGTCATCGTGCTCCAATGTGGCGCAAGAGATCGTGTTTCGCGGGCAAGCTGATTATACGAGCGCCGAGGCGGCCTGGCAATTGACGCGCCTCTCGGCGTCCCCTATACTTTGTCTTGAACGGATCGGTCTGACGGGGGCAGGATATGACGCGTATCGCGCTGATCACCGGGGGAGCGCGCGGCATTGGCTACGGCATCGCTCGCAGCCTGGCCGCTGAGGGCTGCGCGTTGGCGCTCACCGGCACGCGCCCGCCATCCGATGTTGCGTCGGCGCTGGAAGCGTTGCGCGCCGACGGCGCCGACGTGCTCTACTGCCAGTCCGATATCGCCGATCGCGCGGCCCGCAGTGCGCTGCTCGCCACGCTTCGCGCGCACTATGGCCGATTGCACGTGTTGGTGAACAATGCTGGCGTAGCGCCCAGCGTGCGGGCAGACCTGCTTGACGCCACCGAGGAGAGCTTTGAGCGCGTCCTGCGCATCAACCTGCAGGGCCCCTACTTTCTGACCCAGGCGGTGGCCCGCTGGCTGATCGAGCAGAAGCGCGCCGACCCCGCCTTCAGCGGCTGCATCGTCAACGTGTCGTCGATCTCGGCCCGCGTGGCAAGCACCAACCGCGGCGAGTACTGCATTTCCAAGGCGGGCGTCAGCATGGCGACCCAACTCTGGGCCGCGCGCTTGGCCGAGTTCGACCTGCCAGTGTACGAGGTACGCCCCGGCATCATCCGCTCGGACATGACCGCAGGCGTGGCTGCGCGCTACGACCGCATGATCGCCGACGGCCTGGTTCCGCAGGCGCGCTGGGGCCTGCCCGAGGATGTGGGGCGCGCCGTCGCCGCCCTCGTGCGCGGCGACCTGGCCTACTCTACCGGCCAGATCATCAACGTCGACGGCGGCCTGTCGCTGCGCCGCCTGTAACTCGGTCGGACCGCCAGATTTGCCCGGCACCCCGCAGGGAGCGATCTACCAGCCCCCTTCAGGGGGCTCCGTTCGGTGGCGCCCGCGAGATGCAGGCTGTCACACGCCGCTCAGACGCGCTGAGGTGTCACCCGCCATGCACGACCAGACCGTCACAATCCCCCTGCAGGATGGCCACACGCTGGCTTTGCCCGTGACCTGGGTCCACACGCTGGTCATCGGCAGCGGCGCGGCGGGCCTGAACGCCGCCGTGCAACTGCACGCGCTCGGCGTCACCGACCTGCTGATCCTGACCGAGGGACTTGACCGAGGCACCTCCTACAACGCTGGCAGCGACAAACAGACCTACTACAAGCTGAGCCTTTACGGCGGCGAGGCCGATTCCCCGCGCGCCCTGGCTGAAACGCTCTATGCTGGCGGCAGCATGCATGGCGACCTGGCCCTGGTCGAGGCCTCCTACTCGGCGCGCGCCTTTACGAACCTGGTGGCCATGGGGGTGCCCTTCCCGCGCGACCGCTTCGGCGGCTTTGTCGGCTACAAGACCGACCACGACCCGCGCCAGCGCGCCACCTCCATCGGTCCTTGGACCTCGCGCGAGATGTGCCGCGCCCTGACCACCCAAGTGCGCCAGCGTGGCATCCGCGTGCGCGAACGCGCCAACGTGACCGCATTGCTCACTCCGGGCGAGGGCGCGGGCCGGCGCTGCGTGGGCGCGCTGGCGCTGCTGGACGGCACAACCTGGCACGCTTACCTGGCCGAGAACGTGGTCTACGCCACGGGGGGACCCGGAGGCCTCTACCGCACCAGCGTCTATCCCGAAGGGCACACGGGCGCTATCGGCGTGGCGTTGCTGGCCGGCGCGCGCGCCCGTAACCTGAGCGAGTCACAGTTCGGCCTGGCCTCCACGGCCTTTCGCTGGAACGTCTCCGGATCCTACATGCAGGCCATCCCGCGCATCGTGTCTACTGCGCCCGACGGCGCGACTGCAGACGCGGACGACGCGCGCGAATTCCTGCGTCCCTGCTATGCGTCGGTCGCCGAGCTCGCCGAGCAGGTCTTTCTCAAAGGCTACCAGTGGCCGTTTGACACACACAAGATCGTGGGCGGCTCTTCGCTCATCGATCTGCTGGTCTACCAGGAAACGGTGCTGCGCGGCCGCCGCGTCTACCTGGACTACCGCCGCAACCCCGACGGCCTGTCGCTCAGCGACCTGGGCGTCGAAGCCCGCGCCTACCTGGAGCGCTCGGGCGCTATGCAGGAGACGCCGTTCGAACGGCTGCAGGCCCTTAACCCGGCGGCTGTGGCGCTCTATCGCGCGCACGGCATCGACCTGGCCGCCGCGCCGCTGGAGGTGGCCGTCTGCGCCCAGCACAACAACGGCGGGCTGGCAGCGGATCACGCCTGGGAGTCGGAGAACCTGACGCACCTGTTCCCCGTGGGCGAGGTCAACGGCTCGCACGGCGTGTACCGCCCGGGCGGCGCGGCGCTCAATGCCGGACAGGTGGGCGGCTACCGCCTGGCCGAGTCGATCGCGGCGCGCTACGCCAGTCGGACGCTCGACAGGACGAAAGCGGTTGCCGCGCTCACGCAGACAACCGCCGCGATGCTGGACTGGGGGGCGCGCTCGCAGCAGACTGAACGCTCCTGGCAGACGGAGCGCGCCGAACTTCAGGCGCGCATGACGCGCGCCTGCGCCCATGTGCGCTCGGGCCAGTTGCTGGCCCACGCGCTGGACGAGGCCCGCGCTCAGTGGCAACGGGTGGACACGCGCGGCTGTCGTCACACCACAGACACGCTCGGCGACGCCCTCACCACGCGGCAGCTCTGCTTTGCGCACCTGGTCTACTTGGAGGCGGCGGCCTACGCGGTCGCCGGCGGCGTGGGCAGCCGCGGCTCGGCGCTGGTGCTGGCGCCCGCTGGCAGTGGCACGCCGATCCATCCGGCGTTGGGCGACGCCTTTGTATTGCAGCCCGAGGATGAGCGCTTCCGCGCTCAGGTGCTGGAGACTGAAGCCGCCGCCGACGGGTCGATCACAAGCCGTTGGGCGCCCCGTCGGCCCGTTCCGCCCACCGACGCCTGGTTCGAGACGACCTGGGCGGCCTGGCGCGCCGACAAACCGCCCGGAGGCGATGGGAAAGACTCATAGAACCGAGCGGACCCCTGTGTCCGCCCCAGCGATGACCTTATGTAGGGGCACGCACGGTGGTGTGCCCCCTCCTCTCCTGCAGCGTCATCCGCCGCAACGGGTTGCCGGTTGGGCAACCGGCGGTCCAGCAAACGCCGCTAGAAGAGCACCGCCACCGCGTTGTGCAGATTCGTCAGCACCGCCACCGCCGCAGGCCACGAAAGATACAGCGTGCGCAACGACGTGGCCATGATCAGCAGACCCACCCCGATCAGCAATGCGCGCAGCGGCAGCCGTCTTGTCAACCAGGCCCCGAACGGTGCTGCGACCACCCCACCCAGCAGCAGGCCCGAGCTGATGCGCCAGTCGATGATGTCCTTGCCGCCAAACACCACTGCGCCGAGGAATGTAATGGCCTGCGCCAGCGTCACCGCGAACTCGGTCAAGTTCACCGACCCGATGGACTCGCGCGGGTTGTGGCCGTTCGCTACCAGGGTTGAGGTCACGATGGGCCCCCAGCCGCCCCCGCCGATGGCGTCGAAAAACCCGCCCGCCAGCCCCAGCGGCGCAAGGTAGGTGCGCGTGGGCGGCTCTGCGTCTTCGTCATGGCCCTTGTGGTTGAACGCCTTCCACAGCACACGAAAGCCCATCGCCACCAGATAGAGCGCCACAAAGGGTTTGAGTTGGTTGCCGTCCACGTTCGTCAGGATGTACGCCCCCAGCACCCCGCCCAGCACGCCCGGGATCGCCAGCTTGCGCACCAGCTTCCAGTCCACGTTGCCCAGCCTCCAGTGTGAGGCCCCCGAGACCGCCGTCGTGAAAGTCTCGGCCACCTTCAGGCTCGCGCTCGCCAGCGCGGGCGGCTTGCCCAGCGCCAGCATCAGCGTGTTGGAGAGCACACCATAGGCCATGCCCAGGCAGCCATCCACCAACTGCGCCAGAAAGCCCACCAGCGCAAAGCCAAGAATCGTCTCTACCGTTGGATTCATCGCCGCTCGCTTTCAGTTTGATACCGGCCGAGCTCAGGCGCACGGTGCGCGGGCGAACCGAGGACGGTCAGTGTGCGGACTACGAAAAAGACCTGTATCCCTATAGAAATTATCATATTTTGACGCGCCGCGGATGTCGGGCAAGCGTATGTTGCGTTGGAGCTAACTGGTGCCGGGTCGAGTTGCGTCAGGCGTCGTGGCGGCGCCCGCCTTGGCCTCTCGCGCGGCCAACTCGCGGACCATCACATCTTCCAGCGACGTGTTGTCCAGGATGTCGGCGATGGCGTTGCGGACGTCGAGCATCACCAGACGAAGCCCGCAGGTGTCTTCATCGGGACAGACGCAGCGCTCGTAGGCCGTTTTGCTGACGCAGCGGATGGGCGCCAGCGGTCCGTCCAGCGTGCGCACGATCTGCCCCAGCGTGATCTCGTTGGCCGGCCTGGCCAAGTGGTAGCCGCCGCCCAAGCCCACTTTGGACTGCAGCAGGCCCGCGTTCTTGAGCATCAGCATGATCTGCTCCAGAAACTTGGCCGGTATCTGCTGGCGCGTCGCGATATCGCGCACTTGCAGCACCGTACCCTGGGGACCACCCGCAGCCAGAGCGATCATCGCCTTGAGGCCGTATTCGCCGCGCTTGGAGAGCTTCACAGAGGACTCGCTTGTTGACTAATCCAATAGGAATTGGTATCTGGCTAGAATACGCAACAGCCACGGTGTGTCAAATGTCAGCAACCTGACGTTCCACGGTTGACGTCAGCGAGGCTGCGCCGCATACTGGCTTGGGACTGCGAGATCGCAGGAGAGGAGGCTCTGATGCTGAGGCTGGCTGTGGTGGGCGTGGGTGGGTTCGGGGCGCACTGGCGACAGGTGCTGGAGCCGCTGGAGCAGCGCGGCGTGGCGCGCATTGCGGCGGTGACGGACGCCAACGCGGCCCTTCTGGGCGAGCTGCGACCCGAGCTGGAGCGCCGCGGCGTGCGCGTCTATGACTCGTTCGACGCCATGCTATCACAGTCGCATGATCAGGCCGACGTGGTGGGGTTGCCCGTGGCCATCGCGAGCCACGCGCCCCTGACCCTCCGCGCGCTGCAGGCGGGCTATCCCGTACTGGTGGAAAAGCCGGCGGCCGCCACGGTGCAGGACGTGTTGCGGATGCAGGCAGCCGAGCGCGCCTCAGGAAACTGGTGCGCGGTGGATTATCAGTACCTCTACTCGCCCATCACCCCCTGGGTGCTCAGCAAGCTGACCGACGGATCGTTGGGGGCCCTGCATGAGGCGCGCGTGCGCACCGACTGGCCGCGCGCACAAGCCTACTATCAGCGCAACGCCTGGGCGGGCCGATTGAAACAGGGCGACGCCTGGGTTCTGGATGGCCCCGCCACAAACGCGGTGGCGCATCACCTGGCGCACCTGCTCTACTGGGGCAGCATGGGGCGCGCCGGACTCGACTGCATCGCCGAGGTGCGCGCCGAGCTGTACCGCGCCAAGCCGATCGACAGCTATGATACGTCTTACATCGAGGCGCGCCTGACGAACGGCGTGCGGGTCATCCATGTGGTGAGCCACGCGGTGACGCGTACTCACAACCCGGAGGTCCTGCTGCTGTGCGACAACGGCCAGTTGCGCTGGTTCTCGAGCGAGGAGCGCGTCGAGGTGCTCTACGCCGATGGCCGCTTGGAGCAGTACGCGCCCAGCGACGGACTGACGCTCAACGAGCGAACCTTTGTGCAGACCGCAGAGGTGGTAGCAGGACGCGCCCCACGCCCCACCGTGGGGCTTGAAGAGGCCGCGCCCCAAGTGCTGGCGGTGAACCTGGCCTTCGAGTCGAGCGCCGGTGTGCGCGTCATCCCACCGGAGCAAACACGCGAGGTGGCCGGCGAGGGCGGGTCGCCGCTCGTGGCAGTGCCCGGCATGGAGGAGGCGCTGGCACGCGCCTTTGAGGAGGGCTTGTCGTTCTCAGAGCAGGGGCTGGCCTGGGCGCGGCCGGGCGTCTGGGTCTCGGCGCAGGGCTATCGCGAGTTCCCACGCGACCTGAGCCTGCTGTAATAGGCGGCGTGTGCGCGTGCTGTCGAGACGGCCGCGGACCTCAAGACGACTCGGCCCCCTTGACGCCGAACTGCACATCGTCTAGGATAGAAAACATGAGACGCTTTGTCTTCCGGGCAGTCTGTCCGCGCCTGTAACCCGGTGCAGGCGATCAGCGTCGCCGCAGACAGCGCCTCTGCGGTGTGTCAGGATGGCAGCGGCCAGACGGATTCACGCCTGCGCGAACCGTTGCTCCGGCGCAGCATACCAAGTTCTCGCACTCCCGACGACATCGAGAGCGTCTTCGCTCTGGCCTCCAGGTTGAGCCAGCCTGCCCATTTGTTCGCGGCCAGGCGTAGATTATCACTTGGCCGCGCCCTGCGACCCACGGCCACAGCGCCAGAGAGGAGCCTCAGTGATGCACCTTACACACCGCGTCGCCCGCCCCGTTCTACTCGCTCTCATGCTTGCCGTCGTCCTGGCCGGCTGCGCCGATCCTTCCACGCCCGTACCGACTGCGCTTCCACCCATCCCGACGGGTGAAACACCGCAGAGCGCCCCGGATCTCAGCGCTACTGACCCGGCGCTGGCCAGCCCGCCCTCGCCAACGCCAACCACGGCGTTGGTGTCGACGCCGACGCCCACCGCGACGCCGACGGTGGCGGCGGCGCCGGCGGCGACAGAACAGCCGACAACGGCGAGCCGCTGCGAGAGACTGTCTGGGCAACTCGAGATTCAAGTCCTTGTGGGACCCGCCGAGGCCGTCGGGCTTGAGCCTGTCGCCGTAGGCAGCGTGCCTTTCGCCGTCACGGGTTTGGGGCAGCCCTATCCCATCACTGGCCAAGCGCCCGTCTCTTACGAGGCAACGCTGACACAAGCATGGGGAACCTATACCGTAACCATGGATCTGGATGTGTCTGTGCAGGGAGAATGCTCCGGCGCACCAGGCAACGAACGACTGGATCTGGTGCTGGAGATGACGGGCGAGCAACTGGTCGTGGTGGATGCCGAGGGCATGTACGGCGAGTACCCCTGGTCGGGCACGCACACGCGTAAAGTGTCTTTTCCCCTTGAGGACGGCGCCCAAGCGGAGGGCGAGGGCTGGATCATCGTGCTGCACCTGAGCGAATCGTAGACGCGGACGATCGCGCAGGAAACGTCAAAGCGACACACGCGCATCCGCAAAGCGGCGCTGGTTGCCAGTACGGGCCGCCAGGCTACAGCCCCAGACCCAGTCGGCCCGCCACGCTGCGCACATAGTCCGCGGCCAACCCGTACTCGTCCTGGTTGGGCAGGTGCTCGAGCATCAGCGGCATGTCGGCATCGAGCGTGCTGAGACCGCGCAGGTAGGCGCGATAGTTGAGGGCGCCCAGCCCCGGCCGCACCTCGCTCAAGTGCACGGTGGCGTCCGGCGCGAGCAGAATATCCTTTGCGTGGCACGAGCGGATGCGCGGCCCCAGCCTGCGGATAGCATCGCGGATCATGGCCCCGTTACGAAAGTAGATCCGCGGGCTGCACACCAGGTTGGTGGGATCCAGGTGCACCCCGAACCCCGGCCGGTCGATGGCCTTGATCAGCCGCAGGTAGGCGTTCACCGAATCGGGGTACATCCACTGCATCGTCTCGAGCGCATAGACGCTGCGCGTGGGCTTGACGGCGTCAATGATCTTGCGAACCGTCTCCACGATCAGGTCAAAGGTGTCGCGCGTGAGATCGCGCGCGTCCGGGCCGTCCCACTTACACCCGCGCGACCCCGCGATGTTCACACAACAGCGCGCGCCGATGCGGTCGGCCACGGCCAGCCCAGCAATGCACTTGTCCAGCGCAGCGCGGCGCTCGGCGTCGTCGGGGCTGAGTGGGTTACTCCAGGCGCCCACCTCGGCGATGACGATGTCGTTCTGAGCCGCGGTGCGGGCGTAGCGCGCCACGTCATCATCCGCAGCGTCCGGGCCCAGCGGGAAAAAAGCCGCGCGGTAGCCACAGGCGCGCAGATGGGCGACCCATACATCGGGGTCGCGAGCAGCATCGACGGGACCTCCCAGGCGCATGGCAGACTCCTTTCGCAAGAGACAGACCGGCTGGGCCAGAGTATAGCACGCTCGCCCCGTTGAGGGTACCGAAAGCGCCCCGAGCGAGTCCGGCACCTCCCTGGGCCGCAAAAAAGGACAAGCCCGCTTCAGCGGGCCTGTCCTGTGGAGCGGGCGGCGCGATTCGAACGCGTGACAACCTACTTGGAAGGCAGGAGCTCTGCCAACTGAGCTACGCCCGCACTGTCGGGGCGAGAGGACTCGAACCTCCGACTTCAGCGTCCCAAACGCTGCGC
>DIVQ01000030.1:0-12480 GCA_002423325.1 Anaerolineales bacterium UBA6128 | reverse complement strand
GGGCAAGAGTACTTGCCTCGGATTTTGGCTGACGGCGTGTCCAGTCCCTACAGCCAGGCCTGGAACCAGGCCATAATCTCGCGGCGCGCGTGTGCGGTCTCGAAATGCCCGGTGGTATAGCGCAGCAGACGCCAGTGTTCCGGCACGCCCTGCTCGGCATACACCCGCTGCAGTTCCGCGTCGATCGCGTCGAGACCCCCGGGCGGCGTCAGCCCGTCCAGCGTGCCGTTGATCGACAGGTGCGCCCGCGGCGCGATCAGCGCATTGATGCCGGCGGTGTCAAAGTGCTTGAGCAGGCTGGGCACATAGTAGTAGATGCCGTGGCCGTCCAGCCCGCGCGCCTGAATCAGCGCGTGGAAATCGGTCAGGCAGCACAGGTCCACACAGACCTTGATGCGCTCGTCCAATGCGGCCAGCCACCAAGCCGAGGTGCTTCCCATCGAGATGCCGGTGGTGCCCAGGCGCGCCGCGTCCACGTCGGCGCGCGAGGCGAGATAATCGACAGCACGCAGGCTGTCGTACATCATCATGCCCCACAGCACCCGTCCCTCCCAGAGCATCTCCTTGAACAGCTCTGACTCGGTGCGGCCGCGGCGCTCGCCAAAGTTCCAGGCGTCGATGCACAGCGCCGAGTAGCCCAGGTCGGTCAAAGCCTTGGCATACGGCGGCGACTGCAGCGCCCCGCGCCCGGCGATGAACTCTTCCTTGCCGATATCCCACTTGCCGCCATGGGCATGGTTGTAGAGCACCGCCGGCGCCGGGTGTTCCAGCCGCAGGGGGCGCGCATAGTAGGCGGGCACCGGCTCAATGCCGTTCAGGTCGAGCGCCAGCGTCTCGAGCAGATAGCCATCGTGCTCGCGAACTGAGACCTGCTCCGCACTGATCGGCCGATCGCGCGCGGGCAAGTCGCCCAACAGGCTGTAGAGCTCGGCGCGTCGCTGACTGGTCATCTCTGCCTCCCGGATGCGGCTGCCGCCGCGACGTTCAGGCCATCTCTGGCCCCCACGGATCGATCACGGAGACGCGATCCCCCAGCACCGCCAACAGGTCGGGCAGGTCAAAGTGCGCCAGACCTTTACGAACAAAGTTGGCCGAGGGCCACGCCACCAGCGGCGCCTCGCACCACGCACGGTACGACGCGGGCGCGTTGACGAGCGTGCAGTGGGTCACGCGCGGGTGCAGCACGGCGGCATACAACGCCAGCAAAGCGCCCTGCCCGCGTCCGTGCAGGTGCAGAGTACGCGCCCCCAGCGCCGCCAGCAGGTCAAGTGTGCGCAGCACGTCGTAGACGCGGCGCCCCAGATAGCTCTCATCCAGCAACACGCCGTGGCCGTGGTGCATATAGTCCATGCCATAGCACTGCCAGAAAGAGCCTTCCTCATCGGGAGCGGACTCGCCAAGGCCGCGAACGTCCAGCGCGTAGAGCTCGCGCTCCTGCTGCAACGCCACGGCGTAGGGAGCATCGACCAGATCCTCGGCACTCGCGAGGTGCGGTAGGTAGAGATGCGTCTCCTCGGGCACCTCCAGCGCCCCCAGGATGCTGGGCTCGAGCATCCGCCGGTAGAGGATCGCGCGTATGTCGCCCTCGGTCTCGATGGCATAGCGGCCATAGGTGACACCGTTGGCGCCGTTCGTGGGGCGCAGATTGCGATGGTGCGGAATCCCGCGCGCGGCCGGCAGGCTGAGCAGGCGCGTCAGCGTGGCACGCAACGCCTCCGGCGCCAGGGCGGGCCGGGTGGCGGCGAGTTCATCGGCGCGCGCCGCGATCAGCCGGTAGATCGGCGTGGCGCCGGCGTGCACCACCTGTCCGCCGGGCGTAGCCCATAGCGCGGCGTCCTCTTCGACCGCGGGATCGTCCAGGGGTTCAGGCTCGGGCAAGCCGGCCTGCCGCGCGAAAAAGGCCACCATGGCCTCCTGATTCTCGCGGCCATAGCCGTGCGGTCGCGGCCCCAGATACGAGGCAAAGCGCTCAGAGGCGCCCAGCAGCGCGTAAAAGCGCTGCACCTCCTCGGCGGCCTGCGCAAACCCGCGCCGATCGAAATAGTCGTAGCGTTGCCCGAGCAGGATGGCGGGGTCGGGCGCGCGGGCGATGAACATATCGGCCATGTCGAGTCCGGCACCGAGCAGACCGGGCGGGTACTGCTCACAGTCGGCAGGCAACTCGTTCTCCAAGTTGTTCAGGAACGAGGTGACAAAGCAACTGGGCGCGGCCATCGTCAGACGGCGCTCGATGGGCCAGATCCAGGTGGTCATGGTGCCGCCACCCGAGTTGCCCGTCAGGCCCACGTGGCGCGCGTCCACCTCCGGACGCGTGAGCAGGTAATCGAGCGCGCGGATGCCGTCCCAGGCGCGCCACATGCTGAGGTTCTCGCCCACCAGCTCGAGCTGCTTGCCCATCATGTTGTGCGCAGCGCAGCAGTTGGCCACGCAGTCATGCTGCTCGAGCAACGCGTACTGGTCGCGCTCGCCCTGGTTGAGCGGGTCATAGATCAGCACCACAAAGCCCGCGTGTACCAGCCGTAGACAGAACTCCTGGTAGGTCGACAGCGCCTTGCCGTTGTCGCTGTGGCCGCAGGTGGCCAGCACCGCGGGCGCAGACGCCTGCAGACCCTCGGGCACATACAGGTTGGCCGAGACCAACAGGCCGGGCCGACTCTCAAACAGCAGGTTCTCGATCCTGTAGCCATCGCGCTGCCGCGTGGCCGTCACCCGTGCGTTGAGCGCTGTGCGCGGCGGTCGCGGCGCAAAGGCGGCATCGATGGCCCGCTGGACGTATGCCTGGTAGGCGCGGGCGTCCTCGAGTGTGCGGACGCCCGCCAGGCGTGCACGCCGCTCCGCGAGCAGGCGCCGCACCCGGGCGACATAGTCGTCCTGTACCATGTGAGCGTAACCGTTTTTCATCTGGCTGGCCTCCGGGCGGCATTCTAGCAGCGTTGGCGCCGTTGTGCAAGGGTTGACGCGGGCTGCTTACCGTGGTAAAAGCAGGGGCAACAGGGCGCTGCGGGGCGTCCGCTACAACATATGGTTCCGAGGGGGTAACATGAAGGCTCTGATCGTGCGGGGCGGCTGGGATGGTCACGAACCGTTGCAGGTAAGCGATATACTGGCCAAGTCGCTGCGCGAGAACGGCTTTGAGGTCGAGATCTCCGAGACGCTGGACGCTTTCCTGGACGTTGAAAAGCTCAAGGGGCTCGACCTGATCGTGCCCGAGTGGACCATGGGAGCGATCAAGCAGGAGCAGCTCAAGCCAGTGCTGGAGGCGGTGCAGAGCGGCGTCGGCATCGCCGGCCTCCACGGCGGCATGTGCGACGCCTTCCGCCAGGAGACCGAATGGCAGTTCATGTGCGGCGGGCAGTGGGTTGCCCACCCGGGCGGCGGCGGCATCACCTATGACGTACACATCGTCGATCCCAATCACCCGCTGACCAAAGGCATGCACGACTTTAGGGTGACGTCAGAGCAGTACTATATGCACGTGGACCCCATCA
Organism: Anaerolineales bacterium UBA6128; assembly: GCA_002423325.1. GTDB lineage: Bacteria > Chloroflexota > Anaerolineae > UBA1429 > UBA1429 > UBA6128. The sequence goes on along the minus strand of DIVQ01000030.1, from coordinate 8,992 downwards.
ATGAGGTACTCGCCACGACCGTCTTTCCCGACCATGGCAATGTGGTGATGCCGGTGGCGTGGACCAAGACCTACGGCAAGGGGCGCGTGTTCTACTCTTCGCTCGGCCACGTGGCGCAGGTATTCGAGCAGGACCCGCAGATTCTGACGCTGATGACCAACGGCATGCTCTGGGCCGCCAAGGGCAGAAAGCTGGCCAAGTAACGCTGCACCTGGCGTTTGTAGAGACGTTGGAGGGGGGCGCGGGTTTCNNGTCTCTACCATATCGTGCCTGGAAGGAGCAGCATGGTCAAGATCGCGTGTCTGGGGGCGGGGAGCGGCTACGTTGCGCTGACGCCGGGTGGCCTGGCGATAATGCCTGGGCCGACGACCAGCGAGCCGCCGCAGCCGCAGTTCGTCTAGAGTGCGAACCGCGCCGCCAGCGCGCCCGCCGTTGCCAGCAAGGTGATCGTAGTCCAGGCCCAGTCGGCGGGGCGGTAGTGCAGAGCGCGCAGTGACGTACGCGGGGAAGCGGCGTCGTAGGCGCGTGATTCGAGCGCGCGCGAGAGGTTCTCAGCGGTGCGCACAGCCGAGATCAGCATCGCCACGATGATCGGCACATAGCGCCGCGCGCGCACGATGGGGTTGCGCGGATGCAGATCCAGCGCGCGAGCCTGCTGCGCGTCTGAGACGGTGCGCAGCGCGCCGGCCATGGTGGGCAGATAGCGCAGAGCCATCGCCAGGGTCAGCCCGGCCGAAAAGGGCAGCCCCAACGCCGTGAGGCCCCGCACCAGCCCCGTCTGGTCGGTGGTGAACAGCCACAGGAACAGGGCGAAAGCCAGCGCCACCAGACGCAGCGCGATGGCCAGTGCCTGCGCCAGACTGGCCGCACTGATGCGCACAACCCCCCACGCCAGCAACAGCGGCGGCTGCCCCGGATAGAGCACGAGCCAAAGCAGCGCGATCAACAGCATGGTCGGCAGCATCGCCTTCCAGACCGCCGCGAGCCGCACGCGCGCGACGCGGGCGCTCAGCAGCGCGATCTGCGTCAGCACCAGCGCGCCCAGCACCACCCACAGGTTGCTCCACAGCAGCAGCACCAGCGAGAGACACAACGCCATCAGCAGCTTGCAGCGCGGATCCAGGCGATGGAGCCACGAGCGCCCGGGCTGGTAGAGGTCGTAGCGTGAGCTCATGGGCGCGCCTCCCGACGGAGACACCAGGCATCGGCGAAAGCCTCCACCGAGAGCGTCTCGGGCGACACGCCCAGATCCCGCAGGCGCAGCGCGAGTTGCCGCACCTGCGGCGGGCGNNGCCTGTCGCAGCACATCGTCTTGCGCGAGCACGGCGTGGGTGGGACCGGACGCCAGCACACGCCCCTGCTCCATCACCAGGGTCTGAGCGGCGTGCTCGGCCACCAACCGCATATCATGGCTGACCAGGATGATGGTGTGACCCTGCTGCCACAGGGCGCGCAGGTGGGCCATCACCTCCTGGGCGCTGCGCCAGTCCAGGCCGGCCGTGGGCTCGTCCAGGATGAACACCCTCGGGCGCATGGCGTACACTGCGGCGATGCCGACCTTGCGGCGCAGGCCGTAGCCCAGCACGGCCGGCGGCATCTCCGCGTAGGGTGTCAGCCCAAAAGCCGCCAGCGCCTCCTCGGCGCGGGAGTGTACCTCGTCACCTGGCAGGCCCAAGTTGCGCGGGCCAAAGGCCAGTTCCTCACGCGTGGTGGCGCAAAAGATCTGGTGGTCGGGGTTCTGAAAGACATAGCCCACCGTGCGCGCGAGTTGGCCCACGGTGGCGGCGCGCGTGTTGACGCCGTCAACCCAGACGTCGCCCGCGATGGGCCGCAGCAGGCCATTCAGGTGCTTGACTAGCGTCGTCTTGCCCGAGCCGTTCTGACCGATGATCGCCAGAAAGGCATTGTCAGGCAGCGTCAGGTCGACGCCGTTGAGAGCCGGCGTCTCATCATCATAGTGGTAGTGCAGGCCCTCGACGCGGATCAGCGCCGGCGCGGCGGGCGCGTCGCGGGCGTCATCGGCCGGGGATGGCGGCGGCAGCGCTGCCGGTAGGACGCTCGGCGTCCGCTGTCCGCGCAGTTCAGCCTCAGCCTCGTCCAACCGCGTAAAGGCGTAGTGCGTGCCGCAGCGCGCGTTGAGCGCCTGCGCCACCTCAGAGACCTGCGGTGCAGCGAGGCCGGCGGTCCGGAGCAGGTCGCGGTCTGCAAAGACACGCTCGGGGGCGTCCACCGCGAGCAGACGACCCTCGTACAACACCGCCACGCGCTCGGCGAACTCGGCCACCTGCTCAGCGTCCTGGCTGACCATCACAATCGTCATCTTGTGCTCGCGCCGCAGACGCTCGATGGCCGACCAGACCTCGTATTGGCCCTGCGGGTCCAGCCCCGAGGTCGGCTCATCGAGCACCAGCAGTTCGGGCAGCATGGCCAGGCCGGCGGCGATGGCCACGCGCTGCTTCTGACCCCCCGAGAGGGCGTTGGGCGAGCGCAGGCGGTGCTCGGACATATCGACGAGGGCCAGCGCCCAAGCGACGCGGTCGGCGATCTCCGCACGGGGCAGCGCCAGGCCCTCAGGGCCAAAGGCGACCTCGTCCTCCACGTTGGCGCAGAACAGTTGGCTGTCGGGGTCCTGGTAGACGATGCTGACGCGGCGCGCCATCTCGGCCACGGGGGTGTTGCGGGGATCCAGACCCAGCACCTGCACGCTGCCACCGATGACGCCACCGGTGGCGCGTGGCACCAGGCCGTTCAGCGCCATACACAACGTGGTTTTGCCCACGCCGGTGGGGCCCATCAAGGCCAGGAACTCGCCGCGCGCGACCGTCAGATCGACGCCGCGCAGCACCTGCACCGACGGCGCGTCGGCCAGGAGCGGAGGGTAGGCATACGTGAGTTGGCGGAGCGCGATAGCGGGCATGCGGCGTCCTGTCGTGTGATGCTGCGCTATTCCTCGCGCCAGGTACGCGGCTGACCCATTCGCGCGATCGGCGGGTAGGCCTTGCGCACGGCCAGGTAGAGCGGAATGCCGATCAGGCCGCCGCCCACGTTCTGTCCGAGGTTGGGCAATACTTCCGCCAGCGCAGCCTTCCAGCCATAGCCGTACACAGTGGCCTCGCCCACATAGTAGATGCCGACCATGGCCAGGGTGCCCACCACCCAGCCCAACAGAATGCCCGTGAGCCCTCCCCTGCGGCCAAACCATCCCGCGGCCAGTCCCTGCAGCCCATGAGCCAGAAGCGTCAGCGGCGCAAAGGCGCCATAGCCACCCAACAGATCAGCCAGCGCCGGACCGACGCCACCGGCGATCATGCCGACCCACGGTCCAAAGGCGTAGGCGCCAAAGTAGACCAACACATCGCAAAAGTTGAAATAGCCGGTTGTGGCCGGGATGGGCACGCGCACCAGCAACGTGGCTACTGCGGTGACAGCGATCATCACGGCAGTGAGCGCTACCGGCTCNNCATTGTGCACCTCGAACTCCTACGGCGCGCCTCAGTACGCCTCTTAGCGGCGATAGGCCCGTCCCAGTTGTGCCAGCGCCAGACCCATGAACAACCCCATCACGGCCATAAAAGCCAGCCTTGAAAGCGGAATGCCGAAAAAGCTGACCGCGCTGCCCGCTTGGCCATAGATCGACAGCCCCCAGGCCAGGATCGCGATCGTCAGCACGAGGCCGAGCCAGCCGGCCAGTCTGGGTCGCGAACGCTGGACAAGGCCCGTGAGAAGCAGTCCGGCCAGGATCACCCAGTTCATCGCGAGGCCTCGTCAGCCTTGGCCTGCTCCCACAGCGCGTCCAGTTCGGCGAGGCTGAGCGCATCGAGCGCTGTGCCGGCCAGACGCGAACGGCGCTCCATCGCGCTAAAGCGCTGCTCAAAGCGCAGACTGGCCTCACGAAGCGCCGACTCGGGGTCGATCTCGTGCCAGCGCGCCAGGTTGACCAGGCTGAACAGCAGATCGCCCAACTCGGCCGCGCGGCGATCGGGTCCCTGGGCCTCGCGGAACTCGGCCCACTCCTCCTCGACTTTGGCAGCTACCGGCTCGGCCGAGGGCCAGTCAAAGCCGACGCGCGCGGCGCGCTTTTGCAGCTCCATCGCGCGAGAGAGCGCCGGCAGCGCGCGTGAGACGCCCGCCAGCATCGACACCGCCTCGTCGCCACGCTCACCGCGCTCCGCGCGCTTGATCTGTTCCCACGAGCGCAGCACGTCGTCGGCGCCATCCACCTTGGCATCGGCAAAGACGTGCGGGTGGCGACGAACCAGCTTGGCGATGATGTGCGCCGTGCTGTCGCTCAGGCGAAAGTCGCCCTCCTCCGTGGCGATCTGCGCGTGCAACACAATCTGTAGCAGCAGATCGCCCAGTTCCTCCTGGAGCGCGTCCATGTCATCGGCATCGAGCGCAGCCAGCACCTCGTAGGTCTCTTCGAGCAGCGAGGAGCGCAGGCTGGCGTGGGTTTGCTTGCGATCCCAGGGGCAGCCGCCGGGCGCACGCAGCCGCGCCACGATGTCCTGAAAGCTGCTCAGGCTGCCGCGCTCGGGCAGCGGCGGCAGGTAGACAGAGGTGAGGTGATCCAGATCGCGTTGGCGATCCAATTCATAGAGCGGGATGGCGCGCACCAATTGCTCGGGCGTGCCTGCCCGACAGACCAACCGCACCGGATGCTCGTCGGGGTAGAGGTTCATCAGCGCGAGCTTGCAGTCAGAGGCCACCTGTCGGTCATAGACCTGCACCACCAGCGCAGCTACGTCGGGATCGAGGTTGGGATGGTGGCGCTGGGCCAGCAGGGTCGCATCGCAGATCTGCAGCCCATCAAACGGGTCGATGCCCAGAGCCACGGTGATCGGCTCGATAAAGCTGACGCCGGCCACAATCCGCGCCGGCACGCCGATCTCGGCCGCCAGGGCCAGCACGCGCGTAACGGTCGTCTCGCCCGCCAATGGGTGCCCGGGAACGGCATACACCACACCCTCAGGACGCTGGCCCAACGCCAGCACCTGCAGGGCAATCTGCTCGTACACCTGGCCAAAGCTGGCGCCGTTCTCGTACGCCGCATCGAACGACTCGTAGCGCGGCCCCGCAGGCAGCGACCCGACGCTGGGGTGCCGCGACGTGCGCAGATACACCTCGGGGGCGTCCTGCAGCGTGCGCCAGGCTTCCAACGTGAGCTGCTCGGGGTTACCGGGCCCCAGACCGACGATGACGATCCCTGCGGACATGCGCCGCTCCTCGCATCAGGATAGCCTCATTATAGGCCAAACCCGTGGTCGCGGAAACCGTGCGCTTGGAAGGCGCACCCGCGAGGGCTAGCGCGGACGATCCAGGTACAGGCTGAGCGCCTGCACGAAAAAGATCGTGCCGAGATCCCGAATGTGGTAGGGCGAGCGATCGGTCCCGTCGGGCGCCAGCACCTTTTCGAGGATGCAACCTCGCAGATTGGGGTCCTGCACCTCGCGGAACTGCATTGTGAGGCAGTGCCGCAGGCCACGATCAAAGGCGCTGCCGAAACGTGGTTCAGGCAGCGCCCGGTCGAGTTCGAGCCACAACAGCATGGCGCACGCCATCCCCGAGGTGGCGTGGCCGAACGAATCGGTCGTGAAGTCGCGATAGGTGCCTCGGAACAGCCCCCCATCGCGCCGTTGGGCATTGCGGTAATACTCGCCGCAGCGCAGCGCGCACGCCAGGTAGCGGCGGTCGCCGGTCTCACGCCAGGCAGCGATCAGCGGCCGCCCCCACCAGTAGGCGTGGCGCGGATGCAGGTTGCCGCCCACCGGGTCGCACGGCGAATAGTTAATCCAGTTGCCGGGCGGATCCTCGTCGCGCAGCAGGCGTTCGCAGACCTCCAAAAAGATCGTGCGCAGGCGGGCATCATCCGAGCGGGCAGCGACCTCCAGCAACACCGCATCCTCAGCCAGCGGACGCCCACGCGTGCCATAGCGATACTGCGCAAAGCTGCGCGCCGCCGGGTCGTACGAATCGACGAACAAGCCATCGCCAAGGTAGGCTTTGGCCGCCACCCAGCGCGCCGCGGCGATGGCAGCCTCGCCGTAACGCGCCTCGCCGGTAACGTCGCCGAGCAGCAGCAGCCCCTCGAGCGCCTCCAGCACTGCGGACGTGTTCACTTTGGCGGGATCGTCCTCGTAGGCCAGGATGAGGCCCGCGTCGGGATCGGCCGCGCCGTTGATCTGCGCGTTCAGGATGAAATCGGCGCCTGCGCGCGCGCCGGCGAGCAGCCAGTTCTCCCCCAAGACCCGGTTCGCGAGCACCAGTGCCTTGACCGCCTGGCCGGTGTGCCAAACGGGGCAGAAAAAGCCCCACAGCCGATCCTTGACGCTGTACTCGCCCATGATGGCGCCCTGCCAACGGGTGTGGGCGTGGCGCAGCCTGACGCCTTCAGGCGGCGTCTCGCCCTTGACCTGGGCGATATCGACCAGCCAGTGGCACGCGGCTGACAGGCTCTCTCGCAGGCTGTTGTCATCCATCTCGGCTCCTTGTGCGGGTGTGCTACCGGCTCACAAACGACACAGGGGCTCGGAAAGTCCAGCCCCTGTGATCCTGTCTTTGTCGTCAGGCGCTATTTCAGCAGATCGGCCACCCAGTCCAGGTTGAGCTCGGCCAGCTTGCTTGCGGTGGGCACGCCGTCTTCAGTCCAGCCGGCCAGCTTGTAGTAGATGCGCTTGGCCTCCTCGAACTCGTCCCGGTCCACCGCCACGCCGTCGGTGGCGCCGCCCACCGCCGGGGTGAACAGGCGTGCGGGCAGTTGGTCGTCGGCCGAGGTCAGGCCCTCGCGGGCGTTAAAAGCCCGCAGCAGGTTGAGCCGACGCTGGCCCACGGTCATCAGCTCGTAGAGGCTGGTCTGCCACCCGGTAACGGCGCGCACGCACTCTATCAGTTGGTCGAGATGGTAGAGCTGCCAGGTGGGTCCCCAGACGAACATACAGGTTCCCAAACAGTCCAGCAGGCTGTACATGTACTCGGTCTGCAACGCAAAGCGCACCTTTTCGAGGCCCAAGCTTTGCGCGTGCTGCGGCTCCAGACAGCCGATCATCCCCAGATTGTCCTTGTTCTGCTGGCTGGCGGTGGGGCGATAGCCAAAGTCGTGCTCGTGTGACATATGATCGGCGCCAAAGGGGTTGACCGCATAAATCAGCGCCAGCGAGCGCTTGGCGCGCGGCTCGTGCGCCGGGAACTCTTGCCCGTGGCCGGTGATGGCCAGCATCTCGGCGCCCTTGCCAAGACGCTTGGCGGCGCGCGCACTGCCCTCGGCCAGAATGTCTCCCACGCCCGTGCGCGTGGCGATCGCCTCGACCGTCTTGACCAACGCCTCGGCGTTGCCAAATCGCAGGTCGAGCCCGCCGGTATCGTCTTTGGTCAGGATGCCCTGCTCGTAGCAGTCCATCGCGAACGCCACCGTTGCACCGCACGAGATGGTGTCGAGCCCGTACTTGTTGCACAGTTCGTTGGCCTTGGCCACGGCTGCGAGGTCGTCCACGCAGCAGTATGACCCCATCGCTGCGAGCGTCTCGTACTCGGGGCCGCCATACAGCGGGTCGACCCCCCAGGGCTCCTTGATCTCCACCACGCGCTTGCAGCGCACGAGACAGGCATAGCAGGTGTCGTTTTCCTTGAGGATGGTGTCGGTCATCGTCTGACCCCAGATCTTGTCCCAACCCTCAAAGACGCCGCTGGTCCAGTTGCGGGTGGGCAGGGCGCCCTCGCGCTGCAGGGCATCAATGCCCCCGGCAGTGCCGTTGAGCTGCAGGCCATACACGCCCGAATCTTCCAGGTTCTCGCGGCCCCATTGGGCCAGCTCCTTGATCTTGGCCGCATCAGCCAGCTCGGGGCGCTGGTGCCCGCGTACCACAACGGCCTTGAGATTCTTGCTGCCCATCACGGCGCCCATGCCGGTGCGGCCGCAGGCACGACTGGACATGTTGACGATGCAGGCAATGCGCGAGAGCTTTTCGCCGGCCGGACCGATCTGCAGCACATGCGCGCGCGGATCGCCCACCTCGTCGCGCAGGATCTGCTCCGATTCGCCCGTCACCTTGCCCCAGACCGCGCCGGCATCACGCAGCTCGAACTCGCCGTCGTGAATCCAGAGGTAGACGGGCTTGGGCGACTTGCCCTTGAGGATGATCGCGTCGAAACCGGCAAAGCGAAACTCAGCCGGCCAAAAGCCACCGCCCTGCGAATCGCCAATGCCGCCTGTGAGCGGCGATTTGGCATTGGCCATCACGCGGCTGAGGCCGCCGATGGGTGCGCCGGTGAGCACGCCGATCGATATCACCAGCACGTTTTCGGGGCCCAGCGGGTCGGCCTTGGGGGGCACCATCTTGAGCAGATAGTCTAGCGCCAGGGCGCTGCCGCCCATGTACTTGCGGTACAGAGCCTCGGGGGGCTGCTCAACCTCCATCTGCCCTGTGGTCAGGTCGACGTGCAGGGTTTTGCCGCTGTATCCGAAAGGCATCGTGTCACCTCCGAGTTGGGGGGATGAAGAGCGCCGCATGCGTTGCAGGCGCCGGACGCCAACGCTGTCGGCAGTATAGCAGCGGGGCACAGGACGCGCAAGCGCCAGAGCCAATCGCCTGGTCGGCATCAGGAGTGGCATCCCCCGGCGTGCCTGCAGGACCGCCGGGTGCCCGACCGGCATCCAGCCCCGTGCGAACAGGAGACGGTCGCTACGCCCCTGGTCCTGCGCGACCGCCGCGCTTACGTGTTCTGCACGAACCACTCCAGCACCGCATCTGCCTCGGAGGGGGTGTCGACCCAGGTAGAGTAGATGGTCTTTTCGGGGCGCAGTTGCTTGTGCAGCGACTGCATCTCGTCGAACTGGCCCCATACGTGCACGCCCACGCCGGCCGCCTGCACGCGCCGGTAGAGATCGACATAGTCCGAATGCCGCAGGAAGGGCGGCGGCACATAGCCCACGGCGCGCAACTGCGGGATGCTCATCAGCGCGTCAAAGTGCACCAGCGCGCCGGGGCCGTCCCAGTGA
>DIVQ01000105.1:22294-23755 GCA_002423325.1 Anaerolineales bacterium UBA6128 | reverse complement strand
CTCAGCGCACCCGTATCGATCTCCAGTAACTGCGACGCCTCGCCATCGTACACCAGCTCAGCGCTGCTGCCGGCGCTAAAGCGGTAAGTCGTATCGCCGCCGCTGTCGTAGCCCGTCCAGCCCTCCGCAACGCCGAGGGTGTAGGTGCCCTCGAAACTGGCATTGGCCAGCACATTGTCCGACTCGGCCGAGACCACCAGCGCGCCCCCAGCAACTCCCAGCAGCACCGCCAGCGCCAGAATCCGTACGATCGTCCGCATTGTCTTCCCTCCAGCCACCATGGCAGTCGTGTCAAAGCCCATGAAATGACCTCAACCGATTATAGCACACATCAAAGGGCGATTCAAGCAAGGACGCGGCCGAGTTGCATTCGGCCGACACAACGAAAACTGCGTTCAGGATTGCTCCTGAACGCAGTTCGTAGACTAGGCTATTGCTTGATCCTGGTTCTGGTGTTGCGAACGAGCGCTGTTGCCAGCACTTTCCCTCAGAGTTCGCTGACCGTCACCGGCTCAAGAAGCGCCAGTACTACCAGCGCCTGCGGTCGTAGCTGCCGCCACCGCGATCGTCACGCGGCGCGCGGGGCTTGGCCTCGGCCACCTTGATGGCGCGGCCGTCGAGTTCCTTGCCGTTGAGCTGGTCGATGGCTGCCTGCGCGGCCGCCTGATCTTCCATCTCGACGAAACCAAAGCCCTTGGAGCGGCCGGTTTCGCGGTCCATGACCACGGAGGCGCTCAGCACCGTGCCAACCGTCCCGAACAGGGCTTCGAGCCCGCTGTCCGAGGTGCTGTATGAGAGATTACCGACATAGAGTTTCTTTTCCACGATTCACATCCTTAGTGTAGTGAGAAAAAGGCCGAGGAATCAGAGATGGCTCATCCGCTGTCATCACTGCTGAGGGGCAGTGACTTGGCCAAGTCCAATCCGCAATCCCGTGCACATAGCTGAGAACCCGGTGTTCAACCTTCTTTGCGAAATGAATCGAGGATGGTGAACTCGTACTGGCGGGGTAGTCTCATGGCTACCAAGGCCCAATTGCATTGGGGTATTGTAGCACTCTTACTGGCCCTGTCAAATCGGGCAAAAGTGCTAGATGAGCCGTGCGCGATTCGAACGCGCGACAACCTGCTTAAAAGGCAGGGGCTCTACCACTGAGCTACGCCCGCACGAATCATCGAACAGTCGGGGTGAGAGGACTTGAACCTCTGACTTCAGCGTCCCAAACGCTGCGCNNGCTTAAAAGGCAGGGGCTCTATCCATCTGAGCTAACGGCTCTCGACGAACATTATAGCCCGGCGAGCACAATCGTCAAACAAAAAGAGCGGCTCGTCCGCTCTGCTGAGGCACACCGAAGGAACGAAACGTTGAAGCTACGATGCTTCGGGGTACCTCAGCACAGCAGTCGAACCGCCCATGTCACCCGCAACCGGGCGCGAGTGGAGCTGAGGGGATTCGAACCCC
>DIVQ01000105.1:0-22253 GCA_002423325.1 Anaerolineales bacterium UBA6128 | reverse complement strand
TCTCCCAACTGAGCTACAGCCCCGCAGAACCGTGCTAAGTATAGGCCAACAGGGGTCGTTGTCAAATAACTGGCCCCCGCAGCCCGCTCACTGCGAAGCGATGCGCAGATCCTGGAGCGCCACCGTATCGCCCAACGTTTCGCCGGATGCGTCCACGATTGGCAGACGCCGGCCGCTCACCGGCTCGTACAGCCCCAGGCCCAGGTGGTAGACGCCCTCGGCCAGATTCGGCTCCAACGTCAGCGTACGCTCGTCGGCCAGCGTCTCTCCGGTTGCCCAGAACGACGTCGGATAGGCGCCGCCCATCGGCGGCCCGTCGCCCTGGCTGACAATGGCGCCGGCGTCATCCAGCAGGTGCACGAACAGGGTATAGTCCTGGCCCAGGGGCGCGAGCACCTGCCAGTAGAGCACCAACGGCACCGTGCTGCCGGGCGCCCAGGGGCCTTCTCCCAGATCGTAGCCGACCAGCCGCACGCGGTCGCCCAGGTTCACGTCCAGCGCACGCATCGGCAGATGCAGCCGCCCAGACACGGCCAGGCGCACACGCGCCACCACTGGCAGGCCCACCCTGGCGCCGCTCGCGTCTGTGGCCGGCAGCGGCTCCATCGTAGTCCGGTCGTACAAGCCCACCGCGACACGCAACGCCACGGGCCCCTCGGCCCGCACCGACACCGGCACCTGCAGCCGGTCGCAGACGATCTGCCCGGCCGTCCAGCGGCNNCGGCTGGTGCGCACCAGCCCGCCGCCCGGATAGCTATCGCGCTGGCCCACCACCGCATCCTGCAGCCCCAGCAGGTGCACATACACGGAATAGTCGCGCGCACTGGGCGCCAGCGCCAGCCAGTAGAGCCGCACGCTCAGTTCCTCGCCCGGTCGAACGCTGGACTGTTCTACCTCGTACGCCACCAGGCGCGCCGTATCGCCATAGGTGACACTGGTAGGCTGTGCGCCCGCAGGCAGGTCGTCCAGTGCGGTCACGATGGGCGCCACGTACGCCGGACGGATGCTCGCCCACGGCGCCAGCAGGCCGAGGCCCAGCATCAGCACGCCCAGTCCTGCCAGCGCTGTGTTGCGACCGCGGCGCGGAGCACATTGCGCGATGCCGAGGCTCAGCATCAGACTGAGCGCCCCGATCGCCGGGAACAACAGGCGGCCCTGCGAGGCCATGGTGGTCAGTGTCCAGCGCAGCAGTGCCCCGACAATGATGGCGATCCACGCCGCCAGCAAGAGCACGCCGGCCCACGGGCGTCGCGCGGGCGTGCGCAGCGCGCGCACCGCCCCCACCNNGTTGAACCAACCGAACAGCCCCCAGTAGCTCATGCGCAGCCCGCGGAACTCGCCCAGCGCCGCGCGCCAGTCGGGCAGCGCGGCGCGCTGGCCCATGATCGCCACCATCGGCGCGGTACCCAGCGGATCGCTGTACAGACGCCAGTTGCGCAGGTACCACCAGCCCGCCACCAGCACCGCAACCAGCAACACCAGTGCGCCGTCGCGCGCCGCCCGTCCCACGGCGCGCCATACGCTGCACGTGGGCGTCGCCGCGTCTCGCGCAGCCCGCCGCCGGCGGCCTTCGCGCAGCGCCAGGGCCACTGCGGCCAGCGCCAGCAGGCCGAGGCCACTCAGCTTGGAGAGCGCTGCCAGCCCGATCAGCAGGCCCAGCAGCAACGGCGCGCCGCGCCGCGCCGCGCCCCGCACGATGCGCAACATCAGCAACACCGCCAGCGAGGCCAGCAGGGTCACAAGGTTATCGTTGTTGACCGATGCCGAGATGAACAGGAACTGCGGCAAAAAGGCGTTGGCGGCCATCGCGCCCAGCGCGATCGCCGGCCGGTCGGGGAACAACGTGCGACCCAGGCGCCAGGTGCACCAGACGGTACCTGCGCCTAACAGCACCGAAAGCAGCCTGGCCAGGTGCACCGCCAACACGGTGCCACGCCAGGGGAAGCGCTCCTCGGCGCCGTGCAGCGCCGCGTTGCGGTTGTCTGTGGCGTCGGGCAAACCGATGCGCGCGTGCGGGTTCTCGACCCACACCCGGTCGATGTCGCTTGTGTCGATCCAGTGCGTGAGTGCGGCCGCCAGCGCATAGTAGAGCGGCGGCTGGCTGCCCTCCTGGGCCCAGCGTTCCGGCGCCTCGGGGCGTTGCACAGGCAGGCCCCCGCCCGTCGCCAGGTGCTGCACGTAGGGATAGTGCGTCAGTTCGTCCGGCGACTCGAACAAGGGGTTCACCACGCTGTAGTTGACCCCCAGCGCGACGTACAACGCCAGGATCACCAGCGCGATGCGGTTGGCACGCTTTGCTTGGGCGCTATTCGGTTGCAGTGCGCTGTACTCCACAGGCGTGTCTCCGCATTACTCGATCACGACTCTGGCGGTGGCCAGATCGCGGCTGGCCGCCCACACCGGCCCACGGTACACCCACAGCGGGCTGCCATCCGCGCGGTCGCGCACCTGCAGATGCAGCGTGTGCTCGCCGGGTGGCGCGGTCGCCGGCACCTCCAGCCACAGCAGGCCGCGCAGCGTCTGATCGGGCTGCCACTGTTGTGTGCCATAGGGCGTGCCGGTCAGCGAACGCGCGTTGCTGTGCCAGATGTTGCCGGACGCGTCCGTCCAGTTGATGACCAGTTCGAGATCCGCGCTTGGACGCCGCAGTGCGCGCCAGTAGAGCTGCAGCGCCACCGCGCCGCCGGCTCCGACGCGCTCCGGCGAAAGCAGATAGCCCTGCAATTGCACCTGCCGCCCGAAGGATGTATCCCAGCGTACGCGGGTGGCCGTCGACGGAGGCCAGGGCTCGCCGGTCGGCGGGGTCACGTCCGCGCCCACGGTGATCGCGCCCAGGTTGAGCCAGGGCTGCTCGTCGGTGTTGCGCCGGTCGGCAATCGGCAGCACACGGCCGTCGTCAGCGCGATAGATCCACAGCTGCAGCGTATAGCGGCCCGGCGGCGTGCCCGGCAGCACGCGCACGTCGGGCTCGTGGCGCACGCTGGCGCCCTCCGGCCAGCTCGACGTTGGCAGGTAGAGATAGGGATCGGCATCGTTCTGCGACCAAACGACGCCTTCGGCGTCCACCAGGCGCATCGAGGTGCGCAGATTGGCGGGCGTCTCCAGCACGCGCCATTGCAGGTGCACGCCGATGACCGCGCCGGCGGGCGCGTCCTCCAGCAGGCGACCCTCCGCCTGACCCGCCGCGCTCACCTGCTGCACTCTGCCCTGCGCATCGTGGTAGCGCAGCGCATAGCCCAGCAGCGCCAACTGTCCCTCCACGTCGCCCAAAGCATCGACAGTCGCGAGCGCCGCCTCGCCGGGCGCCTCTGTCACCGGCCAGCGTGTGAGGTAGGCGCTCAGCGTGACCTCAGACCCCCAGCTCGGAAGCACCTTGCGCCGCAACAGCAGCAGGTTGCTGTCCAGCCATTGGGTCACAACGTTCTGGGGATCAGAGAACTCGGTACGGCAGTGCACGAGCCAGACGCGATCGTAGGGCGCGATGGCCTGTGACAGATCCTGCGCCACCACCTCCGGGTCCGGGTTGCCCATCATCGCCAGCGCCGGCATCGGAATGAGCGGGCAGCGGCCCTGGTAATAGTGCGAAAAGGCGGGCACATTCTCGGGTGCAGTGATGATGATGGCATCGCCCACCCGTTCGGCGGCCGAGATAGTCTGGGCCGCCTGGCGGTGGTCTTCTTTGGCCGCGTAGCGCTCCACGCCAAAGTAACGGTAGGTAGACATGCCCATCGCGCCTACCAGCACCAGGCCGACGAGCCAGGCGGGCCAGCGCCACCGACGTGCGAGCGCCTCCAGCCCCAGTCCCAGCCCCAGGTAAAAGGCCGGGCTGCTCAACAGCACATAGCGGCTGCCCATGTAGATGGGCACGGCCAGCGACAGCAACCACATGCCGAGGATTGGTAAGAGCACATATCCGAGCGTCATGATCAAGCCGGCCCAGCGCGAAGCACGCTGCGAGGCCCGCGTTGCCGGCGGATCGCGCCACAGCGAGAGCAGACCTGCCAGGTAAACGCCCGCAAAGACGATCAACAGCGGCCAGATCTGTGCACGCTCCACCGACAGGCCGAGGCTGAAGGCGTTGAGAGCATCCAGCAGCATCTCTGGGAGCGCGATGTACTGCCGTCCGGCGGCAAGGCTGGGCAGCAGCCGCACGACCCACGTGCCCGCCACCCCCACGGCGATCAGCAGGACGGCCCCGCCCACAAAGAGCACGTGCCGGTAGTGGCTGGTCATCGTGCGCCTGGCGTGGTCCGGCGTGCCAGCCGCCACTTGGTGGCGCGGCCACAGGCACGCCACCAATCCCAGCGCGCAGGGCAGCGCCAGCCCGAACAGATACTGTGTTCCGACGGCCGCCACCGCCAGCAGCGTCGCCGCCAGCGTCCAGATACGGCGGTGCTCGTTCAGTGCGCGCCACAGACAGTAGAACGCGCCCAGTCCCAGCGCGGCCACCATCGTATACATGCGCGCTTCCTGGGCGTACCAAAGCCAGAAAGGCGAGAATGCGCCGAACAGCGCCGCCAGCAGCCCGGCACGGCGGTTGCGCAACTGCGCCCCCATCAGGTACAGTAACACCACCAGCAGCGTCGCCCACCCCACAGAGGGAAAGCGCAACGCCCAGTCGCTCTCTCCCCCCAGAAGGAGCACGACGCGCAGCAGCACAAAGTAAAGCGGCGGGTGCTGGTCCGTGGTGATAGAGCCCGGCACGGCGATCTGGTTGCGCAGGATCACGTCCAGCGACTGCTGTGCGCGCCACAGGCTCAGGCTTTCGTCCCACCAGATGCCCTTGCCGTCCAGCCGCCAGATGCGCAGCGCAAACGAGCACAGCAGCAACGCGACCAGCAGGGCGCGCTGTCGTCGCACGTCGCTCACTGCGCGGCCTCAACCGTAAGGGGACCAATCCTGACATGATCCGAGGGCTGTTCGGTGTCCACCAGCGCCAGTCGCGCCTCGGTTTCGAGCAGGTACAGCCCTACCTCGAGAAAGTACTCCCCCGGCTCCAGCGTACCGGTCAGCGTCAGGCTGTGAGGGTCCTCTATCTGGTCGCCGGCCCGCGCGAACGAAGTGGGCAGTTCGCCGCCCAACGGGGGTGCATCGGCCTGGTCCAGTATCTGGCCCTCCTGATCCACCAGATGCACGAACACGGTATAGTCATACATCGGGCGGTCGAGCACGTTCCAGTAGAGCGTCAGGTCCCAGACATCCCCGGCCATCACGCCCGGCCGTGTCAGCGCATAGCCCTCCAGACGCAGCTTGTTGCCATAGTTGGCCTCGAGCGCGTTGGGCGGGACGGCCGCCTCGGTGCGCCCCCCGCTCACACGCACACGTGTGATGGCCGGGTTGCGAGCGATCTCAGCGCCATCTGCCTGGAAGGCCGGCAGCGATCCCTGGGGCGTCCCAGCGTAGACCCCCACCCGTACCGTGGCCGCGACGGGCGTCGCCACGTCTGTGGCGATGGGGATGCTGTACGCCTCCGATACCACGTCGCCCGGCGACCAGAGCGTGGTGGGATAGTTGCCTCCGCCAGGATAGGTATCGATGCCCCCGATGCGCTCGCCGCCGCGCCCCAACACTTGCACGTAAAAGGTATAGTCGTCCGACATCCGTTTCAGCGCCACCCAGTAGAGGCGCAAGTGCAGGTCCTGGCCCGCCAGCACCTCGTCGTCGAGCACATCAAAGCCCAACAGGAACAACGCGTCGCCATAGGCGATGTCGAGCGCGCGCATGCTCGCCGGCGATTCATCCAACGCCAGGCGTTCGGGCCGGGCGTAGGCCGGCGCAATGGTGCGCGCCGGCAGGGCAGCCGCCACCAGGGCCAACGCCAGTGCGGCCCCGGCCGTGACGTGCGGGGCCAGATGGCGCGGGATCCAGGCGACCAGACCCATGGCCAGCAGCACAGAGATCGGCGCGATGGCAGCGAACAGCAGCCGCCCCTGCGGGCCGGCCACGGTGCGCGTCCACCAGACGAGCAACCCGAGCGTGGCCACGATCCAGCCGAGCAGCAACAGCCCGGCCGGCCAGCGGTGCTGGCGCAGCGTCCCGGCGCGCCAGGCCGCTCGCAACACGAACAGCACCGCACCGACGACGCCGATGATCGTCAGCACGTGTACAAGGGTATAGTAGAACTCGTCGGCCAGGACGTTCATCCAGCCGAAGACGCCCCAGTACGAGACGAACGACTCGCGTATCTCGCGCAGCACGTCGCTCCAGGGCAGCGGCTCGGCGCGGCTGCTCTGCACGCCACCGAGAACGCGCAGGACCGAAACATCGCCAGCGGCGAGCGCCATGCGCAGGTACCACCCACCGGCCGTGAGCAACATGACGAGCAGCGTCAGCGCAAGGGCACCCCAGATCGCGCGCGTGCCGCGTCTGCGGCGCGTGTCGCGCAGCGCCAACCCCACCCAGGCGCAGGGGATCATCAGCAAGGCCACCAGAGCGATCCGCGCGGTCAGCACACCTGCGCCGGCCAGCAGGCCGAGCACGACCGGCGTTCGCCAGCGATGCGCCTGCCCATTGACCACCCGCACGCAGACCAGCAAGAGCGCTGTGATCAGCGCGATGCTGAGGGTATCGTTAGTTACACTGGCGCTCAGGAACAGGAACTGCGGGTTGAACGCCACCAGCGCCGCCGCGCCCGCGGCGATCGAGCGACGCGTGGGAGCGATGGCCAGCCCCAGGGCATAGCTGAGCACGACGGTCAAGACCGAGCACAGCAGCGAGAACCAGCGCAGCACATGTACTGCCAGCGACACGCCTCTGTAGGGCCAGTCCTCGGCCGGGGAGTGCAGGACAACGTTCTTGTTGCCGTCAGAGTGGGGCTCGCCGCGAGCGTCGTAAGGGTTGCGGACATAGGCTGGCTGCGCCGGATCAATGTCGATGTCGCGCGTCAGCAGCGCGCCGATGGCATAGTAGAGCGGTGGCTGCGGCGTCAGGCTGTGATCCCAGGCGCCCAGAGCGGCGTCGTGCGCGACCAGTGAGCCAGCGGCAACTTGTTGCCGCACTTGGGCATAGTGCTGCGGCTCATCGGGTGCCTCGAAAATGGGCACCGTCACGCTGTAATAGACGCCCAGGCCCACGAACAGCAGCACGATAGGCACAATGGGCCAGTGGCCCGCCACCGCGGCGATACGGACCCACGCCCGGCCGCGTCGTGCGGCCCGTGCGTCGTTGTTTTCATTGCTCATGACACGTCGGTCTCGATGTCATCGGAATCTTGCATCTCAGTCTAGAGCCACGATGCGCACGCGGCCCAACAGGATGCGGTCGTCTCGCACAAACCCGCCGGCGCCCAGCAGGCTCAGACGCCGGCCCTGCGCGTCATACATCCCCACCTGCAGGTCATACACACCGGGAGGTGCGTCGGCCGCCACCACCAGCGTGTAGGGGTCGATCACCAGCTGGCCCTTGCGCCAAGTGGCGGTCGGCGCAGCGCCCTGCAGCGGCCAACCGTCCATCTGCGCGGGAATATAGGCGTTCGGCCCCAGCACCTGCGTAAAGACGGAATAGTTGGTGTCGAGATCGCGCAGCGCCTCCCAGTGCAGCGTCAGGTGGAAGGCCTCGCCCGGCGCCGCGGAGGTGCGGTCCAGCGAGTAGCCCACCAACGCCACCTGATCGCCCAGGTTCTGCCGCATCGGGTTGGGGATGCCATCCACCACCCGCTCGGGCAGCGCCAGCCGCCCCAGGCGCACGTTGTCGCCCAGCGGTGCACCCTCGGTGTCCACCACTGCCAAACGCGTGCCGTCGCTCAGCCGATACAGCCCCACCTCGAACTGGGCCTCGGCGGGCGTCAGCGCCGCCTCCATCACCGGCACGACGTAGGTGTCTGCGATGATGTCGCCGGGCGACCAGAGGCTGGTGGGATAGTTGCCCTGGCCGGGATACATGTCGCGCTGCCCGATGATCAGGTCGTGCGCCACCAGCAGATGCACAAATACCGAGTAATCCTCGGCCATCGGCGCCAGGCATTGCCAGTATAGCGTTAAGGCCACGTCCTGACCCGGAACCAGTTCGGTGCGATCGACCTGCCAGGCCAGCAGCCGCACGGCGTCGCCGTAGGTGGCCCCGGAGTCAGTGGCCGAGTCGGGCACGTCCTGAGGCGTCAACAGCGCCGGGCGCGCATAGGCCGGCCTGATCGTGCTGAAGGGCAGCATAACCGCCGCCGCCAGCAGCACCGCACACAGCAGCGCCGGCAACAGCCATCGGGCACGACGCGGCGAAAGCGCCGCCAGTCCCAGCGCGCTGAGCAAGCTCAGCGCGGTCAGTGCCGAGAACATCAGCCGCCCCTGGCTGGCGATGGTCATCAGCGTCCAGCGCACCAGCGAGACAAAGACCACGCACGGCCAGGCCGCCACCAACGCCAGTTGCGCCCAACGTCCCAGGTCTCGTTCGCCAGCCCGCGCCAGCCGCCAGGCGTACAGCGGCACTCCCAACAACCCCAGCCCGCCGAGCAGGCTGAGCGACCAGTAGACCCAACCGGGCGCGGCCACGTTTACGCCGCCGAACAGGCCCCAGTAGGACATCACAAAGCCCTGCCACTCGCCCAGCAACTGGCGCAGGCTGGGCACCGGATGCCGCGCGCCCACAATGGCTACAAAGGCACTGAGGCCCAGCGGATCGCGATATAGCACCCAGTTGCGATAGTACCACCAGCCCCCGATCAGCGCCAGCGGCACGGCGATGCAGAGGCCGGCCACAAACAGCGTGCGCCAGGAGCGCGCCTTCCACGCCACCACGGCGCCCGTCAGCGCCGCCAGCGCCAACATCCCCAACGCGCTGGCCTTGGACAGACTGGCAAGCCCCAGCAGCACGCCCAGCAGCGCCCACTGCCAGGGGCTGGGCTCGCGCTGCACATAGCGCACCATCAGCCACAGGCACACGGCGCACAGCGCAATCACCAACGCGTCGTTGTTGACCGAGCCGGTGACGAACAGGAACATCGGATTAAGGGCCGAGATGGCCGCCGCGGCCAGGGGCAGCCAGAGGTAGCCGGCCGACGAATCTCGCGCCACCAACTCGCGGGCCGTTAACCAGGCGGCCAGCACCGTGACGGCGCCCAACGCCACCGACATCCAGCGCACCAGGTAGACCGCCAGCGCCGCACCACGGAACGGCCAGCGCTCGCGCTCGGTGTGGATGACCATGTTCACGTTGCGATCGCGCGTCAGCACGCCGATGTCGGCGTGCTGGTTGAGCCAGCGCAGCGTCTCCATGTCGCTGGTGTCGACCCAGCGCGTGACCAGCGCGCCCAGCGCATAATAGAGCGGCGGTTGGCTGCCCTCCTGGCGCCAGGGCCCGATCTGGTCGAGCGTCTGCACCGGCAGGCCGTCGCCATCGGCCAGGCGCTTGATAAAGGGATAGTGCCAGAGTTCGTCCGAGGCCTCGAACAGCGGCGTGGTGACGCTGTAGAGCAGGCCGAGCGCGAGATAGACCGCCAACAGGGCCGCGATCCCGATGCGCCCGACGCGGTCAGTCGAGGAGGGCATGGTAGACCTCCAGCGTGCGTGCCGCGATCTGCTCCCAGCCGAACCGGCGCGACAGCGCCCGCGCCCCGGCCCCCAGCCGCGCGCGCAGCGGCGCATCGCCCGCCAGCCGCAGGATCGCGGCGCTCAGCGCGGCCGCATCGTTGGGTGCGGTCAGCAGGGTGTTCTCGCCATCGCGCAACTCGGGCACCTCCACCTGCGGCGTGGTGCTGACGATCGCCAGCCCGTGCTCCAGCGCCGCCAGCAGACTGCCCCGCCGGAACGACGCGCCGTCGCGATAGGGCAGGACACACAGATCGGCGCAGCACAGGCTGGCCGAGACCTCCTCGGGCAGCAGGAATCCGCTCGTATGCACCCGCTCGGCCAGGCCACGCGCAGCGATGCTGCCCTGCACCTGCGACCAGTAAGCGCTGTTGGTGGCGTCGCTCGCGCCCACCGCCCCACCCACGAACAGCAGGTGCGCGTCGATGCCCGCGCGGACGACGCGCTCCAGCGCTTCGATCAACTCGTCGCCGCCCTTGCTGGCATTCAAAAAGCCAAAATAGCACAGCAGCAATGCGTCGTCGGGCACGCCCCAGCGTCGCCGCCACGCGCCCCGGTCATAGCCGTCCGGAAGAACGCACGGCACGTTGCTGCCGATGGGGATCCGCGCCAGCAGCGGCACGCCGCCGGCGGCCTCCAGGCGCTGTTCGTCCTGGACGTTGGTCACGATGCTGGCGTGGCTGCCGCGCGCCATGGCGAGCACGCTGCGCCAGCGCACCCCCCCCGCCTTGGGGAACAGGTAAGGCGTCAGCAGGTCGTGGAAAGTCGTCACACAGGCCGCGCTGCTGTGGGGGCGCACCCCTGTGTGCGCCCGCGCGGTCAGGCGCAGCCAGCGCGGCAGCAGGTTGATCGCCGGGTGCAGCCCATAGCAGGCCGCTTGGTACTGGATATGGATGATCTCCGGCGCCAGGTCGCGCTGCAGCCGGGCCACGGTGGCGTACAGCGGCCGGAATCCCCACGCGCGCATCAGCGCGTGCCGCACCACCGGCGCGGTGCGGTCATCGTTCATCTCGGCGCGCGCCGAGGTCAGCACGTGCACTTCGATGGGCGCCGCGGGGGTCCCCTGCGCGGCCAGCGCCTCGGCCAGCAGCCGGGTATAGTCGCCCACGCCGCCCTCCATGGGCGGGTACTCGCCCGCGATCAGCAGCACCCTCATCAGCGCGACTCCCCGGGCGCAGCCGGGCGCAGCCCCGAACGCAGCACCTGCCAGTAGGCCGTGATGCGCTCGCGACGCAGGGCGCGCTTGTGCCCCAGCAGGTACTTGGCGCCCTCCGTCAGCAGGCGCGCCGCATAGTCGAGCCACAAGAAGGCGCGCAGCAATCCGGCCTGCCAGCGGCCGTGGTGCTTGCGAAAGTAGCGGATCTTGCTGGTTTGAAAGCGAATATGGCGCGCAGGCGCCACCTGGGCGCTGCTGCGGCCCTCATAGTGCATCACCGTGGCCGTCGGCAGGTAGACCACCTGCCAGCCCGCGTCGGTGATGCGCCGGCACCAGTCCACCTCTTCCGAGTACATGAAAAAGCCCTCGTCCAGCGGGCCCACGCGCTCGAACGCGGCCCGGCGCACCAGCATGCAGGCGCCGTTCACCCAGCCCACCGCCTGCGTGGCATCGTCGGGCGTGTCGGCCATGTGGTAGCGGCGGGTCCAGCAGTTGCGGGGGAAGCACTCCTCCAGACGCGTGCTCTCCATCAGCGCCGTCATCAGCGTGGGAAAGCGGTAGCGCGAGGGCGCCGGACTGCCGTCGGCATACAGCAGCCGCGGCCCCAGCACGCCCACATCGGGGTGCGCCTCGGCATAGTCCAGCAGCGTGGTCAGTGCGTCATCGATCACGCGCGTGTCGGGGTTGAGCAGCAGGACGTAGCGCCCCTGAGAACGCCCCAGCGCCAGATTGTTGCCGCGCGTAAAGCCGAGGTTGTCCGCACTCGCGATCAGCGTCACCTGGGGGAACTCGGCGCGCAGCATCTCGACGCTGCCATCGGCCGAGGCGTTGTCCACCACATAGACCTCAACGCCGTAGCGCCCGAGGCGCAGCGTCCCATTATCGCCCTGGATGGCGCCTGGCGCGCCGTACAGCGACGCCAGGCAGTCGCGCAGCAGGTCGCACACGTTCCAGTTAACGATGATGATGGACAGGTCGGGCGTCACGGGTTCCCCACTGAGGGCGCGCAGACCTCCACCCCGAGCAGGCGGCAGGCGTTCTCGGTTGTGCGGCGCGCCAACTCCTCCACGGGCAGGTCCAGCAACCCTGCCAGCGCGTGCGCGACGTGTACCACGAACGCGGGCTCGTTGCGCTTGCCGCGCTGCGGATGCGGCGCGAGATAGGGGCTGTCGGTCTCGATCAGCAGGCGGTCGAGCGGGGTCTGGCGCAGGATGGCGGCCAGTTGCTCCATCTTGCCAAAGGTGACGGGGCCGGCCACGCCCAGATACAGGCCGCGCGCCAGCGCAAATCCTGCCATGCTGGCATCTGAAAGAAAGCAGTGCAGCACGCCGCGCACCGGCGGCGCCTGAGTCAGCATGGTCCGCATATCGTCATCGGATTCGCGGTTGTGCAGGATGACGGGCAGGTCGAGGTCGCGCGCCAGCAATAGCTGATGGCCCAGCACCATGCGCTGCGCCTGGCGCGTAGAGAGCTCATAGTGATAGTCCAGCCCCAGTTCGCCGAGCGCCACGACACCTGACTGCTGAGCCAGGTCGGCGATGCACTGGATGGCGTCGATGCCCTGCTCGTCGTGCGCCTGCGCCACGCTGCAGGCGCGGTGGCCGTGAATCCCCACCGCCGCGTAGATGCCGTCGTGCGCCTGCGCCAGCGCCACGCTCTGCTCGCTGGTCTGCACGTCTGAGCCGCAGGTCAGCATGCGCGTGACGCCGGCGGCCTGCGCGCGAGCGATCACCTCGGCGCGCTCGCCGTCATAGCGCGATGACTCGAGATGCGTGTGAGAGTCGAACAGCTCCATCATCAGCTCTGAGGCTCAATGCCTGCCAACCGGGCGCCTTCGTTGAGCAGGTCCTGTACCTTGTCCTTGCGGGTAGTCTCACAGTAGACGCGGATAACGGCCTCCGTGCCGGAGAAGCGGATCAGCACCCAATCGCCGCCCTCCAGCAGATAGCGAAAGCCATCGGTGGTCTCGATGCGCTCCACCTTGAGGCCGGCCAGCGTAGTCGGCTTGGCCGCCTTCACCCGTGCAACCACGGCCGGCTTGTCGGCGGGGTCGAGCTGCCGGTCGATGCGATCATAGTAGTGCGCGCCCACCAGCCCAAAGACCGTGTCCAGCAGTTGGCTGGGCGTCTTGTGCTGCTTGACCATCAGGTCCAGCAGGAACAGGCCCGCCAGGATGCCGTCGCGCTCGGGAATGTGGTTGGCAAAGGCAAACCCGCCGCTCTCCTCACCGCCCATAATGGCGTTGGTGCGCAGGAACTCGGGGGCCACGTATTTAAAGCCCACGCTCGTCTCGTATACTGGCACATCGTAGAGCTTGCCGAGCTTGAAGGCCATCGAGGTGGTGCTGAGCGTCTTGACCAGCGGCCCGCGCCAACCGCGCACCTCCAGCAGGTAGTAGGCCAGCAGCGCGTAGACTTCGAGCTGGTTGATAAAGCGGCCCTGCTCGCTGACCAGGCCGATGCGGTCGGCGTCGCCGTCGGTGGCCAGCCCCACGTCGCCGGGCCACATGCGCACCTCGTGCAGCAGATCCTGGAGGTTGTCGTCGATCGGCTCGGGGCGCTCCATCCGCGGGAACAGTGGGTTGCGCTCGCCGTGGATCTCGCGCACCATGGTGGTGCCCCCGGAAAGCAGGCGCCCGAACCAGCCCATGCCCACGCCCCACATCGGGTCGGCCACCACGCGCAGACCGGCATCGGCCAGCGGTTTGGTGTCGATCAGGCGCGCCAACTGCTCCATATAGCCCACCGTTGGGTCGAACTCGACAATCAGCCCCTCTTTGACGCCGCGGTCATAGTCCATCGTGCGCACATCGCCGCGATCCTGTGCAGCGGCGATCAGGGCTTCGACTTTGGCGAGGGTCTCGGGGGCCGCGGCGCCGGCGTAGGCCGAGCGCAGCTTGAAGCCATTGTCGGTGGGCGGGTTGTGGCTGGCGGTGATCCAGATGCCGCCGCCCGCCTTGAGGGGCAGAATCGAGTAGGAGAGCACCGGCGTGGGCGCAGGCGCCGTGGCCACCCAGGCGCGCACGCCGTTGCCGGCCAGCACCTCGGCCACCGCGCGGGCGAAATCCTCCGAGCGGAAGCGCATGTCATAGCCCACCACCACGCCGCGCTCGCCCAGGCCCTCGGCCAGCATCTGCTCAGCCGTGCCCTGTGTGCAATAGCGCACCGCCTCAAAGGTGTAATCCTCGGCGATCCCTGCGCGCCAGCCGTCCGTGCCGAATACGATGCGTTTCATTCTGCCCCCTTGCCTGTGCGTCAGGGATGCTGGCCAAGCGTTGTCAGCGTCCGGCCTGCAGCTCTGCCATATCGTGGTCCACCATCATGTGGATCAGTTGCTCAAACGTCACCCTGGGCGCCCAGCCCAGCTTGCGGCGCGCCTTGCTGGCGTCGCCCACCAGGTCGATCACGTCCGCCGGGCGCAGAAAGCGCGGGTCGATGACGACATAGTCACGATAGTCCAGGCCCAGGTGCCCAAAGGCGCACTCCAGCAGCTCGCGCACCGAATGTCGCACGCCGGTGGCCACCACATAGTCCTCGGGCTCTTCCTGCTGCAGCATCAGCCACATGGCCTCCACATAATCGCGCGCGTGCCCCCAGTCCCGCCTGGCTTCCAGATTGCCCAGGTAAAGCTTTTTCTGCAGCCCGTACCTGATGCGGGCCGCCCCCCTGGTCACCTTGCGGGTCACAAAGGTCTCGCCCCGGATGGGGGACTCGTGGTTGAACAAAATGCCGTTGCAGGCGAAAAAGCCGTGGGCCTCGCGGTAGTTCACCGTTATCCAGTGGGCATAGAGCTTGGCCGCCCCATAGGGCGAACGCGGATAAAAAGGCGTGGCCTCGTTCTGCGGGGTCTCCTTGGCCTTGCCGAAAAGCTCGCTGGTGGAGGCCTGGTAATAACGGGTCTTTTTACCCAGGCCCAGGATACGGATGGCCTCCAGGGCCCTAAGGGCGCCCAGGCCGTCCGAGTTGGCCGTGTACTCCGGGGTTTCAAATGATACCGCCACATGGCTTTGGGCGGCCAGGTTGTAAAACTCGTCCGGCTGGACCTCCTGGACCACCCGCAAAAGGTTGGTGGCATCGGTCATGTCGCCGTAGTGCAGGAAAAACCGGCACTCCGGGTCGTGAGGGTCGCGGTAAAGGTGGTCTATGCGGGCGGTGTTGAAAAGGGAGCTCCTCCTTTTGATGCCATGCACCTCATAGCCCTTGGCCAAGAGAAACTCGGCCAGATAGGCCCCGTCCTGGCCGGTTATCCCGGTAATCAGCGCCCGCTTGCGCGGACCTTGCTCCCTGTCCATTTTTCACCTCCGCCGCGGCCGTCCGCAAAAATTTCAGCCAAATAATAACAGAATCAAGGGGCTTGCACCAAATTTCTGCTGCGTTGATTATTGGCCCGGCCTGGGCTATGGTTGATAAGCCACAGCCAGACGTGCAGCGAAAGGAAGCAAGTCATGAAAATTCTAGTCACCGGCGGCGCGGGATTCATAGGCAGCCATGTGGTCCGGGCTTATTTGGCAGCGGGGCACCAGGTGGTGGTGCTGGACAACCTCTCAACCGGCCGCAGGGAAAACCTGCCTTCCGGCGTCCGCCTGGAGGTCATGGACGTGCGCGACCCCAAGGTTCCCGAATTCATGGCCCAAGAGGGCTTTGAGGTAGTGAACCACCACGCCGCCCAAATGTCCATTCCGGTATCGGTGGCTGACCCCATGGGCGACGCCCAGGTGAACATTTTGGGCCTTTTAAACCTGCTGGAGGCCGGGCGCAAAAACCGGATGCAGCGCTTTATCTTCAGCAGTTCCGGCGGCGCGGTCTACGGCGAGCTTAAGACCCTGCCCGCCCAGGAGGACCTCTCTCCCGCGCCCATGTCGCCCTATGCGGTGGCCAAAAGGGCCTGCGAACTCTACCTCAACTATTATGCCCATGAGTTCGGCCTTAAAAGCGTCATCCTGCGCTACGCAAACGTGTACGGCCCCCGGCAGATCCCCCAGGCCGAGGCCGGGGTGGTGGCCATCTTCATGGACGCCCTTATGGCGAAAAAACCGCCCGTGATCTATCGCCAGGCGGACATGCCCCGGGGCATGCTGCGCGATTACGTCTTTGCCGGCGACTGCGCCCGGGCTAATCTTGCCGCCTTGGAGCGCGGCCAAGGCATCTACAACATCGGCACCGGCGTGCCCACCGACAGCTTGACCCTCTGGGAAACGGTGCAAAAGGCGGCCGGACAAAACCTTTCCCATGGCTTCGGCCCGGCCCGACCCGGCGATATTAAACAAAGCGCTTTGGACTGCCAAAAGGCCGCCTTGGAACTGGACTGGCGGCCGGAATACGACCTGGCCCGCGGCCTTGCCGAAACCTGGTCCTGGCGAGTGAGTATTTAAATCAAAACAATTAGCAATCAATAAAGATCAATAGGCGTTAAATGGGAGTTCAGGGAATAGTTTTTGGAAGCAAGGAAGAAAGAAGATACTTTTATAAGCTGCAAAAAACTTGGGGGAAAAAGCTAAACATTTATCACAACATACCATTCCTCAACGTCTTTACTGCAAGAGTCGAATTAATCGATGAAAGTGGTAACATTTTCAAAATCTCGGAAGATGAATTTGACAAACTGAAAAAGACAAGTATCGACTTTGTTGTTTGTGACAAAAAAGATAAACCAATTGTATGTATAGAATTTGATGGTTTACTACAAGGGTTCAATTTCGGAACAAATTATATAATTTCTGAAGATAAAACTGAGAGAAAGGGAAGGAAAGAGTTTTTTAAACTTAAACTCCGTGTTGCTCATGGTTCATTATTTCCATATTTCATTTTAGGATCTGAGCAATTTAAGGGGATATCTGGTTCCGTCTATTTAACAATCGCGGATGCTATAATTGGAGAGGTTCTATCTACCCA
Source organism: Anaerolineales bacterium UBA6128 (assembly GCA_002423325.1). Lineage (GTDB taxonomy): Bacteria > Chloroflexota > Anaerolineae > UBA1429 > UBA1429 > UBA6128. The sequence goes on along the minus strand of DIVQ01000105.1, from coordinate 5,688 downwards.
GGAACACATTAAACGCATTAACTCTGGATTTATTCCTGCGGAGTTTGGATATACCGAAGAAGAATTTGAAAACCTCGACGAAGAAAAGAAGAGAGTAATTATTGAGGATTGGTGCCTTAATATAGAGATTGAGGCAGACTACAATAACAATCCAATTTTCCAAAAAGTCGCGGAGCTGATGAAAGAAACAAAATCAAGTGGGTATCGCATAACATTTCTGAATGAGAATGAAAGAGATTCAAAGATATGGACATGGGTAGAGTGTGAAATAGAAAATCTTAAACATGGCAATGCATCAGCTAAAATTTACTTGCCGAATTTTAATACTCCATCATGTTATTTCACTACCCATATTGCCATTGAAATTGCACAGTTACTTGCACTTTCTCAAATAAAAGAAAGAAAAAATCACCACCAATAGCATTTAGCGGGCAGCAAGGACGTTGGCGACCTTTACGAGCAAGGTTTGATGGCGCTACCGCAGATGCTTAGCTTTATAGTGTCTAATGGAATGCCTAAATTGCCTATTCAAGAAATTATAGACGACTTGTCCAATTAAAAAACAGACCAGAAAAGTTCCTCCTTCATCTTTCACCGAAAATGACAAGCGCAGAGATGGCCGGGGGCGATCTCTTTGAGCAGCGGCTCCTTTTGCGGGCAGATGTCTTGTCTTTCCGGGCAGCGGGTATGGAAGCGGCAGCCGCTGGGCGGATTGATAGGACTGGCCACGTCGCCGGCCAGAGGCGGCTGCACAAAGCGTCGGGTGGGGTCGGCCACGGGGGCCGCGGCCATGAGTGCCTCGGTATAGGGGTGGGCGGGCGGCTGGGCGAAATGCTCCCGCGGGGCCACCTCCACGATCTTGCCCAGATACATCACCGCGATGCGGTCGGAGAGGTGGCGCACCACGGACAAATCGTGGGCCACGAAGAGATAGGTAAGCCCAAAGCGCTGCTTCAAATCCAGAAGGAGGTTCAGCACCTGCGCCTGGATGGANNGCCCGGGCGATGCCGATGCGCTGGCGCTGGCCCCCGCTGAACTGGTGGGGATAGCGTCTTATATGCTCGGGCCGCAGACCGACTTCTTCCAAAAGGGCCGCAACTTTTGATCCCACCTCCTTGCGGCCGCCTTGTCCGTGGATCAAAAAAGGCTCGGCCAAAATCGCTCCCACGGTCATGCGGGGGTTTAAGGAGGTCACCGGGTCCTGAAACACGATCTGCATTTGGGGGCGGAGCAATCTTAGCGCCTCGCCCTTGAGTCCGGTGATGTCTTGGCCGGCGAAGAAAATGCGCCCCTTGGTGGGGTTGAGCAGGCGCAGGCATAAGCGTCCCAGGGTGGACTTGCCGCAGCCGCTCTCGCCCACCAGGGCCAGGGTCTCGCCCCTGGCTATGGCCAGGCTCACGCCGTTGACCGCGTGCACCACCTGCCGCACGCGCCGTATGCGCCCCTTTTGCCACTTAAGCTGCTCGAAGATGTTTTTCTGCAGCAGAAAGTGCTTGCTAAGGTTATCCACCCTCAGAAGCCTTTGGCCGATATTTTTCCGCGTCATCGGCCTTGCCTCCTGAAGCAGGCCACCTGGTGGCCGGGCGCCACCTCCGCCAGGGCCGGCCTTTGGCGGCAGTCCTCGCCCGCCTGATCGCAGCGGGGCAAAAAGGGGCAGCCCTCGGGCAGGCCGATCAAATTGGGCATCATGCCAGGTATCTGCCGCAGCCGGCGGCGGCGCTCCTGGCGGCCCGGGATGGAGGCGATAAGCCCCTGGGTATAGGGGTGCAGGGGGCGGGTTATCACCTCTTCCTTGGCGCCCTTTTCCACCAGGCGCCCGGCGTACATGACTCCGATGCGGTCGCAGAACTGGCCCACCAGGGCGATGTCGTGGGTGATGAGGATCATGGCGGTGCCTTTTTGCTGCACCAGCCGGCGCATCAGGGTGAGCACCTGGGCCTGGATGGTCACGTCTAAGGCGGTGGTGGGCTCGTCGGCGATGATCAAAGCCGGGTCCGAGGCCATGGCGATGGCTATGCCCACCCGCTGGCGCATGCCCCCGGAAAACTGGTGGGGGTAGTCCCTAAGGCGCTGGGCGGGAGAAGGGATGCCCACCAGGCGCAAAAGCTGCTCGGCCCGATCGCGGGCCTGGGCCCGGCTGAGATCGTGGTGCACGAAAAGCGCCTCCGTGATCTGGTAGCCGATCTTGAACACCGGGTCCAGGGAGGTCTGAGGGTCCTGGAAGACCATGCTGATGCGGTTTCCGCGGATTTTTTCCAACTCGGAGGCGGGCTTGGCGATGAGATCCTCGCCCTGGAAAATGATCTTGCCGGCCACGATCCGGCCCGGCGGGTCGATGAGGCCCAGGATGGAGAAGCCGGTTATGGATTTGCCCGCCCCGGACTCCCCCACCAGTCCCATTATCTGCCCCGGCCCGAGCGTAAAGCCCACGTCGTCCACCGCCTTGACCACGCCCTTGCGGGTGAAGAAATGGGTCCTAAGGCCCTCGACCTTCAGCACCGGGGAAGCTTGCGTGTTCATCGCTTCAACCTCGGGTTGAGCACGTCGCGCAGGCGGTCGCCCAAAAGGTTAATGCCTAAAACCACCCCCATGAGTCCCAGGCCGGGCAGGACCGAACTCCACCAAAAACCGCTGAACAGCACCTGATAACCTTCGTAGATCAGAGAACCCAGGGAAGGCTCGGTGATGGGCACGCCCAGGCCCAGAAAGCTCAAGGTGGATTCCAGGATGATGGAGTTGGCCACCCGCACGGTGCCGATGACGATGATGGGCGCCACGATATTGGGCAGTATCTCGCGCAGCATGATGGCGCCGCTTGCGACCCCGGCGGCCCGGGCCGCGTCCACGTAGTCCTTCTCGCGCTCGGCCAGGGTGCTGCCCCGGGCCGTGCGCGCGTAGAAGACCCAGTTGACCACGCTGATGGCGATGATGATCTTGAAAAGGCCCTGGCCCCACAAGGACATGATGACCAGGGCGATGAGTATGGCCGGAAAGGAAAGCTGGATGTCGGCGATGCGCATTATCAGCGCGTCGGTCTTGCCCCGCATGTATCCGGCCAGAACGCCCACCAGGGTGCCGAAGACGGCCGAGAGCACCGTGCTGGCCAGGCCCACGTACAAAGAAACCCTCAGCCCGTAAAGTATGGCGCTGTACAGATCCCGCCCCTGGCCGTCCGAGCCCAGCATGAACATGCCCGGGATCCATTTGGGCGCCAGGTTGCTGTTCTGCAAAAAAAGCTGGGTCAAGTCGTAGGGGTTTTGCGGGCTGATAACAGGCGCCAGCAAGGAGGCCAGGATAAAGGCCAAGGTCAGGCCGGCGCCCAAGAGCCCGCTTTTGCTCTCCCGAAACTCCGTCCAGAATTCGCCCCAGCCCGCTAAAAACATGGTCGCCTCACTTCAGCCTTATGCGCGGGTCCAGGAAGGTATAGACCACGTCCACCAAAAAGTTCAAAAAGACAAACATTAGGGAAATGATGAGCAGGTAAGACAAGACCACCGGCCGGTCCAGGGCGTGGATGGAGTCTATCACCAGCTTGCCCATGCCCGGCCAGGCGAAGATGCTTTCGGTCACCACGGCAAAAGCGATGATGTTGCCCAGTTGCAGGCCGATGATGGTCACCACCGGTATCAATATGTTCTTTAGGGCGTGCACGTAGACCACCCGGTTCTCGGACAGCCCCTTGGCCTTTAAGAACTTGACGAAGTCCTGCAAGAGGACCTCCTGCATGCCCGCCCGCACCAGGCGCACGATCAAGGCCAGCTGGAACACGGCGATGGTGAGCGCGGGCAGAATCAGGTGCTTGAGGCCGTCTATGGTGAGAAATCCCAGGCGCATCCCGAGGAAAAGTCCGGTTTCACCCCGGCCCGAGCTGGGCAGCCAGCCCAGGATGACCGAAAAGATGAGCACCAGAATGATACCCAGCCAGAAAACCGGCAGGCTGATGCCCAAAAGCGAGCCGGACATGATGCTTTTGGCCAGCCATGAATTGGGCCGCACCGCGGCGTACATTCCCGCCGGCAGCCCGATGACCACCGCCAGGAAGATGGCGCAGACGGCCAGCTCCATGGTGGCGGGGATTCGCTCCACAATCAGGCTTATGGCCGGCTGGTTGAAGATAAAGGACTTGCCCAGATCGCCCTGCAGGGCCTTGTGCAGGAAGGTCAGATATTGCACGTGAAAGGGCTTGTCCAGGCCCAGGTGGATGCGCAGCTCCTCCACCTGCTTCTGGGTGGCCTCTGGCGGCAAGAGCATCTCCACCGGGTCGCCAGAGAGATACATGATGGCGAACACCACCACGCTGACGCACAAAAGGACCACGATGCTCTGCAGGATTCTTCTTATTAAATAGCCCAGCATTAAAGCGCCTGAAAATAGCGCCCCCGGCCGCCTATGGGCGGCCGGGGGCGTAAAGCATCGCTATTTAAACTGCATTTCCTTATACATCATGTAATGGTCGGCCCTGGGCTTCCAATCTAGTTTCTTGGACTTGGCGTAGAGGTCCAGGTCAAAGTGCAGGGGGATAAAGGCCTGGTCCTGGAGAACGATTTTTTGGGCCTCCTGCATGTATTTCAGGCGCTCGTCCTGATTCACGGTGGCGCTGGCCGCCTGGATCAGCTTGTCCGCCTTGGGGTTGGAGTAGCGCCCCCGGTTGTAGCGGCCATAGCCTTTGTCTTTATCGTAGCTGTGGGCGATGCCGTCCAGGAAGGCGGAGGCGTCGCCGTCGCCGCAGGCCCAGCCGATGAGGAAGAAGCTGGACTCGCGGCGGTCGGTCATGGGGAAGAATGTCTTCTTGGGGATGGCGTTCACCTTGATCTTGATGCCCAGCTTGGCCAGGCTGCTGCCCACGGCCTGGGCGATCTTGTCGTCGTTGACGTAACGGTCGTTGGGCGAGTCGAGGGTGATTTCAAACCCGTTGGGGTAGCCGGCCTCGGTGAGAAGCTGCTTGGCCTTTTTAGGGTCGTAGGCCGGGCGCCTGATGGTCTTGTCATAGCCGAAGACCGCCTCGGGATAGAACTGGCCGGCCGGGAAGGCGGCCCCGCTCATCACGTGTTTCACGATGGCGTCCACGTCAATGCCGTAGTAAAGGGCCTGGCGCACCTTAACGTTGCGCAGGGGATTCTTGCCGTCGGGGCACTTGGCCTTGGGGCTTATCTCGCGGTCTTGGTCCATCTGCAGATAAATCAGCCGAAGGCTCGGCCGGGAAGTCACCTCCACTTTGGGGTCGGCCCTGATGCGGGCCACATCCAAAACCGGCACGTCGTCGATGACATCCACTTCGCCGGAGAGCAGGGCGGCGGTGCGGGTGGCGTCATTGGTCAGAGGCCTTAGGATCACCTCCTTGGTCTTGGGGGCGCCCTGGAAGTAGTTCTCGTTGGCCACCAGGGTGAGATGGTCGCCCTTTACCCATTCCTTCAGCTTGTAGGGTCCGGTGCCGTTGGGCTTGTCCGCCTGGGCGTCGTCGCCGTGCTTCTGCACATAGGCCTTGCTCATGATATAAAATCCGGCCAGCTTGCGGGTCAGGATGCCGAAGGCCTCGGGCGTGGTGATCTTGACCTTGTGGGGATCCAAGACCTCTACTTTCTTGACCTGATTCACCGCGGACTTGAAGCCTGATTTAGCCCAGGTCTTGCCGCGCTCGATGGAGAACTTTACGTCCTCGGCGGTGAAGGGGGTGCCGTCGTGGAACTT
>DIVQ01000194.1 GCA_002423325.1 Anaerolineales bacterium UBA6128 | reverse complement strand
CAGCCCAAGTTACTCGGCACCCTCTGGGCGCTTGGCAGTACAAGATGACTGCTTGACAAGGGCTGAGGCGCCGATATGATGGCTTACAGCGGTTGCAGTCCCCTTGCGATGGAGGAACAAGCCAGATGCAGAGGATTTCGGAGAAGCAGTGGCAGGAGATCCGGGCGATCGGTGGCAAACAGGCAGACGAGATTGTCCGGGCCATCGAGACGATTATTCCGCGTGAATATGTGTGCTACCGCACCGCGGGACCTCTAGCCATCGATGGTCACCTGGATGAGCCGAGTTGGTTGAAGGCGCCCTGGACCGAGCCCTTTGGCCACATCGTGGATCCTGAGGGAGTGCCCTACCTCACGACCCGTGCCAAGATGCTGTGGGATGACGACTATTTCTATGTGGGCGCCGTCCTGGAGGATCCCGACATCTGGGGCACACAGACCAAGCGCGACGCGCACGTCTGCGCCTATGACAAGGACTTTGAGGTCTTTTTCGACCCGGACGGCGATGCCGAGAACTATATGGAATACGAGATGAACGCACTGAACTGCGTCTGGGATTTGCTCCTGCCCAAGTGCTACAATCGTGGCGGGCAGGCCAAAGACGAGTTCGACTGGAAGGGCATCAAGTCGGCTGTACAGGTCAACGGGACACTGAATTGTCCGTGGGTGACGGACAAGTTCTGGAGCGTGGAGATCGCGTTCGACTATGCCAGCATGAAGCCCTACTGTCCCGGCACGCCGTGCCCGCCACGCGCGGGCGATCAGTGGCGCATCAACTTTTCTCGCGTGGAGCGCGACCGCGAGGGCAACTATGGATTCGACTGGACCTGGTCCTGCCAGGGAGTCTACAATATGCATGTGCCCGAGATGTGGGGCTGGGTGCAGTTCTCCGATCTGGTCGTTGGCACGGGCACAGAGCCATTCCTGGAGAGATAGCGGCTGGCAAGTGGACGCGCCATGGATGACGCCTATAATCGCCGATGGTTACAGGATGGGACAATCCTGATGGAGGTGTAATGGTAGCAGAGCAGGAGCGGTTAGCGTGGGGTATTCTGGGCACGGGAGGCATCGCGCACAAGTTCGCGCTGGGCCTCGCACAGTCGCGCACCGGCAGGCTGCTTGCCGTGGGAAGCCGCACGCGGGCTTCCGCTGAAGCCTTTGGCGACGAATTCGGGGCGCCGCGCTGCTATGGCAGCTATGACGACGTGCTGGCCGACGCCGATGTGCGGGCCGTGTATATCGCGCTGCCCAATCACCTGCACGCCTACTGGACGATCAGATGCGCAGAGGCGGGCAAACAGATCTTGTGCGAAAAGCCGCTGGCGACCAACCACGCCGAGGCGATGGCGGCCATCGAGGCCGTGCGCGAGCACGGCGTCTTTATGATGGAAGCCTTCATGTACCGCTGCCATCCGCAGACGGCCAGGTTGGTGGAGCTGCTGCGCGAGGGCGCGATCGGTCGCGTGAGGGTCATCCAGGCCAGCTTTTGTTACAACATGCGCGGCATGCAGGAGAACGTCCGGCTGCGAAACGACCTGGCGGGCGGCGGTATCATGGACGTGGGCTGCTATCCCATGTCGATGGCGCGACTGATGGCGGGCGCGAATCTCGGCGTGGAGGTGGCCGAGCCGCTGGAGGTGCAGGGCGTGGGCCACATCGGCGTGGAGAGCCGTGTGGACGAATGGGCCAGCGCCTCCGTACGTTTTCCGGGCGACGTCATCGCCAATCTGATCACCGGCGTACAGGTAGGGTTGGACAATACGCTGCGCATCTGGGGCTCTGAGGGGCACATCCTGGTGCCGGTGCCATGGGCGCCCGGCCAACGTTCGACGATCGTGCTGCATCGCGATGCTGACGGCCGAGACGAAGAGATCGTGGTCGAGTCGCCGGTGCCGCTGTACGCGGGCGAAGCGGACAGCGTGGCAGCATGCCTCGACGAGCAGCGGGTGCAGGCGGCGTACCCGTGTATGTCGTGGGCCGACACGCTGGGGAATATGAAAGCGCTCGACCAGTGGCGGCGCTGCATCGGGCTGACCTTTGACAACGAAAAGGCCGAGGCCTGGCGCACGTCGGTCTCGGGCCGGCCGGCCAGGCGCCGCAGCGACCATCGTATGACCTACGGCACGGTGGCCGGCATCGACGAGCCGGTGTCGCGGATCGTGCTGGGGAGCATGCCCTTGCGGCCCGGGATGCTGCCGTATACCCTGACGATGATGGACTATTACATCGAGCAGGGCGGCAACATGGTGGATACCGCCTATGTGTACGGCAACGAGAGCGTGATCGGAGAGGCAATCCGCACTCAGGGGCTGAGCGACCGGCTGATGGTGTTGGCCAAAGGCGCGCACACGCCCTTTTGCACGCCCGAGTGGCTCACCAGGCAATTGTTCGAGACCCTCGACCGGCTCCAGATGGATCACGTCGACCTGTATCTCATGCACCGCGACAACCCCGAAGTGCCGGTAGGCGAGTTCGTAGAGGTGCTGAACGAACATCAGCGAGCGGGTCGTATGCGCGCGTTTGGCGGCTCCAACTGGAGCACGGAACGCCTGGAGGCGGCGAATGCCTATGCCGCGGCGCATGGCCTGAGCGGATTTGCTGCCAGCAGCCCCAATTTGGCGTTGGCGGTCTGGAATATGCCGATGTGGAACGGCTGTGTGGCCGCCTCGGACGTGGCCTCGCGCGCCTGGTACGCGCGCACAAAAATGCCGCTATTCGCCTGGTCGAGCCAGGCCTCGGGCCTCGTAACGGGGCGCTACCGACCGGAAGATCGCGACAATCCGGCGCTGGCGAGCGTGGGCCGC
>DIVQ01000226.1:7665-10507 GCA_002423325.1 Anaerolineales bacterium UBA6128 | reverse complement strand
GCGGCGACGTGACCTACCACGGCCCCGGGCAACTGGTGGGCTATCCGATCCTGTATCTGCCCGACCACAACTTGGGCGCCAGCGACTATATGCATCGGCTTGAAGATGTGCTGGCCCTGGCGCTGGCCGACTATGGGATCAAGACGCACCGGCGCGAGGGCATCATCGGCGTCTGGGTCGGCGAGAACAAGATCGCTGCGCTGGGCGTGCGCATCCGCGGGCAGGTGACCTACCATGGCTGGGCGCTGAACGTCGCGCCCGACATGCGTCATTGGGAATACATTATCCCGTGCGGCATCACCGATGGCGGCGTGACCAGCATGGCGCGCGAGATGGGGGCGGCGCCGTCGATGGCGGGGGTGCGTGCGCGGGTGGCCGCGCGCTTTGCCGAACTGTTCCACGCCACCTTGTACCCAGTTGAAGAACGCGCGCTGGATGACGCATCCGGCGTGGAGGCGCCGCTGGCTCCCATACGAGCGGACGATGCCCACATGGAATCCCGACAGGAGAGAGGGCGAACATGAACGACCGACTGACCCGGCTGCGTGGCCTGCTGGCGGAGCAACAACTGGACGCCCTGCTCGTCAACCAAGGCGAGAACGTGCGCTACATGAGCGGCTTTACAGGAGGCTCGGACGGCGTGCTGATCGTCACGGCCGAGCGCGCGCTGCTGGCGACCGACTTTCGCTACTATGAGCAGGTGCGTCAACAGGCGCCCGACTGGGAACTGGTGCAGGTGACCGGTCGCGCCAGCGCAGTGCTCGCCGAGCAGTTGGGCGCGCTGGGCGTGGCGCGCGTGGGCTTTGAGCGGCAGTCGTTGACGGTCGAGACCTGGGAGCAGTGGCGCGCTGCCGCACCGCAGGTCCAGTTTGTGGGCGCCGGCGGGCTGGTTGAGCAGTTGCGCATGGTCAAGGACGCCGGCGAAGTGGCGCTGATCGAGGAGGCCGTGCGCATCGCTGACGAGGCCATGGGCTACATCTACGAGTGGCTGCGCCCCGGTGTCAGCGAGCGCGAGGTGGCCTGGGAGCTGGAGGCCTGGATGCGCACGCACGGCGCCGAGGGGCTGTCGTTCAGCACCATTGTGGCTTCGGGGCCGAACGGCGCGATGGCCCACGCGGTGACGTCGGAACGCCCGATCCAGGCCGGCGAGCCGGTGGTGATCGACATGGGCGCGCGCTACCAGGGCTACTGTTCGGACCTGACGCGCTCGTTCTGCCTGGGGTGGGTGAGCGACGCCTATTTCGAGGCCTGGGAGTTGGTGCTCAAGGCGCAACTGGCGGCTGAGCGCGCCGCAGTGGCCGGCATGACCGGTGTGGCGCTGGATGCCGTGGCGCGCGATATGATCTACGCCGCCGGCTACGAGGGCAAATTCGGTCACGGGCTGGGCCATGGCGTGGGCCTGGCCATTCACGAGCCGCCGCGCGCCTCGCCCGTGTACGCGGAGACCTTGCCGGCCGGCGCAGTCATCACCATCGAGCCGGGCGTGTACGATCCGGCCTGGGGCGGCATTCGTATCGAGGACATGATCGTTCTGACGGAGCAGGGCTGCCGCGTGCTGACCCAGGTGCCCAAGCTGCCGGTGATCGGGCCGTTCTGACCGGCGGTCTCGCGCCGCAGCTTGTTGAGCACCAATGCCGGCTCTTGACAGCGTGGCGCCCTTGTGCTATAATCATCCGCAATAGATAAAGACGTCGATCAGGAAGAGTACCTGTCGAACCAGAGTTCAGAGAGCCGGCGGTTGGTGAAAAGCCGGTACTCGTGGAGACAGCGAATGGGCCTGGGAGTTGCGCCGCCGAACGGATCACCCAGTAGGCAGCGACGGAGTCGCCACCGTTATCACGGCCGAGGGTATCGGACACCGTCAGAGCGAGACGGATCCCGTACCTGCAGAGTGAGGCTGGCATTGGGATAACGAATCCCCGCATCACGCGGGGATTCGTTTATTTCCAGCGTCAGACTAAACAGGGTGGCACCGCGAGCGCACAAGCGCCTCGTCCCTTACCGGGATGGGGCGTTTTTTGTTTCCCGGCAGCCGGGCAGGAGGCCGGCGGCAACTCCGGGATCAGGTCAGAGTTCTGCAACCGCACAAGGGTATCAACTGGGCATCAACAGTAGACATACACGAGGAGGATCACCATGGAGACGCACTTTAACCTTTGCCAGAACGACATGCCGACCAAGTGGTACAATATTCAGGCCGACTTGCCCGATCCGCTGCCGCCCACGCTGCACCCGGTCACGTTGCAGCCGGCGACCCCCGATGACATGTCCGCGCTCTTCCCGATGGATCTCATCCTGCAGGAGGTCAGCCAGGAGCGCTACATCGACATTCCGCAAGAGGTGCAAGAGATTCTCAAGCTGTGGAGGCCCACGCCGCTGATTCGCGCCGTGCGTCTGGAAAAGGCACTCGGCACGCCTGCGCACATCTACTACAAGTACGAGGGCGTCAGCCCGGTCGGCAGCCACAAGCCCAACACCGCAGTGGCGCAGGCCTACTATAACAAGATCGCCGGTGTGAAAAAGCTGAGCACCGAGACGGGCGCGGGCCAGTGGGGCTCGGCGCTGTCGATGGCCTGCAACTTTTTCGACATGGAATGCAAAGTCTACATGGTCAAGGTCAGCTACAATGCCAAGCCCTACCGCCGCACAGTGATGCAGATGTTTGGTGCTTCAGTGACGGCCAGCCCCAGCGACGAGACCGAGGCGGGGCGCGCGATCCTGGCCAACGACCCCAACTGCCCGGGTACGCTCGGCATGGCGATCAGCGAGGCCGTCGAGGTTGCCATCAAGGACCCTGCAACAAAGTACGCGCTCGGGAGTGTGCTCAACCATGTGCTGATGC
>DIVQ01000226.1:0-7581 GCA_002423325.1 Anaerolineales bacterium UBA6128 | reverse complement strand
AGATGTACACGCTGGGGCACGACTTTGTGCCGGCCAGCATTCACGCGGGTGGGCTGCGCTACCATGGCGTGGCGCCCCTGCTGTCAATGTTGCGCAACCGCGGCCTGATCGAGGCGCAGGCGGTGCACCAGGTGCCGGTGTTCGAAGCGGCCAGCCTCTTCTCCAGGTCAGAGGGGATCATCCCGGCGCCGGAATCGGCCCACGCGATTCGGGTGGCCATCGATGAGGCGCTGGATGCCAAGGCCAAGGGCGAGAAGCGCGTGATCGTGTTTGAGCTGAGTGGCCACGGCTTCCTTGACCTGGGAGCCTACGAAACGTACATGAAGGGCAATCTCGAGGACTATGCCTATCCCGACGACATGATCCGGGAAGCGCAGACTCGTCTGCCCAAGGTGTCGTTCTAGCGTTTGAGCGCGGGTGGGTGGGATGCGCACCGGGCGCCCCGCCCACCCGCTGCACGTGGTGCGGTGCTCGAGCGACGTGACGCTGGGCTGAGACCGGCGCGCGAGGAGGATAAGATGGCCAGGAAAGTGCTCGTCACAGAAGCACTGGCGCCAAGCGGCCTGGAATTGCTGCAGCGCTATGCGGAGGTGACTGTGCGGCTCAACCCGACGCGCGAGGAACTGCTCGCACTGGTGGGCGACTATGACGCGCTGGTGGTGCGCAGCGCCACACGGGTCACGACCGAAGTGCTGGCAGCGGGAACGCGGCTGCAGGTGGTGGGGCGCGCGGGCACCGGCGTCGACAACATCGACCTGGAGGCGGCCACGCGGCGTGGCATCGTGGTGGTCAACGCGCCGGGCGGCAACACCATCGCCGTAGCCGAGCACACGCTGGCACTGATGCTGTGCATGGCGCGCCATATCAGTCGCGCTGATGCCAGCATGCACGCAGGCCTCTGGGACAAAAAGGCGCTGATGGGCCACGAGCTGCGCGGCAAGACGTTGGGGTTGGTGGGCCTGGGGCGCGTGGGCGCCGCCGTGGCGAGCCGCGCGCGCAGCTTTGAGATGCATGTGCTGGCCTATGACCCATTTGTGTCGCTGGAGCGCGCCGCGCAACTCGACGTGCGTATGTTGCCTCTGGACGAGCTGCTGGCCGAGGCTGACTATATCTCGCTGCATGCGCCGGCCACCGAGCGCACCCGCGGCATGATCGGCGCGCGCGAGCTGGCGCTGGTCAAGCCTGGCGCGCGGCTGATCAACTGCGCGCGTGGCGATCTGATCGTCGAGGAGGATCTCGTCGACGCGCTCAAGGGCGGCCATCTGGCGGGCGCGGCGCTGGACGTCTATNNCGCCGCACCTGGGCGCCTCCACCGAAGAGGCTCAGGCGGAGGCCTCGCTGGAGGTGGCCGAGCAGGTGGCCGACGTACTGCGTGGACGTCCCCCGCGCTATCCGGTGAACAGTGTCGCGCTGTCGCCTGAAGAGCTGACCTTCCTGCAGCCCTACCTGGATCTGGCGCAGTGCATGGGTCGACTCTATGCCCAGTTGGCCCAAAACAACCTGAGGCATCTGCAGATCTCGTTCGCGGGCGAGGTGCTGGAGCACGACACGACTGTGCTGACGGCAGCTGCGCTGGCGGGGCTGCTCTCCGTGGCAACCGCGGAGCCCGTGAACCGGGTCAATGCGCCCCTGCTGGCGCGCGAGCGCGGCCTGACGGTGCAGGAGGTGCGCACGACCGAGGCGCAGGACTGGGCCGGCCTCATCACGTTGCGCGCGCAGACGACCGCGGGCGAGCATGTCCTCAGTGGCACGGTGATGCGCGGGCGACCGCACGTCGTGCGCATCGAGGACTATTGGCTGGATGTGGTGCCGGAGGGGCTGTTGCTGGTGAGCGAGCACATCGAGCAGCCCGGCGTGCTGGGGCGCATGGGCACGCTGCTGGGCGACGCCGGCATCAACATCTCGTTCCTGCAGGTGGGGCGGCGCGAGCGCGGGGGCGTGGGTCTGATGGTGCTGGGAGTGGACGATGTGCTGCCCGACGCCGTGTTGCGCCAGGTGCTGGACATGCCCAGCGTACGCAGCGCGCGACTGGTGCGGCTGTAAGCGAACGTCGCCTGTCTAGTAGACCCCCTCGGGGTCGGATGGCAACGCCGGCAAGCCATTGAGCTCGGCCCAGGCAGCGCGCGCCTCAGCGACGACAAACAGCGACCCGGTCGCCAGCACCAGATCATCCGGCGCGGCCGCGGCCAGCGCCTGACGCAGGGCGTCGCCCACGGTCTCAACCGGTTGCGCGCTGTGGCCCAGCATGCGCGCGGCCTGCTCCAACTGCTCGGGAGGCGTCGCCTTGGCGTGGTGCGCGCGCGTCACCCAGCAGGCGTCCACAGTCGGCAGCAGGATCTCGAGCAGTTCCTGGGGGTTGTGGGTGGTGCCGGCGCCGAACACCAGCAGCGTACCAGTGTGCGGCAGGTAGGCTTGCAGCGCCTCCACCAGGCGCGAGATCGAGTGCGGGTTGTGAGCGCCGTCCACCACTACCAGCGGGCGCGTGCCCAACACCTCCAGCCGCCCCGGCCACAGGACTGTGGCGAGGCCTTCACGCACCTGCTCGGGCGTCACGGTCAGGCCCCGGGTGCGCAGCGTCTCAAGCGCGGCCACGGCCGCGGTGGCGTTCTCGAGCTGATGTTCGCCCAGCAATGGCAAGGTCAGCGCGGGGTACTCTGGTGCGTCCGCGTGGCCTGCGCGGTAGACGTCAAAGCGCTGGCCCCGCAGGTTGGCGTCCAGCGCGCGCCAGTGCCAATCGCGCCCGACCGTGGTCAGCGGACTGTCCAGCCGTGCGCAGGTCTCCTCGATGACGGCCATGGCCGCCGGGCGCTGCGGCGAACTGACGACCGGCGTGCCCGGCTTGATGATGCCGGCCTTTTCGCGGGCGATGGCCTCGATCGTGTCTCCCAGCACCTTGGTGTGGTCCATGCTGATGGCCGTCAGCACCGACACCAGGGGCTCGATCACGTTGGTGGCGTCCAGCCGCCCCCCCAGACCCACCTCGAACACGCCGATGTCGATGCCCTGCTCGGCATAGTACAGCATCGCCAGCGCGGTAATGATCTCAAAGACGGTCACCTCGGGGCGCGCCTGCAGCACGGCAAGCATACGTTCGATCAGGCGCACCACGTCGGCCTCGGGGATGGGCGCGCCGCCCATCTGGATGCGCTCGCGAAAGGTGTGCAGGTGCGGCGAGGTGTACAGGCCTGTGCGATAGCCGGCGACCCGCAGGGACGATTCGATCATCGCGCTGGTGGAGCCTTTGCCCTTGGTGCCAGTGATGTGCACGCTGCGGTAGGCGCGGTGCGGGTCGCCCAGAGCGGCCAGCAGTTCGCGCACGCGGTCGAGGCGCCAGTAGCGTTCGGCGTAGGGCGGGCGTTCCTGTCGCTCATAGTTGGTGCGCTGAAAGATGGAACGCAGGGCGCTGGCATAGTCAAGCATGGGCCTACTCACTCCCGCAGTGCGATTGCGGCGAAAACGGTTGACGCAGCCGCTCCGACGATGGCGCGCATTGTAGCGCAAGAGTGTTCAGCGTGCGAAAGTCCGCTTTGACAGCACCCGCTTGCGTCCTACTATACGACAGCCTGAGCGACGTGATGCTGACTACTGAAAGGCCGCATGAGCACCTCATCTGCTGACTATCAGGACTATGTCCACAAGCACGCGACCTGGAACTTTTGGGTCAACGTCCTCGATCTGGCCTTCTATGTCATGGCCGGGAGCCTGATCTATGGCTCCACCGTAATGGCGCTCTACACCAGTTACCTGACCGACTCCAAGTTGCTGATCGGGCTGATCCCGGCGCTGCAGAACGCGGGCTACTATGTGCCGCAGCTCATCTGGGCGCAAAAGACCGAGCAGACGCCGCGCAAAAAGCCGCTGATCCTGCGGGTGAGCGTCATTGAGCGCGCGGGCTATCTGGTGATCGCACTGGTCATTCTGCTCGTTCCCGGCGCGCCCCGCTGGTTGGCGTACGCCGTGCTGGCCCTCAGCCTGGGGACCGCGGCCACCGCGGGCGGCCTGGTGGCCCCCGCATGGCACAGTCTGATCGCCAAAGTCATCCCGGTCAGCCGGCGTGGACGCCAACTCGGCCTGGGGTAGGCGCTCGGGGGACTGTTCGGGTTGGCGGGTGCGGCCATCTCGCGACAACTCCTGGCGACCCACGCTTACCCGCTTTCATTCGGACTCTGCTTTCTGGTGTCGTTCGTTGCGCAGGCGTTGTCGTGGATCAGCCTGAGTCTGAACCGAGAGGCGGCGCTGGCCTGGCAGCGCGCCGAACTCTCGGCCCGCGCCTACTTGAGACGGCTGCCCGAGATTCTGCGGCACAACCACAACTTTTCCCGGTACCTGCTGGCGCGGGCCTTTGTGACCCTGGGCAGTATGGCCAATACCTTTTTCGTGCTGTATGCCCGGCAGGAGTACGCTATCAGCGATGCCTTTGCCGCCGAGTTGACGATGGTGGCGCTTGCCAGTCAGATGCTGTCGAACCCGCTGTTGGGCTGGATGGCCGATCGCACTGGCTGGAAGCTGCTGAACGAAGTCTGTACGCTGTTGGGCCTGGGTGGGGTGCTGGTGGCGCTGTTTGTGCCGGGCGCCGTCTGGCTGTATGTGGTGTTCGCGCTGACCAACATCGCCCTCTCGGGCATCAGCCTGGCGGGCATGGCCATGCCGATGGAGTTCGCCGGCCAGGATGACCTGCCCACGCTGGTGGCGCTGACCAACTCGGTGCTGGGCGCCCCGGTGCTGTTGGCGCCGATGTTGGGAGGCTGGCTGGTAGACAGATCCGGCTACGGCACCCTGTTCTACACAGCGATTCTGTTGCTGATGGCGGGTTGGGCCACGATGCGTTTTGGCGTACGCGAACCGCGCCACGAGCCGGCCACTGAGGGTGCCCCCGGAGCTTAGCCCAGTGAGTCGCGCAGGATGCGCGTCAGTGCGGTAAAGCGCGGCAGGTAGAGGGTTTCCTGGGTGCGCGGGCGCGGCAGGTCGATGGGCAGGTCGAGCACAATGCGCCCGGGCCGCGGACTCATCGTCAGCACCCGATCGGAGAGGTAGACCGCCTCCTGGATGTTGTGCGTGACCATCAGCACGGTTACGCGGCGCTTTTGCCAGATCTCGATCAACTCTGCGTTCAGGCGCTCGCGCGTCAGCGCGTCCAGCGCGCCAAAGGGCTCGTCCAGCAGCAGCAGGTCGGGATTGTGCACGAGGCCACGCGCCAGCGCCACGCGCTGGGCCATGCCACCGGACAGGTCGCGCGGCAGCGCCTGCGCGAACTCGCTCAAGCCCACCAGCGACAGCATGTCACCGGCGCGGCGCTCGGCCTCGCCATGCCCCTCGCCCAGCACCTCCAGCGGCAACATCACGTTGCGGAGCGCCGTGCGCCACGGCATCAGCGCCGGATGCTGAAAGACCATCGCGATCTCGCGCTGTGGCTCGGCCAGCGGGCGCCCAGCGAACAGCACGCGTCCGCTGGTGGGCGGCACCAGCCCCGCGAGGATGCGCAGCAGCGTCGACTTGCCGCAGCCCGACGGCCCGATGATTGAGACAAAGGCGTTCGGCTGCAGGCTGAACGTGGCCTCGGCCAGCGCCTCCAGCGGGCTGTCGGGCGCGGCAAAGGTCATCTGCACGTTTTCGGCAACCAGAATGGCTTCCGGCATCTTGTGGACCAGTGCCTCAGGCATGCGTCCTACTTGACAAACTCGTTGGTGTACAGCGCCTCGGCGTCGACGTCGGTCGCGATCAGCCCCAGGTCGCGGAGCAGCGCCACCGACTCGGACCACGCCTCGGGGTCGCTGACGCCGGGGTCATCGCCGCGCCAATATTCGATGCAGGCGTCCAGCACGGCGCGCTGCAGCACGGCTGCGGCGTCGTCCATCTCGGGGATGGTTTTGCGCGTGATCGCAAAGGCCGCATCGGGATCGTCGAGCGTGTCCTGCAGGCCGCGGGCAAAAGCGCGCACCACGCCGCGCACCAGCTCGGGGCGCTTGTCGATCGTCTCGTCGTTGGTGATGAGGCCATTCGAGACCAGCCGCGTGTAGCGGTCCAGCCCGAACACGTTGATGTCATAGCCGGCGGCGACCATCTGCACCGGCTCGTTCATGGCGTAGCAGATGGCCGCGTCTACGCGCTTTTCGGTCAGGCTGGCCACTTGGGTGTAGCCGATCACCTGCAGGTTGATGTCGGCGGGCGCGATGCCCACCTCTTCCAGCAGCGCCAGCCAGCCGATGTAGGAGGCGCCCTGCAGGGCCGTCGTGCCCACCGTTTTGCCGATCAAATCCTGCGGAGACGTGATGCCCGCCTCGGCCAGCGAGACGACGCAGACCGGGAAACGCCGGTACCAGTTGGCCACGTAACGCACCGGCAGGCCGTTGGCGCGCGCCATCACCACCTGGTCGCCGCTGGCAATAGCGAACTGCAGGTGGTTGGCGCCCACTTCCTGCAGCAGGTCGGTCTCCATGCCATAGTCGAGGGTCACGTCCAGGCCCTCGTCGGCGAAATAGCCGCGCTCCATGGCCACGTACACGGGCGTGAACTGCACGTTGGGAATAAAGCCCATGGCGATGGTGACCTGGGTGGGCGCTACCGCGCGACCACAGCCGGTCAAAACCAGAAGAACCAGCAGCATAGTGAACGTCATTGCATTTCGTTTCATCGATGCCCTCACATGAAAGGATCAAGGCGCGACAGGCGCGCCCAGCACTAGTCCGGCCAGCGCCAGCGCAGCAGCCAAGCCTCCAGGCCCGCCACCAGCAGGTAGAGCGCCAGCGCGATGACCATCAGCGTGATCAGCGCCACGAAAAGCAGTGGCGTGTCGAACAGGCCGCGCGCCAGGTTGACCAGAAAACCGAGCCCGCGGTCGGAGCCCACGAACTCGCCCACAACGGCGCCGATGACCGACAGCGTGACCCCCACCTTCAGTCCGCCGAACAGCACGGGCAGCGCGGCCGGCACCTCAAGGTAGCGAAAGGTCTGCCAGCGGGTAGCGCGCAGCGAGCGCATCAGCGCGACCAGGTCGCGGTCGACCGAGCGGATGCCCACGATGGTGTTGATCAGCACGGGAAAGAAGAGGGTGAGCGCGCAGACCAGCACCTTGGAGAGGATGCCTGCGCCGAACCAGATGACGAGCAGCGGGGCCAGCGCCACGATGGGCACGGCCTGCGAGGCGACCAGGTAGGGCGAGAGCACGCGCTCGGCCAAGCGCGACTTGGCCAGCAGGTAGCCCAGGCCCAGCGCCACGCTCAGCCCCAGCGCCAGGCCCAGCAGCACTTCGCGCAGGGTGACGAGCACGTGCGGCCAGAGGGTGTTCTCGCGGAGGGCCTGCACAAAGCGGGCCGCCACGCGCGCCGGAGAGGGCAAAAAGAAGGCGGGATAGTCGCCCCAGCGCACCAGCAGGTCCCACAGCAGGATGAGCACGACCAGCACCAGCGGCACGAGCGCGTGCTGCCAACTGAGGCCGCGCCCTCTGCGGGCGTTGGTTTGCGCCGGTATGGGGTGGTTGTGAGAACCCTCGCGTTGCATACAAAAAGCCCCGTTGACGAACAGCAACGGGGCATGCATACGTGCGCACGTTTCGCGCTTGCCTTCTTCCATCCGGACTGTACC
>DIVQ01000005.1 GCA_002423325.1 Anaerolineales bacterium UBA6128 | reverse complement strand
TGATGATCTCGGGCACGGCGCCCGCCCGCGCGCCGATGGTCACCACGCCGGCGGCCATCGCCTCGATCAGCACACGGCCAAAGGGCTCCGGCGCGGTGGAGGTGTGTGCCAGCAGGTCCATCGCGCGCAGGCAGCGCGGCACGTCGTCGCGATAGCCCGTCCAGATCAGCCGGTCGGCGATGCCCAGTTGGTTCGCCAGGTCGCGCAGGGCGCGCTCATAGTCGCCGCTGTTGTGCTCGGACGCGCCCACGATCAGCCCGCGCAGACGCGGGCGTTGGGGCGCCAGCGCTGCCAGCGCCCGCACAAAGACCTCCTGGCCCTTCCAGGCTACCAGCCGCCCCACGCAGCCCGCCACCTGATCGTCCGGCCGTAGCCCCAGCTCGGCGCGCACCGCCGCGCCGTCCACCGGCTCGTCGATCTCGGACAGGTCGAGCCCGTTGTAGACGATCCACGCGGGGGCGATGCGGCCCCCCTGCCGATGCTGGTGCCGCTCGACGGCCTGCGAGATGCAGATATAGCCGCGCAGCGTGCGCGAGAGCCGGCGATCGTAGCGATTGCGCGGCTGCATGGCGCGGAGGTGGCAGATGGCCGGCAGACCCAGCCGTCGGGCCGCCAGGATCCCCGGCCGCGCGACGGCGATGATGTCGTTGAGGTGGACCAGGCCCGGACGCACCGTCCGCAATACCTGGGTGATCTCGGCGGCCTCGCGCCGCACCGCGGGATACTGCCGCGCGTAAAAGCCTACGCCGTGCACCAGCGCCGCGCCCGCCGCGCTGCCTTTGAGCCAGCCCGTCACACGTCCGCCCCGCACGCGCGCCACCACGGCGCTGTCTGCGGCGCCGCCGGACCCGCCGGGCGCGCCCACCAGGCTGACCGGCGTCCCCAGCGCACGAATTCGCTCAGCGTAGGCGTTGCCGGTGCGCAGGATCACATGCGGCGTATAGTCGCTGCCCGCCAGCCCTTTGACCAGTTGGTACAGGCTGATGATCGAGCCCCCTACAGCGGGGGCCAGGTCGATCAGCACGATCGTTTGCGTAGACATGCTGCTCACGCGCAGGCCGAGCCCTGGGCGGCGCCGCGGCCACGCGCCCCCTCTCAGCGCACGCGCTGTTTCTTGGCCGAGCGGAACAGTGATCCCAGGAACTCGATCACGAACGACAGCAAAAAGCCCACCAGAATGCTCACGATGCCGCCCACGGCGACCAACTGGATCATTCTGGACGGCACGGGCTCGTCGGGCTTGCGCGCCGGTTCGGTGATCTGGATGTAGCCCAGCTGCTCGGCCTGCTGCTGCTTGAGACCGGCCTCGTTCTGCTTGTCCCACAGAAAGCCATAGGTGGCACGGGCGCGCGTCAGGTTGTTCTCCAGCGCGGTGTACTCGCTGGAGAGCCCCAGCAGGCCATCCAGCTCAGCACTGCGCTGCTCGATCTGCTCGTCATACAGTTCGACGCTGCGGGCGTGACCATCGCGCACCACGCTGTACTGCAGCGCGGTGGCCTCGTGCCTGCGCGCCAGATCCAGATAGTACTGGAAAGTGCTGGGCGAGATCATCTCGCCCGTCTCCTCATCCAGTTCCAGCGCCAGTTCGTCGGCCATGGCCTGCGCAGCCTGCTGCTCCTCGGCGTAGGCCTCCGCAAAGACCGCCGCGCGCTCGCGCTCGATGACCGCCTGCTCGCGCTGGAGCTCCAGGTCGCGGATCAGGTCCTGCAGCGCCTGGGTCTCCTGCTTGAGCGAGTCGAGGTTGTGCTCGCGTTTGAGCGACAGGAAGGCGTCCTCAGCCGCGACCACGCTCTCCTTCTGCTCCTCGAGCAGGGTGGTGACGAAATCCTTGAACACGCGCGAGGGATTGGCGCGCACGTCACGGTAGTAAGCCAGCGCATTGTTCACCTGATTGGTGGCGATGCCCTCGGCGCGCCCGGGGTCGTCGGACTCGACCGTGACGACGATAAAGTCCCCCTCGATGGCGTTGGAGAGTCCGGCGAGCAGCTCGGCCGCGCCCACGTCGAGGTTCAGATCGGCGATCGTCTGCCAGGCCACAAAACCGCTCTCCATGGCGCGAATAAAGTCGTTCTGGGCCTGCAGGATCTGGTCGACCGTCGTCGAGGAGCGCGTGGACGAGAACAGCGCCACGTCGCTGGGGTCGGTGGCCATCACCTGCAGACGCACCGTCGCGCGGTAGCGCGGCTTGGCGGTATAGGTGATGGCGAGGATCACGCCCACCGTCACCAGGAACAACAGCCCGATCAGCCACAGGCGCTTGCGGATGATGTTGAGATAGACCCAGAAATCACTTCCCGATTGCATGACAACCGTCCTTCTCCATACAGGCTGCGCGCGTCTGCGCGATCAGTTCGCTGATGCGCTCGACGCGCTGCCGCCAGGTATTGGCTCCCGCACGCCTCTGCCGCTCGGCCACCAGCGCGGCGTCCTCCGCCTGCGCCGCCGCGACGTCGGCCAGGAATTGCTCACTATCGACGGCGATGCGCACCACGTCGGCCTGCTCGTGCACCGCCGGGATGTCGGTGGAACAGACCGGCAGGCCGCAGGCCAGGTACTCGTACAACTTGAGCGGGTGGATGTTGCGCGTCCAGTCGTTGCGCTTGTAGGGCAACAGGCCCACGTCGAGCGCCGCCACATACGCGGGCACGCGTTCGACGCTCACCTGGCCCACAAAGCGCACGTTCGGCCGCGCCCGCAGCGCCTCAAGCGCCGCGCGATCCTCGTCCGCCTGCACCCTTACCGGACCCACCAGCAGCAGCGTGGCCTGCGGGTAGCGTTCGGCCACCCGCAACAGCAGGCCCAGGTCCAGTTTGTCGTTGATGGCCCCCACATAGCCCAGCCAGGGCCGCGGCAGCCCCGCCAGGTCGTCGGGGATGCGCCGCTCGTCCACCGCGCTGGCAAAGCGGTCATAATCGACCGCGTTAGGCACCCAATGCGTGTTGGGGTTGATG
This sequence comes from Anaerolineales bacterium UBA6128, assembly GCA_002423325.1. Classification (GTDB taxonomy): domain Bacteria; phylum Chloroflexota; class Anaerolineae; order UBA1429; family UBA1429; genus UBA6128. The sequence continues at coordinate 11,164 of DIVQ01000005.1, read as the reverse complement.
CCCCCCTTGCTGGCCAGCAGTTCCTGTGAGGTCACCAGCACCAGGTCGGCGCGGGCGATCAGGGCGCGCTCACGCCGACGGATATCCTCGGCGCGCGCCGCATCCAGCGCGGCATAGCCGCCGTACTCGTCCACGATGTGGTAGATCAGTAGGCCCTCGCCCAACTGCCCCGGCACATCGGCCATGTCGGGGCGGTAGAGCCACAGGATGGGCGCTCGCCCCTGGGTCGCAGACATGTCCAGCGATCGCATGGCCCGACGCAGCGAGGCCACCCGCCAGCGCGCCGTCAGCGTGCTGAGCGGCCGGCGACCGCTCAAGGGCGCGTAGCGCGGCGGGCGATAGACGTACAGCCCGGCCCCCGGCCCCGCCTGCCGCTGTGTCCGAACGCGCGGGCCGCCCCATCCCTGCAGCGGATGCCTCAGCACCTCGCGCAGGTAAGGACGCGGCTCCACGTAGAGCACGCGGTTGTGTTCGGCCAGCAGCGACATGATCTGGTGTCGGTTACGCCAGATGTCGTTCCACGGGTCGGGCGCGAAACACAGGATGCTCTCACCCGTCAGCACGACGTCATTCCCCGGGCTTCCACTTGCGCAGACGCCACAACACACGCACCGCCGGCCAGCCGTCGCGCCAGGGCGACAGCTTTTTCTCCTCGCGCGGCGCGTACGAGATCGGCACTTCGTGAATCCTGTACCCCTGGCGGATGATCTTGCAGGTGATCTCGGGCTCCAGGTCAAAGCGGTTGCACTGGATGTTGAGCGAGCGCGCGATGTCGGCAGTCATCAGCTTGTAACAGGTCTCCATGTCGCGCAGACGCACGCCATACAGCAGGTTGGTCAGCAGCGTGAGGAACTGGTTGCCGAAACGCAGCAGCAGCTTCTGGCCACCAAAATCGCGCACGCCATACACCACCTGGGCCTCACCGCGCTGCATCGGCTGCAGCAACCGCACATAGTCCTGTGGATCGTACTCCAGGTCGGCGTCCTGAATGATGACCGCGTCGCCCGTCACGGCGGCGATGGCCGTGCGGATCGCGGCGCCCTTGCCACGGTTCACCGTGTGGCGCATGTGTCGCAGCCCGGGAATGCGTGTGGCCGACAGGATCTCGGCGGTGCGGTCCGACGAGCAATCGTCGACAACGATGATCTCCTTGTCGAGCGGCACGGCGGCCACGCGCTCCAGGATTGTCTCGAGGCCGGCCTCTTCGTTGTAGACGGGCATCAGGACCGAGAGTTTCATGCTATGCACCCCGTCGGGATCACTGGTACATCGCTGCGTGCTGCCGCGCCACAGCGCGCCAATCGCGCTCGCGAGCATACGCCACACAGGCCTGCCGCATGGTCGCAAGGTCGAGTATGCGCGCCTGCCGCAGCGCCTCAAACAGGCCATCGCGAGCGCCCGGGTCGAACAGCAACCCACGCTCCTGCGCCCCCGCGAGCTCCATGAAACAACCCAAACGCGGCGCCACCACCGGCACCGCAAACGAGAACGCCAAAATCGCCGCGCCCGACGTGGTCACGTGCCGGTAGGGCAGCACGGCGACATCGCAGGCGTTCAGATAGACCTGCAGCGCGTCGTCAGGCACGAACTGCAGCGCCAAGCGCACACGCGCATCGCCCTGCGCCAGCGCCTCCAACTCGCGCTCGTAGCCCGGATCCTGCACCTCGCCGGCCACGAACAGTACGGCGTCGTCGTCGGGCAACTGGCGAAAGGCCTGCAGCAGCTCCTCCAGGCCCTTGTAGGGCCGCACTCGCCCGAGTGACAAATAGACGAACGCCGACGCTTCCAGCCCCAGGCGCTCCCGCGCCTGCGCACGCGACAGCGTGTTCGGGTAAGCGTTCACATAGCTGCCATGCGGAATCACGTATACCCCGCGCGTACGACCCCAGTCGCGCGCAAGGGTGTCCGCCGTCTGCACGTCGTGCACGTGCACGGCCTGTGCCAGCCTCAGCAGCAGCCAATGCCCCCAGCGCGCCAGCTGCGGCCTGCGACCCTCGTGCTGCTCCAGATTGTGCAGCGTATAGACCAGGCGCAGCCCGCACATGCGCGCCAGCACCAGCCCCAGCATCACCGAGAGCCAGCGCTTCAGGCTGCGGGCCAGCGACGGATAGGTGTAGAACAGCTCAAGCCAGTGCAGGTGCAGCACGTCGGCCGTATGCCGCTGCCGCCACACCCAACCGGCCGAGAAGCGATCGTCCACGCGCACGTCGAGATGCAGGTCGGGCTGCCGCAACCCCTCGGCCAGTAGCGCGACGTAGGGGTTGCGCTTGACCCGCGAGACGATCACGACGCGCGCGACGGGCGCATTCATTCCACCGGCACCTGTCTGCGGGCCAGCCGAAGCCGCACCTCGCGGACTACCCCCGTCCTCATCTGCGTCGTCAACTGACGCACATCAGCATCGTAAGCATACATGATAGCGAGGTAAATGACCAATCCCAGCCCGCCGCACAGTGGCAGCGTGATGAAGGGGTGGATGTATTCCGTGATCCACACGTAGAACGGGTGCGTGGCAAGCGCCGTGCCCAGCGATGCCACCGCCATCGGCACAAAGATGCGCAGATACGACAGCCAGTGCGCCTTGATGATGCGATTGGTGAGCGTGAGGCTGATGGCAAAGTCGACGATCGCCACTGCGGCCGAGAGGATGGCCACGCCTGTGATGCCCCGCCACTGAATGGCCGGGTAGAGCAGCGAGGCCATCGTGATCAATCGCCAGATGGCAATGTAGACCAGCCATTTGGGCTTGCCGCCCGCTTTGAACACGCTGCCCATCGTGCCGGCGATGGCACGCGCCAACCCATAGATGGTGAGCAACTGCAGCGGCACCACCGCGAACGGGAACTTGCCGCCGTAGGCCACAACCATAAAGTCCGGCGCAAAGACTGCCGTGATCGCGGCCACCGGGAACGCCACCAGCGCCACGAATTTGGCGCTCTTGAGGAACACTTGACGCAGGCGCACCAGATCGCCCTGCACGCGCGAGTAGGTAGGGAACATCACGCGACCCACCACGCGGCCAATCTCGGTGGCGGGCAGGTTGGAGAGCTTGTAGGCCAGCCAGTAGCCGCCCAGTGCAGCCTGGCCCACATACTTGGCCACCATGGCGTTGTCGATGTTGGTGATGCCAAACACCAGCACCTGACTGCCGATGATGTGCCGCCCATAGTCCCACAGCTCTTTGGCCATCCCGCGGTCGAATGACAACTTTGGGCGCCAATCGCAAAAGAACCAGACCAGAATAGACATCAACAGGGAGGTGATCACGCGACCAAACACGATCGCCCAAACGCCCTTTTGCATAAAGGCGAGCACGATCGAAACCGCCGTGCCCGAAAGACCGGCAATCATCTCGGGCAGCACGCGCCGCTTAAAGCCCAGTCCTTTGGTCAGCAGCGTGAGCGGCACCTCGCCGAACGAGGCCAGCACCATGGTCAGGGCCAGCACACGCAACACGCGCGTCAGCAACTCGGTTGCACCCTCGATCTGGTTCGAGAAGAACTCGGCCACGTAGGGCGCCGCCACCCAGGCGATGCCATACAGGATCAGACAGTTGATGATGACCAGGATAAAAGCGGTGTTGGCGGCCTTGTCGACGTCATCCTTGCGATAGATGAGCGCCGAGCTGAAGCCCAGTTCGGCAAACAACTCAAGCGCAGACACCGCGATGGTGGCGGTCGCTACCAAGCCGAGCTCGTCGGGCATCAGCCAGCGCGCCAGGATCATATCGCGTACCATCGAAACGCCCTTGAGCGCGATGGCCGAGACTGTGACCCAGAAGAGGCCCAGTCCCACTTCTCGGCGGAAACTCATGCTTTTCTCCAGCGTACGGATTTCGGTTCGGTCGCGCGGCGCTAGGCTTTGACGCCCACGATCACAAAGTCGCGCCCAAACATTGAGGGCCACATGCGCGCCAGCCAGGTAATCAGTGCACGCAGGCGGCGCTTGCGCCACAGCGGTGGGTAAAAGTGACGCGCCCAAAGGCTGGCGCTGCCCTCCACCGAGGTGACCCGCACGCCGCGCGCGCGCAGCAGCGCTTTGGCCTCACGCACGGTGAAAAAGCGCAAGTGCATTGCATCGGTGGGCGAATCGACGATATAGGGAAAGCGCCCGGTCAGGATCCACCAGCGGCAGATGAGGTGTGCGATGTTGGGCAGACAGACGATGAGCCGCCCGCCCGGCTGCAGCACCCGCACACACTCGTCAAACACCTTTTCATGAAAGAAGCGGTGTTCGATCATCGAGTTCGAGACCACCACGCCAAAGCTGGCATCGGCAAAGGGCAGCGGCTCGCTGTCGATATCAACCTGCGTGCAGGGGATGCCCTTGGCCTGCGCGCGCGCCACCGCGACTGACGAAAGCTCGGTCGCGGTCACGTTGGCGCCGCGGTCACGCATGCGTGCGGCGAGCACGCCGGGGCCGCAGTCTACCTCCAGCACCTGGTCGCCGGCGCGCACATGCTTCTCGAGCAGCGCGAGCCGATCGAGGTCAAAGGTGTCATCCGCCTGACTCCAGTAGGCGTCATAGTAGGCCGCAAGGTCCATGTTGTTGCCATCTCCCGACATCCCCGGGCCGAGGCCCGGGTCTGTGTCGCAAGGCCCAGCCGGGGCTGCCAACTCTTGAAACGCTCGTCAGCCTGCGTCAGCAGGCTTTGTCACGCCAGTACGTGAGCACACAGGCTCGCGGCTGTGGCCAGCCAGGCGTGCCTAACGCCTCTTTCCGCGCAAGGCCGCCAGGTGACGCTGCAGGCGCGGTCCATCGTCACGGTACAGCGCCAACAGCAGCCGATACAGGCGGTGCTTGAGCGGGCTGCTGCGCTTGAGCGCCAGCTCTGCACGGAGCGCCTCAAAGCGCTCGTAGCCGCGCGTGAGCTCTTCAGCGCTCAACGTGGGCAGGTCCAGCACGCTATCCTTGGCATAGTAACTGCTGATCGCATGGTCCGGCCGGATGAGTCCCTGCGCCACGCAGGTATCATGCAGCTCAGTCATGGGATAGGGATAGAACACGGAGAACTGGAACTCGTCGGGCTCCAGACGGCGGTTCAGGTCGATGGTGGCCTGAATCGAGGCCGGCGTCTCACCCGGGATGCCGATCATGTTGCAGCTGTAGGCCTTGAGGCCATGTTTGTGCAGCAGCGCAAAGGCGCGCACCAGGTCATCATTACTCATGCGCCGCTTGAGCACGCCGGCGCGCAGCGTCTCATCGCCGTTCTCTACGCCGATGCGCACGCCCGCGCAGCCCGCCTCTGCCAGCGCCGGCACCAGCTTTTCGTCCAGGATGCGTTCGGCGCGCGTGTTGATCCAGAAGGGCAGCCCCACCTCAGCGCCGTAGGCGCGGCAGAACTCCAGCGTCCAGCGGCGCTCCAGCGTGAAGGTGTCGTCCTGAAAGTTGACCGTCTTGACCGGGTAACGCGCACGCAACGCTTTGAGCTCGCCGATGACGTGCCCCACGCTGCGAAAGCGCACATATTTGCCCAAGCCGTCGTAGCAGGTCTTGAGCCCCGGGTTGCAGCAATACGAGCACTCGTAGGGGCAGCCACGCCCCGACATGATATCGACCCAGCCATCGTTGGCGGCCAGCAGGGCGTCGAAATCGAACAGCTCGCGGTCGACCCAGGGAAGCTCGTCGAGGTCCGCGATCAGCGGGCGCAGCGGGTTGCGGATCACCTCGTCGCCGCGCCGCACCCACAGGTTGGCCACATCGGCATAGTCGTGGCCCTGCTCGAGACGCTCCACCAGATCGCGCAGGGGATATTCCCCCTCGCCCACACAGATCACGTCAAAGACGCCGCTGGCAGCCACCTGCTCGGGCACCAGCGTGGGATGCGTCCCGCCGATGACGCGCGGCGTTGCGGGCAGCGCCTCGCGCAAGTAGCCCGCATAGCGCTCGATGTAGGGAAACTGATGCGTGGTAGAGGAAAAGGCTACCAAGTCGGGGGCAGCCGCCTGCACCTGCGCCAGCAGGTCACCACGACTCGGTTCGGCCTGCAGGTAGATGAGCGCCGTCTGGTGACCAGCCGCCTTGAGCACGGCCGAGAGCGAGCCCAGACCCGAATAGTACTTTTTCGCGCCATAGTGTTCGGCGCCGCTGATATCCGAGTAGATAAAGAGGATCTTCACGCGCTTGCTCCCGCGGTCACGATGGGCCCCTCAGAATGGCGGGCAGGCACAGTCTGTGCTGGGGCGTGGGGGTCGCCGTCGACGTCGGTGTCGCGGTTGGGGTCGGCGTCGCGGTGGCCTCGGCCCAGTAGACCACGATCTCGGGCCGGTTGCTGCCGTCCTCTTTAGAGTTGATGCGCACCTTGCTGGCAGTGCCCGCTCCGGCGCGCACCAGCAGACCATTGTTGCTGGAGGGCACGGCAAACCACTGCTGGACCAACTGGGTCACATTGTAGGTATACCAGGTGTACATGGCATCGATGAGCGCGTTGGACGAGGCGCCCGAGACATAGTCGCTGTCGGCGCCCAGGGCGCCCTCCACCTCCCAGCCCAGGCCCGTACGCCACTGCCTCCAGTTGGTCTGCGAGGGCTGCCAGTCCTGCAGCACGCCGTGCACGGTCGTGTTCAGGTTCCCCGATGTGGGCTCTTTGTACGAGGCATACAGCCTGAGCTGCGCCCCTTTGACCACGGCGTTCTCCGGCAAGCCCAGCGTAAAGCGCAGCAGGGCCGTGCGCACGCCGCTCCGCGTCAGCCAAAGCGGACCGTTGTTCAGGAAGGCGTCGGGGGCATAGCCGTCGATATACGTGTCGTCGGTGACAGTCACGTGCGCGGTCTGCAGCGTGGGCGGTGCTCCGGTCATCGGGTAGAGTGTCAGGTGATGCGGCTCGCCCGTGACGTTGACCTTGATCTTGTCCCCCTGAGGTGACACGATCGTCTGGGCATAGTCGCCGGTGCTCAGGTTCGTGTCCTCCAGCACATACTCTACGCCCGACGGCAACCCGGCCTTGAGCAGGTCCACCGTCACGATACTCGGCAGTTGCCGTTCGTCGGTGATGTCGAGAGTGATCGCTTGGGTCAGCGGATCGCGTGCGGCGCGCAGGTTGGTCCAACGCAACGGCGCCCAACTGTTGATGTAGGACAGCCCAAGCCAGTAATAGGTCTTGGGCTCGTCGGTGCGCACCGTGATCAGGTCGGGGTTGCTGACGAGCGTATGACCACTGAACCATTCCAGGATGCGCGCCGTGGGCCAGTCAGGATGGTCGTCAAAGTGACCGCCATCGTAAGCGTACAGCAGCGGCTCATAGGACGCATGCGGATCCAGATTGTCGAGCGAGGTCTTGAGATCCTGCGCATGGTGGAAGGGCACGGTCACGTCGGTCAGGCCGTGGATGATGAGCGTGGGCACGTGCCGCAGATTGGGCGTCATCTCGGCCACGGAACGGCGCTGGTAGCTGAAGAGCGCCGTGCTCGGCGAGCCGCCCAGTTCTGCCTCCAGAACGCTCTTCCAGTAGGCCGACAGTTCGCCGTACCAGCCCGACAGGCTGGTGGGTCCCTTGAGCTCAGCCATCGCGGCGAACACATCGGGCGCCTTGGCCGCCAACGTGCCCGCGAACATGCCACCCTGCGACATGCCCATGATATAGATGCGGCTGGGATCGATGGTGTACCGCTCCTTCAGCGTCGCGATCATGTTCTGCACGTCGGCCTGAATACCCAGGGAGGGCGTATAGATGACCTGCTTGGACGGATCGCTGCGCAGATCGGGGCAGGCCAGCAGCCAGCCGCGCTGATTGGCAGCCGCCGCCAGCCCATTCCAGACCAGGGCGTCAAAGTCGCGGCCGCCGCGGCCATGGCACGCAATCACCNNGCCGGGCAGGTAACTGGCTGGCTGCTGCACAATGACACGCTGTTCCATCGTGTCGGCGCCAATAAAGGTCTGCAGATTGACCTTGGGCACGTACAGCGTGCCGCGCAACTCGATACGCGGGTCCTGAATGCTCCAGTAGCTGTCACGCGGGTCTCCGCTGATGCTGACCTCATTGACGCCATTGATCAGCCAGGCCGGGTCGATGTCAAAGAAGGCCTCGGTGCCGCCCGAGCAGCTGGCGCTATAGTTGATGGTCGGCAGGTTGCCCACCACATGTCCGTTGAGCGTCACCGGGAACAGGGCATTGTTGTTGGCGTGGCGGACGCGCAGTCGGGCGTAGCTGGGTTGCCCCTCCCAAACGAGCAACATCTCCAGCGACTTGGTCTCGCCGGGTGACACCGTGATGCACAGCCGATTGTCGTTGGACGCGGACTGCAGTTGCGCCTCGGTTGGCCCAAAAGAGTAGACCACCGCGACGGGCGTAGGCGACGGCCCCAGGTCAAACGTGGGCGTGGCTGTGGGCCCCTGAGTTGGCGTGTGGGTGAGCGTCGCGCCCGGAGGCGGAGTCGCCGTACTCGGGGGTGTGGCCGTAATGCTGGGCGTGGCGGTGACCGTCGGGCTGGCGGTGGCCGTGGGCGTAAAGGTGGCCTCGGGCATCGTATAGTCGATGGTCAGCACAGGCTGCTCATCTGTGCGCACGACCTCAGAGCTGCGAAAGTTGACCTGGTAGTTGGTCGTGGACGCGATGATCAGGATGCCATGGTTCTCGTCCGGATTGTGCAGCCAGCGCCTGACGGCCGGGCGCATGTCGATGGTGACGTGCTGCGCGATGGCGCTGACCGTGGCGGCCGCGAAATAGTTGGACTCGTAATCGGTGTCAGGGCCGTTGGCCCCGGCCACCAACCAGTCCTCCGTCATGCCGGTGGTGGTCCAGGTCGCTGTCGATTCGCTCCAGGCCTTTTTCAGGTAGTAGCACTGAAAGGTGATGGGGGGCGTCGGCAGGTAATAAGGGTAGAGCCTGAGCTCGGCCCGGCTGATCTCGGCGTTGGCCGGGATCGTGTCGGGCATCTCGAAGCGCATCAGGATGCGTCGCCCGCCCCAGGCCGCGGTCTCTTTGAGGTCCAACTGCTGCGAGGCGCCGAAGGGCGTCGTCGCGCCGTTCTGCATATAGGTATCGCTCACACCGTTGTAGCCCAAGTAGCCGCGTCGCAGGATGGCCGTCTGCACCTCGCCGGTCTGGGCGCGCGCGGGCAGGCTCGGGCTGCCGTACAGCGGCGCCGCGAGCAGTGCAACCAGGCCTATCAGGATGAGCGCGTGAACAGTTGTTTTCATGGTGATCGTCACATCTGCGTTGGGTCAATCACATTGGGCCAACGCGGCGGCTGGTCCCATGTGATGACGGGCGGTCAGGCTGGCGTAGAGCCCGCGCGGGCGGGGACGAAGAAACATTATAGCGGTATGTTGAACGCACGCGAAATGGCTCCAGTCCGACGCGCTGCGCAACAACGCTTCACCCGATTTTACATTGTAGGCTTTCGGGATGAACTGCCGATGAACGCCGAACGAAGTTTTTGTGACAGGTTGTTCACACCGGGCGCCGCGCAGCATCCCGATCAGCCGTCCTGGCGTTGGCCGCGCTGACGTACGGCGCGCGCCGGCACCCCCACCGCCACGCAATCGGGGGGCAGCGACCGGGTCACCACGGCGCCCGCGCCCACCACCGTTCCTGCGCCGATGGTGACGCCATCCAGCACCTGCACCGCCAGCCCCAACCAGGCGTTGTCGCCGATGACGATGTCGCCCCTGGTGCTGATGCCCTGATGGCGGATGTCGGTGCCGAGGTCGTCAAAGGCGTGCTCGTAGGGGCTGAAGCCACAGTGCGGGGCGATCTGCACGTGGCTGCCGATGTGCGTATTCCCCAGAAAGCCCTTGATGTTGCAGTGCGACTGGATATGGGTGTGGTCGCCGATAGTGACGCTGCCGCCACGCCCCACCTCGATGATCGTGCCGCGGTAGAGGTGCACGCCCTCACCCAGGCGCACCTCGCCCCCGTCGGGATGCGCGTAGATCGTCACACCGTCATCGATAAAGCAGTGTGGGCCGATGCTCAAGCGCGCGCAAAAGATCTGGGCGTTCGGAGACACATAGGGGTTGGGGGTCAAGTCTGCCAGGATGCGGCGATCTTTGTAGGGTCCGCGCAGCGCCCCGGCCAGACGCATACACGCCTTGCCGATGATCGGCCTGACCGAAAGGGTCATCAGCGTACGGCAGGCGAAACGTCTGAGCGTGAATCCGATCGACATGACTGCACCTTTCGCTTGGATCAGCGCTCAACGAGCATCCCGGTTCACCCGTCAGCGCGATCAAAGTAGCCGTGTTCGCGGAACCAGGCCACGGCCTCGCCGAAAGCCTGTTCCAGCGGCGTCTGCGGGAGCCCCAGCTCGACGATGGCGCGCGACGGGTCGGCGGTCAGGGCAGCGGGACGGTGGTCAGCCGGAGCGCGACGGCGTGACGCCAGCACGCGGCGCAGCCGCCCCGCCAGCGCGCGCCAGCCCGGCGTCGCCGCGGCAGCAGCGGGTCGCGGCAGACCGGTCACCGCCTCCAGCAACGCGCAAAAGTCCTCCAGCGTCAGGTTGCCGGCGGCGTTGCCCAGGATGTAGCGCTGCCCCTGCTGGCCGCGCTCGGCGGCCAGCAGGTGGCCGGCGGCCACATCCTGCACAGCCACAAAGTTGATGCCCCCGTCCAGGAACGACGGCACCCGCCCCTGCAGGTAAGCCAGGATGCGCGCTCCAGTGCTCGAAGGCTTGATGTCGCGTGCCCCCACCGGCGCGCAGGGGTTGACCACCACGACGCGCAGTCCGCGCACGGCCCACGCCAGCGCCTCGCGTTCGCCCTCAAGTTTGCTGAGGGCATAGGCGCTGGCCCCGGACAGATCGGTAAAGACGTCCTCCTCAGTGGGCAGGCGATCACCTGCGGGGCGACCGATCGTGCCGATGGTGCTGGTGTGCACGATCGTCTGCACGCCGGCCTCGGCCGCGGCCTGCAGCAATGCGCGCGTGCCATCCACGTTGACGCGATACATCGCTGCCGCATCCTCAGGCCGCGTGCTGTAAAGCGCCGCCACGTGGTACAGTTGCTCGCAGCCGCGCAACGCCCCTGCCAACGACGACGCATCGTCCAGGTCGCCCTCGTAGAGTGCGACATCGAGACCCGCCAGATTGGCGCGCGATGTCCCGGGCGCGGTTGCCGGGCGCACCAGACAGCGCACCTCCACGCCCTGCGCCAGCAGCGCGCGCACCACCGCTGAACCCACAAAACCTGTGCCACCGGTCACCAGAGCGCGCATCAGACCGATGTC
>DIVQ01000148.1 GCA_002423325.1 Anaerolineales bacterium UBA6128 | reverse complement strand
CCGAGCCGCTCTTCTTCCTCGACTATATCGCCGCGCCGCGCATCGACGCGCAGGTGATCGTGGACATTGTCAGTGGCATGGCTGAGGCCTGCAAGGCGGCCTCCTGCGCGCTGATTGGCGGCGAGACCGCCGAGATGCCGGGCGTGTATGCCCCCGGCAAACTCGACGTGGTCGGCTCGATCGTCGGCCTGGTGGAGCGCGATCGAATCATCGATGGCGCCAGCATCCGCGCGGGCGACGTGGCCCTCGGCCTGCCCTCAAGCGGCCTGCACACCAACGGCTACTCGCTGGTGCGCGCCATCTGGCCACCCGACGGCGCCGGCCTGCAGGCCTACCGCCGCCATGTGCCCGACCTGGGGCGGACGCTCGGCGAGGCGCTGGTAGCGCCACACCGCTCCTACCTGCCCGCGGTGCGCGCCCTGCGGCACGTCGTCAAGGTCAAGGGTCTGGCGCACATCACGGGCGGCGGCTTCCCCGACAACCTGCCGCGCATCCTGCCCGAGGGCATCGGCGTAGTCATCGAGCGCTCCGCCTGGGAGGTGCCCCCACTTTTTGCGCTGATCGAGCGCGAGGGCCGCGTGGACCCCGACGAGATGTACCGCGTGTTCAACATGGGCATGGGCATGGTGGCGTTTGTGGGCCCCGAGCAGGCCGATGCCGCGCTGGCGGCCGCCGGCGAGGGCGCGCGCATTATCGGACGCGCCGTCGCGTGCGAGGGCGAGCCGCAGGTGACGCTGGCGTGAGCGAGCGGGAGATGCAACGACTGGCGGTGCTGGTCTCGGGCAGCGGCAGCAACCTGCAGGCCATCCTGGACGCCTGCGCGCCCGATGGCGCGCTGCCCCACGCGCGCGTGGCGGTGGTGGTATCCAACCGCCGCGACGCCTACGCCCTGGAGCGCGCCCGCCGGCACGGCGTGCCCACGATCTACCACCCACTGGCCCCCTACACGCGCACTGGCCGCCCGCGCTGCCAGTACGACGCCGACCTCGTGCGCAAGCTGGACCCCTACGCGGTGGAGCTTGTAGTGTTGGCTGGCTGGATGCACATCTTTACCGACGCCTTTTTGCGCGCCTACCCCGGGCGCGTGCTCAACATCCACCCGGCGCTGCCCGGCGCGTTCCCCGGCACCCACGCCATCGCGCGCGCGTACGAGGCCTGGCAGCACGGCGAGATCACACACACCGGCGTGATGGTGCACCGCGTGCCCGACGAGGGCGTGGATGTGGGTCCGGTGGTGCTGCAACGCGCGGTGCCCATCCTGCCCGACGACACCCTGGAGACGCTGGAAGCGCGCGTGCACCAGGTGGAGCACGCGCTGTACGTGGAGGCGATCGCGCAGGAACTGAAAGACCACATCACGAATAACACGAATTAGCAGAGATATCTAGTAGCTTTCGTTCGTGACATTCGCGCCATTCGCGCCATTCGTGATAAAGGCTATCGGAGGAGCAAGATGAACATCCTTGACGAGCCGGTCCCCTATCCGCCCGAAGTGGCCGAGTTCGACGCGCAGGCGGCGGAGAGCAAGTACCGCATCCTGGCGTTCGGCGACTCGAACACGCAGTGCAGCCGCTGGCCGCGCGAACAGCGCTGGAACGGCATCCTCGAGCCACTGCTGGGGCCGCAGGTGCAGGTGGTCAACGCGGGGTTGGGGGGCACCAGCTCCAGCCTGGGGCTGTTTCGCTGGGAACGCGACGCCGCACCCATCGCACCACATTGCGTGGTGATCAACTATTTGCTCAACGACAGCCACATCCGGCACTACGAGTGCCGCTCGTCCTACGTGGTGCAGTGCTCGGCCGACCGCATGGACCTCAACCTGCGCACGCTCGTGACGCTCTCGCGCCAGATCGGGGCGCAGCCAGTCTTCTGGACATCGCCGCCGGTGCCCACCTGGACCGACAACTATCGCAGCCCCACCCACCTGGACATCCAACTGCGCCTGCTGGAAGAGTACGTGGGCATCATCCAGCGCATCGCGCAGGAAATGGGCGTCCCGCTGCTGGACTACTGGCACACCTTCCCCGGGCTGGTGGACGAGTACCCGGGCATCTATATGACGCGGCCCGACGGCTACCACAGCACGGGGGCCTCGCAGCCCATCATCGCGCAGGGGATCGCCGAGGTGATCCGGCCCCGGGTGGCGCGCTGGGCGGCCGGCGGCCACTAGAGCGCTGCGAGTGCTTCTCACTGCGCGAAGGGCACAGCCACCCGACAAGCACGCGTCGCCACGTCACGTGTCTGTGCGGACGCGATCCAAGGGTTCACGTTGCCGCACTGGTTGTGCCAGTCATCGGCGCACTCGCTACCGACCCGCGCGCGCGAGGCCTCCGGCGATCACACATTGATCGCCAGAGGCCGTCAGACACGCTGCATCCTGGCCCAATGCTAGGGCTTGCGCACCACCGGCAGCACCACTTGCTCGCCCGCGAAGGCGGTCCAGAAACCCATCTGCACGCGATAGTTGGCGCTGGACGCACTCGCACTGGCCGACTGGCCGGCCGTGACGTGCACCGCGGCGTTAGCAGAGCTCAAGCGCCCGCCACAGGAGCCCGCCATCAGTCCGTCCCAGTCGAGCGCAAAGTTGGCCGAAGCCATGGCATAGACCGTGCCGGTGACCACCAACGCTCCCAGCACCAGCAGCAGCAGCACGAACACTCGCCGTTTCATGGCTGCCTCCTCTAGTACAGGTCGTGGTGACCGATTTGGATGCGAATGCCCCCGATCTGGACGTAGCTGGAGTCATTCGCAAAGGCCAGGTCAAGGCGCAGTATCAGGCCGGCGTTGGTGCTCAGCGAATTGCCGGAGGAAGGAACAAGCGTGTAGCTACTCGCCGTGGTGCTGATGTGATCGCTCGTGTTGGATATGAGCGTCATATAGCTATCAGCATCGGACTGCTTTCTCAGGTAAGTGGCAGAGATATATCCGTTGGCCGAATTCTGGACCACATAGTAGACCGTTATGCTCTCAATATCGGCCGGCTGTCCGTAGAGCATCGTCGGGATGGTCAGGGGGTAGTAGATGTACTTGGTGCCAGACCTCGCGCCGCGTCGTTGCCGGCCACGGTAGACCAGACGCCGATGCCGCCCGTGGCGTTGGTGTTCTCCACCCGCAGCGCGGTGCCGCTACTGCCAGGTCCGGCGCTCTGCACGGTCAAGGCCCGCGATGTGGTTGATATCTGGTTAATCACCGCGCCGGGCTGCAGGCCGCGTGCATAGGGCACCGGCCTGATCGCTTGGCGCGGTGTCATCTCGGCGTCTGCACCCACTTTGACGCCCAGGTAGAGGAGCGTGCCGTCCAGCATCGCCGACGTGCAGTACTCCATCTGGAAGGTGAACAACCCGTTGGTGACAGTCGTGGTATCGGTGTCCTGGCACAGCGGCGTGCCGCCGGTGGCCACGTCGTAGAGCGCCAACCTGATGGAATAGCTGCCGTTGAGCGGCGCGCCGGCCGCGTTGGTCAGCCGTCCCTGGAACGCCATCGTAGAGCCCATCGCAGCGCCGGGTTCTACGCTCAGCACCGACTCGTCCTCCAGATCAAGCAGCACCTCGCCGCCGGCCGGAGCCTCCGAATCGACGACCTGTACGACGGTCGGGTCCGGCTCCTCCACCAGCGCCGGATCGAAAAAGATCTCCTATCCGGTGACGGGCGCGTTGGGATCGACGTCCAATTCGTCCGGCCCTTGCGCTTGCACGAGCAGGCCCCCGACAGTCAGAGCCGACAGAGCGAGCATCAGAACGGCCTTGACGGTACGATGCGTACGCATGAGACTCATCCTTCTGCAATGCTACTGCGCGACACGACCGAAAACCGACAGCAGCCGTGGCCAGTGCGGCGCCACTCCGGCGCAAACCACAAGCCGAATTGGGCCGAGGAAAGGGGGATTCAGATCAGCCGTACCGGTGGCTGGAGACGGGACGCGTTACACCCTCCTGTCGGCGCCCCGTGGTTATGCAGCCTCCCTGCATCAGTCACTGCACAGCCCACAAGTCCAGCTGCTGCGCTCGGTATATCAAACACGGCGGCCCACCGCAACCGTTCTAGAAGCCAGGGATTCGGGTTCGATGGTAGTAGACGTCAAACCAGCGGGGTCGTCACGGTCTGGTCCCCACTCGCCGCCAGCACATCCAGCGCATCGAGCGCCAGCGCCCCTGCGCCGGCCTCCAGCGTCAGGGCGTGATAGCCATCCGCCAGACCGCTGTACTCGCAGACCACCGCCGAGGCGCACACTGTGGACGCGCGCAGATCAACCTCGGCCAGCGGGATGCCATCCAGCCGCAGCCGCGCCACGCCATACTCCGGGCCACGCGGCGCCCACAACCTGAACCCGCTGCCGCGCCAGTTCCACTTGGCGCGCGCCCGCTCCCCTCGGCTGACGACACCCAGGCCATAGCGAAAAGCGGGATCGGTGCGCGCCTCCCAGTCGGCCATCGACTGGCCGGCGCCCAGCAGCGCCTCGGTGTACAGCCAGGGCGTCCACGCGGGCAACACGCGGCCCGTAACCTCAAAGCGCGCCACGCGCAGGTGACTGTGCGGCTCGGCCAGCAGTCCGACGCGTCCCGCCTGCAGCGCCAGGGGACCCTCCCACAGCGTCTGCCCATCGCACTCTACGCGTAACACGCCGTCGGCGTCATGCTGCACCATCACAGCCTGTGGCGGAGCGCTCTCCCAATACCCCTGCGCCAGCACCTCCTCGGCGCCTGCGGCATCGGCCCGCGTCAGGCGCCAGCCGTCGGGGGTCAGTGCGAGCGCGTTGTACTGACTGCGGCACAGCGCGTGCAACGTCGCATCCGAGCGCGCCGCGTCGGCCCCCAGGGGCCCGCGCATGCCCCACAGCAGCGCGACACTGCCCTGGTACCGCAGCGCTACGTCGAGGCGCAGGGCGCCCCTGGCGCGGCGCAGGCAGGTGATCGACGCCCCCTGATGACCGCTCAGCACGAACCCGGCCCGCCGCCAGGGCGCGTCCCAGCGCCGCGATGCCAGGTTGATGGTGCCCATGCCGGCCGCGTCGCGACTGGGGTACATTACCCGCAGCACGCCTTCAGGGTCCACGCAGCCTGAAAAGGTCTGTCCCCAGATGCCGTAGGCCTCGTGCTCGACCGGCTCGGCATGCCAGAGCGAACCCTGCTGGCACAGTTCCCAGGCCTCGGGGCGATGGGCCTCCTCCAGCGGGGCGCGCTGCAGCATTTGATAGTTGCGGTTAAGCGCCACCGAGGTGGAGGGCGCATAGACATGGCCGTCGTGCACAAAGGCCGGAAAGTACTCCATCAGCGGCGGCTGGTAGCGGTCATCCTCGGTATGGAACAGCGGCACGGGGTCAGAGTAGGGGCCGCCGGGGGCGTCGGCGCGCAGGGCCACTAAGCCCCAGGAAAAGTAGGGCCCGCTGTCGGTGATCGTCAGCAGCAGCCAGTCGTGCGCGCGGCGCAGCAGCGTGCTGGCGTACAGCCGGTTGTACTTGGACAGGATAGGGAACGGCACGCGCGCGTTGAGGATCAGCGGCTCGGCCTGGCGTCGGAAGGGGCCGGCGGGCGAGTCGCTCCAGGCATAGCCCACGCCCGACGAGCCTCCCCCCGCCCAACTAAAGTCGGCCGCGCCCCAGTCGTAGGCCATGTGGTAGATCCCGTCGGCATAGACCAGCGAGACGTCCGGCGCGCCCCTGACCGGCGACGTCGTGCCCGCAAAGGTGAAGGGCTCTGGCGCAAACACCGGCCCCAGGTGCGTCCAACTGCGCCCGTCGTCGCGCGACTCGTAGACCGTGCACAGGCTGGTCTTGTCGGGCCCCACGGCGTAGCCCGCGGCATAGTGCCCCACATAGACGTACCAGTGGCCGCTCTGCGGATCGCGGAACAAAAAGCCGTTCACGGGCCACTCGTGCGGCGGCGCGCCGCGGCGGATGGGGTTGCACGGGTGGCGCTCAAAGGCGTCGAACGAGGGATCGCCCAGCACCGGGTGCCGCAGCCAGGCGTCGCGCTCGGCGGCGAGGGCATAGTCGCTGACGATCTCGGCGCTGCGCAATGAACCCATAATCTCCGCGCCATCCTCCTCTTGCTCAAGTCTATAGTCGCTCTGGAGCCTATGCTACATGGCAGCGGGGCGTCCGGCAAGTCGCGAGAGCATTGCAACACACTCGTGCAATTAACTTGACAAAGACGACTCAATGTGCTATGATGCTGGCAGTCTGATATCTAGAGTGCTAACTGATTGACGATAACTCCGCTAGAGAGCCGGGAAATGGGCCTTTGTACGCCAGAATAGCGCTGCCCTGTTGACAGCCCCGGCGCGGGGTGCTATCATACTGGCACTCTGATATTGGGACTGCCAACAATACGATGGTGTGAGTGGCCGCGATGGCTGGGAACGAATCCACAACCCGAGACGAACTGACGCTGCGACAGCGCGAGATCCTGCGTACGCTCATCCAGTCGTACGTCGATACCGCTGCGCCGATCGGCTCGCACACCATCCAAAAGCTGAGCGCGCTCGACGTGAGCTCGGCCACCATCCGCAACGAACTCGCGGCCCTGGAGGAGTTGGGCTATCTCGAGCAGCCACACACCTCGGCGGGGCGCATCCCCACCGTCAAGGGCTACCGCTGCTTTGTCGAACAACTGATGCAGCAGGTGGAGCTGCCTGTGGTCGAGCAGCGTATGATCAACCACCAGTTCCATCAGTTGCGGCCGGCATGGGACCAGTGGATGCGGCTGACGGCCGCCGTGCTGGCGCACAAGTCCGAGGCCGCCGGCCTGGTGACGCCGCCGCGCGCGTTCAACTCGCGCCTCAAGCACCTGGAAACCATCTCGATCCGCGACACCGTCTGCCTGCTGATCGTGGTCTTACAGGACGGCAATGTGCGCCAGGAGATGCTGGTCACCGAAAGCGCCGTCGACCAGGACACGCTCAGCCGCATCTCGAACAAGCTCAACGCCCTGCTGCGCAATCGCTCGGTTCGCGAGATCGAATCGAGCACCAATCCCGAAGTCACCGGACTGCAGGACCTGGAGCGCGACGTGCTGCAGCACGTGATCTATCTGATGCAGCAGGCCGACCAGCGCACGCTGCGCGAGATCTACCGCGATGGGCTGGATAACGTTCTGCGGCAGCCCGAGTTTGTAGACTCGGACAAGTTCCGCCAGATCGTCGAGCTGCTCGAGCACCGCACCTTTCTTGAAGAGGTCCTGCCGCGCATCCTCAACGCCAGCGGCGTGCAGATCATCATCGGCGGCGAGGGGGGTCATGAAGCCATCGAGGACGTGGCCTTTGTGCTTTCGCCCTATGGCATCAAGGGGCAGGCCAGCGGCGTCCTGGGCGTGATGGGCCCGACGCGCATGCAGTATGCGCGCGCGATCTCCGCCGTGCAGTACATCGCGCGCTTGATGGACAACCTGATGGCCGAGATGTACGCCACCAACACGTGACGCCGCGCTCGTTCGACGCACAGCACCGGTCACTGCCGTGCAGCGTCGCACGGTTTTCGATAAGTCTTTCGAGGGAAGATGAGCATGACGAATCAGGATGAAGCCAGACTGGACGCACAGCAAGACACGGGGCCAACCCCCGACGCTGGCGCAGCCGCGACGGACGATGAGTTGGCTGCATTGCGCCAACAGGTCGATGAGTTGCGCGCCCAGGCCGACGACTGGCTGGACAAGTATCGCCGCACAGGCGCCGATTTCAGCAACTATCGCAAGCGCCAGGAGCGTGACCACGAGCAGCAGGAACTTGAGCTGCGCAAGCGCGTGCTGGGACGCTTTCTGCCGATCACCGAGGATTTCAGGCGCGCGCTGCAGCATATGCCCAACAACCCCACAGATTCGCAGTGGGCACAGGGCGTGGCGCTGATCGCGTCCAAGATCGAGGCCGTGCTTGCCGACTTTGCAGTGCAGCCGATGGAGGCCCTGGGCAAGCCCTTTGATCCCGCTTTCCATCAGGCGCTGATGCGCGAACCGAGCGCCGACTATCCGGCGGGCACCGTGATGGAGGAACTCGAGCGGGGTTACATGATTGGCAATCAGGTGTTGAGACCCGCGCTGGTCAAAGTATCGGATGGCCCGCAGGAGGACGCCTGATCGGCGACCTGCCGCCTCACACTTGCGCTCTTATCGCACAAATCATGCCGGAATAGGAATATGCGTCCTTGAGGAGGGACCCATGAGTAGAATCGTAGGAATTGACCTGGGCACAACGAACTCGGTGGTAGCGGTGATGGAAGGCGGACAGCCGACCGTGATCCCGACCGCAGAGGGCAGCAACCTGTGCCCATCGGTAGTGGCCGTGAACCCCAAGACGGGCGAACGCATGGTGGGTCAGGTCGCACGGCGTCAGGCCGTCACCAACCCCGAGAACACCATCTTTTCGATCAAGCGCCTGATGGGGCGCAAGTTCAGCGATCCTGAGGTACAAAAGGCACGCAAGATTCTGCCTTACAAGATCGTTGAAAAGGACAACGGCGACGCCTGGGTCGTGATGGGCGGCAAGGAATACTCTCCGCCCGAGATCTCGGCGATGATCCT
>DIVQ01000241.1 GCA_002423325.1 Anaerolineales bacterium UBA6128 | reverse complement strand
GGGATTTTAATCCCGGCGCTGACAGAGGGCCAAGACAGCTGATTAGGATGATGCCATGGGTAGGTCGGAAAGCGCTAACGGCGGAGACGTTGTGTCGACTCTCGGGAAGTCGGTTGCCGACGACGAGGTATCTCGGGAACTCTCTGAGTTCCTCGCTGACCTCCAGTCGGCTGGTCGAAGTCCCGGAACCCTCAGGTTCTACACGCAAAAGCTGCGCCCCTTCACGGTTTGGCTCCGTGACCAAGGAATTGCGGACCCACGGCAGATCGGTCCGAGCTGCATTCGCTTGTTCATGACCCGGCTTCGACCGCAGCACTCCCCCGGCGGCTGTCACGCCTACTGGCGAGCCATTCGCGCCTTCGTCCGCTTCCTCATGCGGGAGGGTGTTCTGGAGCAGAACCCACTGCTGGCTGTGCGTGCGCCTACGGTGGAGGAGCAGCCCCTGGAGCCCGTCGACCCGCAGGCCGTGACCGCCATGGTCGCCGCATGCGACAACAGCGTCAGTGGCCTGCGGGACAAAAGCCTGCTGCTCGCTCTCCTCGATACCGGCATGCGTGCCGGGGAGGCCACCTCGCTACACGTGGGCGACGTCGATCTGCGCGATGGCTGCATCCTGGTGCGCCGGAGCAAGAGCCGACGACCGCGGAGCGTGTTCCTTGGGCGGGAATCCCGGAGGGCGCTGAACGCCTATCTGCGAACCCGTAGCGCTGTGGCGCCCGAGGAGCCCTTGTGGTTGGCATACCACACCACCGGGGAACGAGGACCGCTAAGCTACACGGGTCTGCGCGACATAGTGCGGCGGCGCGCCAAGCAGGCAGGCACAGCGGCGCCAACGCTGCACTCTTTCCGGCGCGGGTTCGCTATCACCATGCTGCGGGCGGGGGCCGATATCGTCAGTTTGGGTCGCATGATGGGTCACGGAAGCCTTCCGGTCCTAATGCGCTACCTGAAACAGGAGACGGTGGATCTGCAGCGCGTCCATGCATGCTGTTCTCCGACGGATCGGTTATTCGGCCGCGGCCAGAAGCCTCAGCAGAGCGGAGTCACTGCATCTTGGTGATACGATCCAGGCTAACGCGTACTGTGCGCAAGACAGGGGCCAGAAGGCATCGACCCGTCCTTGGGCGAAATGGCTGCCGGCGAGACCAGAACGGGTGTCTGACCTCAGCGCTGCGTAGGGCGAGGCGCGGAGTAGCCAACGACGTCTCCCACAGCGCCGTTCGGGCGAGACTCGCCTCTCACATTTTGGGGCAGTGCGCCCATCAGAGTGCTGTGCAGCTGCGCCCGGCTACACGAAAACGGTCCGGGGGCTGACCGCATCCCGACCGTCGGTATGGCGAGCTACGCAGCATCGGATTTGCTGCCATGTTGCACGGAGGCACGACTACGCTGTCAGTACCGTTCGCCGCACGCTCTCGGACATACCTTACAGTGGAGAACGCGTTTCCTTGGGCGGTTGACTGGCAGAGCCAGTGATTGGCTTGCACCCAGCGTTGGGGGTGTAGGCCACCGATGGGTGCAGGACTAGAGGGTGGAAACACAATGGAACACGACAAACTCACGTCACAACTCTCAGCGCAACACCTCTCGATGCTACGAGATGGCTCGGCCATCTCCGATGATGTGATCGCGGCGCGGGGCTACAGCACAGTCACCGACCCCAAAGACCTGCTCGACCTCGGCTTTGCCACAGCGCAGCGACGTGTGCCTGGCCTGCTCCTACCCCTGCATGCCACCAACGGTAGCGTAGCTCTCTATATCTACCGCCCTGACAATCCTCGCACGCTCACAGACCAGGCCGGACGTCACCGCACACTAAAGTATGAAGCGCCCAAGGGCTGTGGGACGCGACTGGACTGCCCCCCGGTATGCCAGCCCATGTTGGCCGATCCCTCCACGCCACTGTGGATCACCGAGGGTCAGAAGAAAGGCGACTGTCTGGCGAGCCACGGTCTGTGTGCGCTGGTGCTGCTGGGCGTGTGGAACTGGCGCGGCCGAGGGGGCACGGGCGGCACCACGTTTCTGGCCGACTGGGACTATGTGGGGTTGGATGGCCGAGACGTGCGCATCGTATTCGACAGCGACGTGATGGTGAAAGCCTCCGTGCGCAAGGCCCTGGACCGTCTGATGGATCACCTCGAGCGCAGGGGCGCCTCCGTCACTAGCGTGTACCTCCCGAATGCGCCCGATGGCACCAAGGTGGGTGTCGATGACTACCTCGCGGCCGGCCACACCATACAAGAGCTCGATGCGATGGTGGAGGCGCCACGCCCAGCCCCTCGCGCAGCCGCGGCCAAGGTCAGACTGCTGGATGCGCCGCCGGCCATCATCAGACGCCCCCTGTGCATCGTCGAGGACCACGCCTATGCGGCGATCTGGCCATACTGCGAGATCACTGAGACCGAGACCACCAACGCGCGCGGCGAGGTGGTGGTGCTGACCCCACCACGCGTGACAAAGGCGCGCCGGCTGTTCATCGTCAGAGATGACGGCGTGATATTCGGCGAGGGCGGCGACCAGCCGATGGAGGATCTGGGCATCGACGTGGTGCTGCCCGAGGTCCCTCCACCGGACCGGCTGTGGAGTCTCCCTGCGGTGCGGGCCTACCGAGCTGGCCATCGACCAGACCCAGCAGATGTGTTCAAGCGTGTGGCCGATGTGATCGACCACTACATCGACTTCTCGCGCAGCCTCGCCTCCCAGCGCACGATGGCTGAGATGCTTGCGTGCTACGTGCTATCGACATGGCTGCTGGATGCGTTCGATGTGGCTGCATTCATCTGGCCCAACGGCGATCGCGGCACGGGCAAGACGAAGGCGATGCTCACCATCACGCAGATGGCCTACCTCGGCATCGTGGTGCTGGCCGGCGGCAGCTACGCCAGCCTCCGCGACTTGGCGGACTATGGCGCATGCATCGGATTCGATGATGCCGAGAACTTGAGCGACAAGAGCACCGATCCGGACAAGAGGGCGCTGCTGCTGGCTGGCAACAGGCGCGGTGCGCAGATCAGCGTCAAGGAGGCCCAGGCGGACAAGAAGTGGCGCACACGCTACGTCGACGCGTTCTGCCCTCGCATGTTTACGGCTATCAAGGTCCCTGATGCGGTCTTGGCGAGCCGGAGCATCGTCGTGCCACTGGTGCGCACAGGCGACAGGGGCAAGGCCAACAGCGAACCGATGGACGCGAACACATGGCCACACGACCGGTCTGGGCTGCTGGACGACCTCTGGGCGTTTGGCTTGGCGCATCTGACCGAGATGGCGCCGTACGAGACAAAGGCCGTGGCACACGCCCCCATCGCGGGACGCAACTTGGAGCCATGGCGTGCAATCTTGGCTGTGGCGCTGTTTCTGCAGGACCATGGCGTGAAGGACCTCTATGCGTCCATGTGCGCCTTAGCCACGGCGTATCAGACAGAGAGACCAGACCTAGAACTGGCCGACCCGGTGACACTGGTACTAAAGGCCATTCGCCACGTCGCCACATACGCCACATTCGCCATTAACTTAGAGAGTAAGACGTTTTTTGACGTGAGCTCTACAGAGATCAGCGACAAGCTGGTCACCATTGCACAGGACGAGGAGGTGGACATAGAGTGGATGGGCGAGGCGGGCGCCAGGAGCATGCACGTGGGGCGCATCTTGGCGCGCCTGAGATTCCAGAAGAAAGCGCACGGCAAGGGGCCTCGGGAATGGCGTATCAAGGGCGACGAGCTGTGCAAGCTGCTCACATCATATGGTCTACCTCCCTCTGTAAGCGGCGCAAGTGGCGCAGGTGGCGAAGTGGCGCAAGGGGAGCAGGACATAGAGGGCGACATCCAGACGCAGCAAGGCACATGCAGATCGATGCAGGCACCCCATTTTGGGGAGACAGGCAGTTCAGTGGGCATCGCGGCGAAAAAGACGGCCTGCACGCCAGTTGAGCGTAAGCCTGCGCGAGGGTGACGACGACCTAGAGTACAACGAGATCACTGACGTGTTGCCAGCGAGGCACCTTTGGCCACGCTGAAAGAGTCAGCGCCAACGGTGCAAGGGGCACTCGCCGGGACAAGGAACGCCCCGTTTAAGCGACCGACTGCACGTGCTGGCGGATGGTGGGGGCTCAAATTGCGCTCCCACCGGGGTGTCCTGATGGACTAGCCAGGCGGTCTGACTGGATTGCGGCCCACCGGGAAGACTCTGCGAGTTCATGCTCCGTGGTATTCCCACCCAGCGCACTTGGGCAGTCCACCAACTGGCCGCGGCTCGGCGCAGAGGGCTCGCTGGTGTGAGCAGGCGTGCGCCTCGCCACCGGAAGTCGCTGTCTTCTCCATAGGTTGCGTTTGCTTGCGCATGCCGTAACAACCATCTGCAGCGAGTCACGTGTTCTGGTTCAGTGTCTCTTATAGTGCTTGTGCAAGTTGCCGTTCGATAACAATAGCACAGCCAATCCAGGCTGTGCTATTGTTATGTCAAGTTATGCTTGCGGAACCCACTCGTCACGAGGCCGCAGGTATACCCGTCTATGCTGCACTTCGTGCGTTCGGGGGTGTGGGTGGATTATTCCGATATTGCTTGACCAATTATCTTCTGCTGCAATCGTCTACTGATTATGCTATGCTTTGGCTGTGAACCGAGACGAGCACCTTACCAACCTAATAGCCGATGCGCAAGTCCCGAGGGGCGGGTGAACGCGACAGTCGCGACACTAAGGCCCTGGAGCCCACCGCGCTGAGGCAATGACAGAGACAGAGCCGACGACGAAAAGGAGGAACGATGCACGAGGAACTCTGGGAGGAGCTCTCGGAACTGGTGGCGAAGCGGCGACAGCAGGAACGGCGCATCGCGATGCTCGAGGCTGAGCTCGAAGAGATGGCCCGAGCGATTGCAGAGCTGCGAGCCCTGGTCGCTCAGGCCACCGTCCAACAAGCGGCGTAGGTAACCGGCGGGGAGGTGTTGCGAGCACCGACCCGCCACCCACACCAACACAAGGATACCACAGATGGGACATGTAACGCAATGGTACCAAGCGACGGTGGTCGCGACGCATCCGGACTTGCCCGAGAAGCTCAAGCCCGGGCTGAGGGTGGCGGTGAGCATGGCCCCCTGCGGGGTGCGCATCTGGGCGCAGGTGACCGACAAATGGGGCTGGACGTATGAGGGCCCCGAGGTGGTGACGCCCGAGGTGGCCAAGGCGACACTCAAGACCGAACGCGTCGACGGGCGCCCAGTGGCGGCGGACAAGGGCATCGAGGGCAAGTGGAGCTGGTACTTCTCTGGCGGCTCCTGAGCGAGCAACACACCCCGCCGGTCGGGAGGGCGAGTACTCTCGCCCAAGGCCGGCAGAACAGGTAGACAATGAACAACTGGTTTGCAGGCTGTGCATCGGTGGCAGCCATCAAGAGTCGATATCGGGAGCTTGCCAAGCGCTACCATCCCGACGTAACCCATGATAAAAGCACTACACCAGTCATGCAAGAGATCAACGCAGCCTACCACAGCGCACTAGAATCCGTCGATGGGCAGAGCTATCGAGGTGATGACCAACAGGAACACACATACCACTACAACTCAAGCGTCGAGCAGGCCATCATGGACAAGATTGTCGAGTTGCTCAAGCTGCACATGCCGGACGTGCGCATTCTACTGGTTGGCACCTGGGTCTGGGTACTGGGCGACACCAGGCCACACAAGGAAGCCCTCAAGGCGTTGGGGCTCTGGTGGAACGGCAGGCGAGAGGCATGGAGCTATCACGTCGGGCCGTGGCGCGGGCGGGCGAGCAGCGCAAGCCTGGCAGGTCTGGCGACAACCTACGGCGTGGCGGAGTTCGGTCAAAGAGAGGATGCGACGGTCGCGGCATAGGCACAAAGCCCCGCCGGTCGGGCAAGGCGAGTACCCTCGCTCAAGGCCGGCACAAAGGAGATGACCATGGACGCCAAACCAACGACCGTGTCCGAACTGTACCCTCGCTTGTGGCTCAAGCCCGAGGACCTGGGAGGCAAGGCCAAGGCGGTGACAATCGCCGGCGTGGAGGTGCGCGAGTTCCGGCAGCGCGACGGCACGACCAAGCCGGCGGCGGTGATCGCATTCGAGCGCGCCACAAAGCAACTGATCGCCAACAAGACCCAGGTGCAAGCGCTGGCCACCATCCTGGGCACCGAGCGCTTCGGCGACTGGATCGGCAAGACCGTCACGCTCGCGCCCGCCACCGCTCCGAACGGCAAACCGACCATCGCCGTGCAGGTGGCGCTGATCTCGGCATAGGAGAGCGGACTAGAGTGGGGGCGTGGACCAAGTCAGTGAAAAGACGCCCCCACATGCTGTGCGTGGTTCGGCAGATACTCCGGAGCCAGCGCACCTCGGACTGCAGGCTGTGCACCGGGCCACAAAGCCCCCCCTCAGCACCTCACGGGCAGCGGTCAGCCAGATCATCAAGGGCATCAGCGTACTCAGCCCACAGAGCCGGCAACCGAACAGCACCGACTGCACCCCTGGCGGTTACATCGCGCTCCGCCTCTGGGGATGAGAACCAGTCATCGGGAGCTGTAAGGAAGAGTGCCCACTGTTTCGCGTCAATGAATGCCATGTAGGCATCGCGGGCCTCGCGCGTGGCACTAGGTCCGTACAGGTTCAGCACTTCCTCATAGAGCACCTGGTAGCTCACATTGTAGAAAGTCCAATCAAAGCGATAGGCTCTGCCTGAACGCTCCCTAGTGTCGAACCGCTCCTTTTCCAGAGCGGCGTCGAGCTTGCGCTGCTCGCGTTCTATGACCTCCATCCCGGCTCTCCATTCGTCCAGGAACGCGCACTCAGGATTCGGCCACGCGGTCCGCGTGGGTGCCCGAGCTGCCGGGGCAGTAGCATTCGGTACGACTGTCACCCAGAACGGCTGCCCGCCATAGTAGCGAGTCGTGACTCGCGCGGGCTCTGGGTGGTAGTACGTACGTGAGGGCGTAGGCGCGGCTGCGGGTACTGCGGCACTGCGCGGCGTCCGAGCTGCAAATGGGTAGCCCAAGGCAAACACGACCAGGAGGCTCATAACGCTTACGATCACCACCGCGGCTTTGTCGCGCCTACCTGGCACACGCGCGCTGCCGGGCACGTCGTTGCTGTAATCCGTTAATGCGCGCTCTCTTGCGCTAGTCTCGCCGGACTGCTGCACATCGCCACCGGCTTTGGCCTTCTTCACGTCCATATGGTCGCTTCCTCTGCTATCGTCGATCATCCGTCGCCGCACTGAACAACTGATGCCATTCTACCGTCCTCTCCGCTCTTCTGTCAATCTGCCCTCTTCCTCCCTTGCGCTCCAGTCGTCCACGTGTTACCATGCCCGCAACCGCATACCGCACCCAAAGGCAGGTCACCGATGACACCCAAGCGCAAGACCGACAGCGGACGCCCGGTGGAAGCCTACGAGCACAAGGACAAACAGCGCGTCAACAACCCGCCGGCGGGGCTGGTGACGCCTGAGACGGACCCGGACGAGGGCGTCCAAAAGACGTACGCCTACGACCCGCACCTGGACCCCGCGCTTAGCTTTGACGCGCGCAAAGCGAGAGATGACCTGAGCGCCACCATCGAGCGCGGGCTGGCGGCCTCGACGCTGGAGGGCGCTCGGGTCGCACTCGAGACGCTGCAGAAAGCCCAGACGCCCTACCTGGACTGGGCGGGCAAGGCTGAGCACACCTCGTTCCAGGTGCCCACGGTGTCGCTGCACGTGCACGAGCGCATCGACCCACGCACCATCATCGAGGCGACGCGCCGCACGCCCGACCTCGCCGCACCCCAACAACTGGGGCTGTTCGCGAGCGAACGCACAGAGCCGCTGCGCCAGGCTATCGAGTTCTACCAGCATGCCCACGGGTGGTCGAACCGCCTGATTGCGGGCGACAGCCTGCTCGTGATGAATTCGCTGCTGGAGAAAGAGGGCATGGCGGGCAAGGTGCAGATGGTCTACATCGACCCGCCCTACGGCATCAAGTACGGCTCCAACTTTCAGCCGTTTGTGAACAAGCGTGACGTAAAGGACGGCAAGGACGAGGACCTGACCGCCGAGCCGGAGCAGCTCACCGCCTTCCGCGACACCTGGGAACTGCGTATCCACTCCTACCTCACCTACCTGCGCGACCGCCTGCTACTGGCGCGCGAGCTGCTGAGCGAGAGCGGCAGCGTGTTCGTGCAAATCAGCGACGAGAACCTGCACCACGTGCGCGAGCTGATGGACGAGGTATTTGGGGCGGGTAGCCTTGTTGCGCTTATCGCCTTCGTGAAGACAACGAGTGCATCAGGCAGGCTGATCTCCTCCGTCGCAGACTACATTGTCTGGTACGCAAGGAATCCCCAGCTGGTCAAGACCAGACCGCTCTTCCTGGAGCGGCAAGGGGAGGGTTGGGTCAACTATGATTATGTACGTTTGGCGGATGGCAGCTTTCGCCGGATGACGGGCGAGGAGAGAGTGGACTGGAGCAAGCTCCCACCGGGGTCAATTGTCTACCGGCGAGACAACCTGACAAGCCAGCGCCCTGCCCAGAGTGGCGACCTCAGGTCCTACGAGTACGAGCAGAGCGAATACACCCCTGGCAAGGGCACCTTCAAGACCGACCTTGCGGGTGTGCGCAGACTGGATAGCGCCCAGCGTCTTGAGGCATATGGGGAGACCTTAGCGTACCGGCGCTTCACATCGGACTTCCCCTACAGACCGCTGACCAATGTTTGGACGGATACTCTGACCGGCGGGTTCGCCGAGGAGCGGTACTACGTGGTGCAGACCATCGCCAAGGTCATTCAGCGTTGCCTCCTGATGACCACCGACCCGGGCGACCTGGTGTTCGACCCCACCTGCGGGTCGGGCACCACCGCCTACGTGGCCGAGCAGTGGGGGCGGCGCTGGATGACGTGCGACACCTCGCGCGTGGCGCTCACGCTCGCCCGCCAGCGCCTGATGACTGCGGTGTACGACTATTACGAACTGGCGCACCCCCAGGAGGGCGTGGGCAGCGGCTTTGTCTACAAGACGGTGCCGCACGTCACGCTCAAGTCCATCGCCAACAACCCCGACATTCACGAGGGCATGACGCGCGCCGAAATCGACGCCGCCATCGCCCGCCACGCCGACCAGGAGACGCTCTACGACCAGCCGCTGGTCGACCGCAAGCGCACGCGCGTGTCGGGTCCGTTCACGGTGGAGGCGGTGCCCGCGCCGGCGGTCAAGTCCATCGAGGAGACCCTCACCCCGACCCTCTCCCGAGGGGAGAGGGGGAGCATGGCGGACGTGTCCATCGCGCGGTCGGGCGAGACGTTGCGCCAGAGCGAGTGGCGCGACGAACTGCTGCGCACGGGCATTCGTGGCAAGGCGGGGCAGTACATCCGCTTTGCGCGGCTGGAGGCGCTGCCCGGCTGTCGCTGGCTGCACGCCGAGGGCGAGTCGCGACCCAACGACGCGGGAGCGCACAGCGTGCGCGAGGGCGCGGCTGCCGCAGCGCAGCGCATCGTGGTGTCGTTCGGTCCCGAGCACGCCCCGCTGGAGGCGCGCCAACTGGCGCTCGCCATCGAAGAGGCGCAGAGCCTGGTGCCCAAGCCCAGGCTCATCGTCTTTGCCGCGTTCCAGTTCGACCCGGAAGCCGCCAGGGACATCGACGAGATGCGGTGGCCCGGCGTGACGCTGCTCAAGGCGCAGATGAACGCCGACCTGCTGACGGATGACCTCAAGAAGAAGCGCGCCAGCAACGAGTCGTTCTGGCTCATCGGGCAGCCGGACGTGCGGCTGGAGCGCATCGAGCCCTCACCCCCGCCCTCTCCCGCTGGGCGAGGGAGCAAAGACGCCGGCGTGCGCTATCGCGTGTCGGTGGAGGGCTTTGACTATTACAATACCAAGACGGGCGACATCGAGTCGGGCGGGGCGGACAAAATCGCCGTTTGGCTGCTGGACACCGACTATGATGGGCGCAGCCTGTACCCGCGGCAGGTCTTTTTCCCGCTGGCGGGCAAGCGGGAGGGTTGGGCCCGGCTGGGCAGAAACCTGAAGGCAGAGCTGGACGAGGAGTTGCTGGAGGCGTACCGTGGCACCGTGTCGCTGCCGTTTGAGCCGGGCGCGTACAAGCAGATAGCCGTCAAAATCGTGGACGACCGGGGCATCGAGAGCCTCAAGGTGTTGGAGGTGGCGTGATGGCGCAGACCACCATCGACCGCCTGATAATCAACTCGCCGTACGAGGAGCCGACGCGGCATTGGCAGTATCAGCGCGAGACCAAGCTGTTCGACCTGGTCGATGGCCGCCGACCGGCGGGCTATGTCAGGGCGTCGGGTGAATCGCAAGCGTTCGACGACCCCGGCATCTTTGAGCCGATTCCGCTGGTCGACCAGATTCGCGGGCGCGTCAAGCAGTGGCGCGAGGCGGACTACCCGGGCGCGAGTGGCATCACGCGCCGCCTGCTATACCACTGGCGCGACCCGGAAGAGTTCGAGGCGCGGCGGTTCTTTTTCTGCCAGCTGGAGGCGATAGAGACGCTCATTTGGCTGACCGAAGCGCCCGCCGCCGAGCGCGTGGGCATCGACATTCCGGGCGATGGCAGCGCCTTTGCGCGGCTGTGCTGCAAGATGGCGACGGGGTCGGGCAAGACCATCGTGATGGCGATGCTCATCGCCTGGCAGATCCTCAACAAGGTGACCTATCCGCAGGACGCGCGCTTCAGCAAGAACGTGCTGGTGGTTGCGCCTGGGCTGACGGTGCGCAAGCGGCTGGGGGTGCTGGACCTGACGGCTGCCGGCAACTATTACGAGGCGTTTCGCATCGTGCCCGGGGGCGGCGGATTGCTGGACAGACTGCGCCAGGGCAGAGTGATGGTGCGCAACTGGCACGTGCTGGGCTGGGAGAGCGAGGAGCAGCTCAAGCGACGCCGCGGCGTGGACAAGCGCGGCGTCAAGAGCGACGAGGCGTACACGCGCGAGGTGCTGGGCGAGATGGCGAGCGCCCGCAACTTGTTGGTGATAAACGACGAGGCGCACCACGCCTGGCGCGTCAACTGGGAAGCCGAGGGCAAGTACCTGCGGCAGCGCGACCTCAAAGACAGCGCGCAGCAGGCAACGGTCTGGATAGGCGGACTGGACCGCCTGCAGCGCTCGCGGGGCATCCTGACCTGCTATGACTTTTCCGCCACGCCGTTTACGCCGTCGGGCAAGCAGGCAAGCGAAGAGGCGCTGTACGGCTGGATTGTGAGCGACTTTGGTCTGAACGACGCTATCGAGTCGGGGCTGGTCAAGACGCCAAGGGTGGTGGTGCGCGACGACGCGCTGCCCGACGTCGACACCTACAGGAGCAAGCTGTACCACATCTACCGCGACCCCGATGTGAACGCCGACCTCAACCGCAGGGCGCTGCCCGAGGAGCCGCTGCCGGACCTGGTGGTGAACGCCTACTACCTTTTGGGCTACGACTGGCGCGAGTGGAAGCGCCAGTGCGAGGCGCAGGGGCAGCCCACGCCGCCGGTGATGATAACCGTGTGCAACCGCACCGAGACTGCGGCGCGCGTGCGGCACGCCTTTGAGGAGCGGCGCATCCATATCGCCGAACTCTGCGACCCAACGGGACTGCTGCATATCGACTCCAAGGTGCTGGGCGAAGCCGAGGAACGCGAGGAACCTGCCGCGACGGTCGATACCGAGGACGACGCCGACGGTGAGGAAGAGACCGAGCGCCCTGTGGAGCGCAAGCTGACCAAGGCTGAGCGCGCTGAGATGCTGCGCCAGATGGTGGACACCGTCGGCAAGGTAGGACAGCCCGGTGAGCAGGTGCAGAACGTCATCTCGGTGGGGATGCTGAGCGAGGGTTGGGACGCCAGAACGGTAACGCACATCATGGGGCTGCGCGCCTTTACCAGTCAGTTGCTGTGCGAGCAGGTGGTGGGGCGTGGGCTGCGTCGGACCAGCTACGAGACCAACCCCGAGACGGGGCGTTTCGAGCCCGAATACGTCAACGTGTTCGGCGTGCCGTTCACATTCCTGCCGCACGAGGGCGGGTCGGACACGCCGCCGCCACCTCCGACGCCCAAGATACCGGTTCAGCCGGACCCCGACAAAGCAGAGTACGAGATCCGATGGCCCAACGTGGTGCGCATCGAGCGGACGATGCAGCCCGTGCTCACGCTGGACAGCGACAAAGTGCGCCCACTGGAGTTGGATGCTGCGCAGACGACGCTTGTGGCGGAACTCGCGCCGGTGATTGATGGCAAGCCGGACTGGACGCGTATCCGTCGCATCGAGCTTGAGAAGCTGGCGCGCGACTTTCGGATGCAACGCATCATCTTTGAGACGGCGCGCGACGTGTTCGACCTCACCAAGAGCGGCTGGCAGGGCAGTCGCGAGGTGCTGCTGGCGCAACTGGTGCGTCTGGTTGAGCAGTTCATTCGCTCTGACATGCTGAGCATCACACCGCCGCTGTTCTTCCAGGACGAGTTGCGCCGACGCCTCATCATCACGCTCAACATGAGCCGGGTTGTGCAGCACATCCTGGGCGCGGTACAGCAGAGCAACACCGAGCGCGTGACGCCGGTGTATGACCGGGACAACCCCATCCGGTCGACGGGTGACATGAACACCTGGTACACCGGCAAGCCCTGCGAACGCACGCATAAGTCGCACATCAACGTCTGCGTCTACGATAGCACCTGGGAGGCGGCGGACGCCTATGTGTTGGACAACAGCGAGCACGTGGCTGCCTGGGTCAAGAACGACCACCTGGGGTTCGAGGTGCTGTACAACTATCGCGGCGCGGTGGGACGACGGTACCGCCCGGACTTTATCGTGCGCCTGACGAACGGCGACATGCTGGTGCTGGAGACCAAGGGGCAGGACACTGAGGAAGACCAGGTCAAGCGCCAGTACCTCGCCGAGTGGGTGCAGGCGGTGAACGCCGAGGGCGGCTTTGGGCACTGGCGCTGGGCAGTGGCGCTGCATCCGGGCGAGATACGGGATATCCTGATCGGACTGGGCGCCAAAGCAGTCTGGGATCAGTCCAGTGCGCCCTGCCTAGGCAGTTCGTGAATGCGCCTCGACTCGAGAGTGGCAACGCTCTGCAAGCCTGCGACGGCAGAAGAGAAAGGAGCCAACGGTGCCAGGGACAGAGCCACAGCGACGCACTCAACCGGGATCGGAAGCGCACGAGGAAGAGCTCCAGCGGACCGATGCGAAAGCCGGCCACGAGGGGTATGCAAGTATGGCTGGATGTGCTCTACGGACGGCAGTCGTCTGGGTGGTGTCACTAGCGGTCGTCATGGCTGTCACCTACTGGGTTAGCAGTGCCGGCGCGCCCGAGTGGCTGACAGTGGTGGTTTTCTTCTCCGCGGCGGGTGGCATGTACGCCGCTATGCAGAAGGCAATGAACTCAAAGTGAGCGAGCGGCGGGGGCTGCTGCCAGCCGTTCTGTGCAGACCCCTTGTTGAGGCGAGGACGGCGCGCTCGCCCTGGCGTCGCGAGCGGCGGCATTACATGAGTGTGGATTGGGCATTCATTATCTCGACGGGCCGCGAATGAGCTGGCCGCAGAGGCATTACCTGCCATTCGCTAAGGAGTCACTATGTCTCTAGGGGGACGTCTTGGGACCGTGCTATCGGCACTGGCGGTTATCACTCTGGGTAGCGGCCTGGGGTGGGGCAGCATAGTTCACTCATCGCCTGCAGCGTCAGCGGAGGTTTGGCGCACCGAGGCCGAAGCGGGCGCGATCATCGAGCCGATGGCAGCGGGCACCGACGCGGGGGCATCAGCGTGCGGCTATGTGGCGGCCTCGGGGCAGACCGGCGCCGTGGTGTTCACTCTGGATGTACCGATGGCCGGTCAATACTACCTGTGGGCGCGCGCCAAAGGGACGGACTGGACGTCCAACTCTTTCTGGGTGTCCTGGGATGGCGCGGAACCGATCCACTACGAGGTACCTCAGTTCGCTGGGCAGTGGGCGTGGGGTTGGGACGCGGTGCGCCCCGTAGACCAAGCAGCTACGCCATTCGCGCTAGCGGTTGGCGAGCACACTCTGCGCTTTGCCCCGCGCGAGGCCGGGACCCGCCTGGATGTGCTGGTGCTCACCACCGCAGCTAGCAACGCTCCGGTGTCCATCACGCCCTGTGGGCAGACACCGACGGCAACTGTGACACCAACCCGTCCGACTTCGCCCGAGGTGTGGCGCATGGAGGCCGAGTCAGGTGGGATCACTTCAGCGACCGGCCAAGGTTGGGACGACGAAGCCTCAGCTTGCGGGTGCATACATTCGCCGGTAACGGTTTCGTACGTGCTCGATGTTCCGGCGACCGGCCTGTATTATCTGTGGGCCCGGGCATTGGCCCACAGTTGGACCACGAACTCCTTCTGGGTGTGGTTTGACGATGGCCCTATGCTTCAGTTTGAGATTCCCCCTGAAGGAGAGTGGGGCTGGCATATCGTCGAGGACGTCGGCCTAGGAGGATCGCCGTTCAGCCTTACCCAGGGCGAGCACACGCTACATGTGAGCGGTCGAGAGGACTATGCAAGGACTGACGTACTGGTGTTGACCGACGACCCCACCTATGTCCCTACGCACATAGACCCCTGTGTCAAACCGTCAGCGGGCACGGCTTTTGGGCGCGATGAGACTGTCATACCCGAGGTGGAGCTGGCATCGAGGCAGACTGCCCCTGATGTGGCCATGGATGCCTCAGGCAACGCCTACGCTATCTGGGAGGACCTGCGCAATGGCAACTCGGATGTCTACTTTGCCTATTGCCCGGCAGGAGGGGCCTGGGGCACGAGTGTCAGAGTCAACGATGACGATGGACTTGCGGAGCAGCGTCAGCCCGCCCTCGCAGTCGACGATACTGGCATTGTCTACGCCGTATGGGCAGACTGGCGCGACGGGGGGCCCGCCGTCTATTTCGCGCTCCGTCCGGCACTAGGAGTGTGGAGTGCGAACGTGAGGGTAAGTGCAACGTGCGTCGGGACCGACATCATCTGGCCACGACCCGACATTGGGGTCGATGCCTCTGGGTGTGCGCAGGCGACCTGGGCGGTGGGGCGCGAAGGAAATCCCCCGACAAGCAATGTCATGTCCGCGCGCCGCTCCGCGGCAGGGCAGTGGAGCCCTGTCACCCGCGTCAACGACGTCCTAGACTGCGCGTTCGAGCCAGTCATAGCCGTAGATGGCTCAGGGAACGCAACCACGCTCTGGCTGCAGAGCGGCAATAGTGACACTATCCGCTCCTCCTTTTGCCCCGCCGGGGGAGACTGGGAGCCAAGCAATCTCGTGAGCGACAGTCCGGTAGACGAGTCACCCCAGAACCCTGCCCTAGCTGTGGACGGGGATGGCAACGCCTACGCAATGTGGGGGGAGCTCCGAGGGTCGCGTCTTACCTACAAGCCTTTTGGTCACGCATGGTCGCCCAGCGTCGCTGTGTTGGGTGGGTTCCCGAGCGATCTCGCCGTCGACACGTCGGGGACCGCTTACGTAGTATGGGCCGATATTGGCAGCGACAGTGCTATCTACGCCGTTACCTGCCCTCGCGGCGGACCATGCACACCTGGCGTACGAGTGAACGACTCCACGCAGACTGGATTCGTGTCCCGACTGTCCATAGGGGTGACGAACGGCGGTCGCGCGCACGTCGTCTGGGAGGACGGAAGGAATGGTAAGGGCGACATCTTTGGCTCTTCCTGCGTGGTCGCTGGTGCATGGCTTCCAAACGTAGAGGTTAGCGACGACCCAGGCGCCATCACTCAAGGTGCTGCCGATATCGCTGTCGACGGCATGGGTAGAAGCTACGTCATCTGGGAAAATTACCACGACGACCGCGTAGACATCCGCTTTGCCGTTCGGGAAGCAGATGGCATCTGGCTGGCCGACGAATGCGTCAGCGACGTGTCGGGTGTGGGATCACTGGACTATTACTATTCGCGGCCCCGCATTGCGGTCGACTGGGCTGGAAATGCTTACGCCCTATGGCTCGACTACCGCGACAGTGAGTTTTGGAACTGGAGGGGGACTCCGAATGTGTACTTCGCCTATCGCCCAGCCGGGGGAACTTGGGGGGCAAACGTAAGGGTTAACGACTTGGCCGGAACAGTGAACGAATTCTGGTCGCTAGACATCGCTGCTGATGGCTCAGGCAACGCACGCGCAGTCTGGCAGGATGCCCGCCAGCCGGCAGGCATATATTCTGCCTATCGGCCGCACGGTGGGTCATGGGGTAGTAGCCAGTTGATCAGCGGTAGCGAAGGTTCCCCTCACAGTCCGAGAATCCAGGTAGATAGCGAAGGGAATGCCGTGGCCATCTGGTTGAGCGGCGGGGGTCCGGAAGGGGCTGTCATGTATGCGCACCGCCCGCAAGGAGGAACCTGGGGATCCGCCACAATCGTGAGCGATGACACTGCCGAGGTATCGTACGACCATTCGCCCGGCGTTGCCTTGGACGCACAGGGAAACCTGTATGCGATTTGGGGAGACTATAGGAACAGAGAAGGACTTGACATCGCCTACGCGTTCCGTCCAGCGGACGGGGACTGGCGCACCGAAGGGCGAGTGAACTGCGATCCTTG
Organism: Anaerolineales bacterium UBA6128; assembly: GCA_002423325.1. Classification (GTDB taxonomy): domain Bacteria; phylum Chloroflexota; class Anaerolineae; order UBA1429; family UBA1429; genus UBA6128. The sequence continues at coordinate 7,333 of DIVQ01000241.1, read as the reverse complement.
GAGTCTTGCAGGCACGACCGAGTTCGATCTCTCCACCAACTCAGCAGGATACGCAGCCACAGTATGGTCCACGATAGGGGGCGTAGATAACGGTATATTCTGTGCCGTGAAGGCGGGCTCACTGAACTGGAGTACTCTGGTGCGTGTGGGTGACACCGTCGGGATGTCGGGAGAGGACCCCTCGGTGGCAATCGATTCCGACGGCAACGCGTATATTGTCTGGACTGACTTCAGGCGTGGAGAGAGCCACGTCTACTTCGCTCAGTCCTATAGCGTGCCGGCTGCCACGGCGACTCCCACACCTACCCCCACTGCGTCGACAACGCTCACGCCGACGCGTACCGTTACCCGAACGCCTACACGCACGTTCACACCCGGACCGACCCCGACGCCCGGCTCGCTGAAAGTAGTTCTCCCGTTGGTGCTGAAACAGTAGTCGGTTGCAGCGAGCGACTGCTGTTTGGGCTTCGTGCATCCGGGTTCATGTGACCCGAGGAGACAACAGCTGTTGCAGGTCACGCGCTCGACCCGGGGTCGTCGCTCGCCTAGCACCACATCGCTCACCCGTATGCGCCGGTCGGTCGTACCTGCGAGCCCGGTACCGGCATGGCGCCCCCCTAGCATGAGTTCGCCTAGTTGAGGTGACTCCCGTACCCAGAACGCCCGTCTTCCGTACCAGCCGGCTGCACTTGACGTCACTGTCCAGACATGGGTCATAATGCGCTGTTCCGACCCAACTCGTACCGTAGGCGATGAGAGGGGTTGACTGGCGTGGCGTTGTCCTCCAACGCCCGCAACACCGGGGCCTTCTGGGGCGAAAGACGCCGACGCACGGTACGCACTACCACAACGATACACCGTCGGGAACGCCCACGAGGGGAGCCCAGTCCGCCTTGGGTCGCCTGCACATACTGTCTTGGCAGGCCGGTGTGCGGCCTAGCATCGGTCTGACTCGACAGGACGGAACCGCTCCTGGCGTTCGGCTGTTCAACTCGGCCTCCGGCGGCTCGGGGCTCAGGTTGCGCCCTGCGCTGTACTTCAGTCATCTAGTGCGGGCATCCCATTTGACCCGCAGTCTGTAAGTGTGTATCGTTACGAGGCAAGAGGCTGCCTGGAAATGACACGCTGCGGATTTCGTCACCCACTTTAGCAAGGAAGAGCACAAGAGAGTCAGGTCAAACCGCACACCACTGATACATTTTGGCGGGGCGGAGCTGTAAGGGACTTAAAATCCGCTGGGAGCAATCCCCTTGAGGGTTCAACCCCTCCCGGCCCATTCCTGGCGTCCTGCGCCACACGCTGCCGACTTGATATCCGCTGGAGGCAATCCCTTGAGGGTTGGACCCCCTCCCGGCGCCCCACATCCAAACCCCGCTGCTCGATGCACACGGCGCCACTCTGGCGAGCTGTCCATTCACGCCGGTGGGGACCGCTGACGGGCCCGGGCCCGGCCCTGCGCTCCCCGCTACGATCCTCGAGACGGTCAACTGGGCCAGCGGCACAGCCCGGGTGCAAATCCTCTATCCGGGGGAGACGGTGACGTCGCGCGCTGTCAGCGCATCCTCGCCCACCGTGGACCTGCTCTACCCCGATGACGGCGAACACCTCACCGGGACCGACGTGACGGTGCGCTGGGCTGCGGGCGAAAGCCGATCAGCCCGCGCACCAGATCGAACTCGAATCCGCCGTAGGCGTTCAGCAGCGCATAGCTGGCCATGGCGCAGCGGCTCTGTGCGCTCGCTCGCGAACAGCCCCAGTTGCTGGGGCGCGGCGACGTCGGGCGTGCGGCGCACCGCCTCGATGATGGTGCGCGGGTCGATGCGCTCGTGCACGTGCAGCGACACCGTGGGCACCAGGAACGAGGTGTGCTCAGTTTTGCCCGCCCACTGCAGTTGCGGGTCCAGGTGCGGGTCGTAGGCGTAGGTGCGCTGGACGCCCTCGTCCGGGTCGGTCTCAGGCGTCACCAGCCCGGCGGGCGGGTTGTTGACGCGCTGTTTGTCCTTGTGCTCGTAGGCTTCCACCGGGCGTCCGGCGTTGGTTTTGCGTGTCCTTGCCATGGCTGCACTGCCTCCCCGCGTTGCACTGTTCGGTACCAAGGGCATAGTAACACGCCCAGGCGTGGCGCGCAACGCCGCCGGCGCGTTCAGCCTCATTGCCTTTCTTCACACAAAGTTAACTGTATTGGGCTCTGATGGGACGTTTTCCACCTCCTCGCGCTTGACTACACTGGACTCCTTGGCGTATAGTGTGCCCCTTGGCGGGTCGGTTGGCGATCTCCCAGTCGATGAAGCGGCCATCGCCGGCCAGCCCGATGCAGCCAGTGCCGATGCCCCCCAGTGGGAAGGAGATGACCCTGGTCTTGCTGCCACGATACACGAATCTGCTCATCGCGTCTCCTTTCGGGACCCGCCAGTGGTCTTGGCGAGCGCCCCTGTGCGTCTGTGCGCAGCGAAAAAGACAAGGCTTCGGCGAGTGTAGCCGGCCAGCGCGCGATGTGTCAACCGGACGTTGCGAGTCATTGCCCGCCACCCAGCGCCCTGTTATACTCGGCGCGCCGCAGTTGCCCGCGAAGGAGGCCAAGATGAACTCTGCATTCGACCCTTCCACCGGCGCGTGGAGCATCGCCTGGCCGGGGCGCGTGTCACGCCACGATCTGGTCTATCTCAGCCCGCCCGAGGACCCCACGCAGGGCATCCCCCTCGGAAACGGCGATGTCGGCGCCCTCGTCTGGACCGAGGGCAGCCGGATCGTCATAGTGCTCAACAAGTGCGACCTCATGGATGATGCCACCTTTGAGGCCCCCCTGCGCAACTGGGCGCCCGAGCACGCGGCGCCAGCACCACCGCGCGCTCGGGCCGGACGCCATGCGTGAAGTGTCCCGGGCGCTGCTAGACGCGGCGTCCGCCCTGTAGCCCGGCCACCAGCGCCTCAAAGTCGTCCCGCTTGCCATCGCGCGCCAGTGCGGCCTGTTGCGGCCAGGTACCGGGATCCGCCAGGCCGAACCGGCGTCCGCCGGCCTCCAGGATGCCCTGCAGACGCCCCGGGCTCGCCGCCGCCAACTGTGCGAAGGTCCGAATGCCGCTGGCATTCAGCAGTTCGCTGATCTTGGGCCCGATGCCTTCGATGATGGTCAGGTCGTCGGGCTCAGCCGGCGCAGCCAGGGCCGTTTCCGCGCCGGCCCCGCGCACCGCCGCTTCTTCCGCGGCCGCAGCGGCCGCCGCCGGACCGGAAGCCAATGCGGCCGTCAGCCGCACGATCTCCTGTAGCTGATCTGCCTTCTCTGCCTGGCATGCGTCGAGGTCCTTCTGGAGACGCTCCATGGCAAACGTCTGCGCCCTCAGCTTGGACAGCTCCGCATTCGCGTGGTCCAGGCGCACCTTGAGATCCTTCGCGCTCGCGGCTTCGGTCTTGAGTCCCTCAATCGTGGCCGTGAGCTCCTTGATCTCTGCATCGGCAGTGTCCAGACGTGTTTGCTGTTCGGCAGTCACAGCCGGTTCGGCCCCTTGCTCCAGCGGGATGTCGACGCCCACCGAACGCGTCTGCGCGGGCTGACCTTCCTGCAGGCTGGCCAACTGCGCCTTCAGGCTTGCCGTCTCCTGGTTGCAGGCCTCCAATTGCTCCTTCAGGAGCGTCTCGGCCGCCAACCTGCGACGCCGGAATAAGAACCAGTCAAGCAGCCACAGGATCAAGCAGCCTGCGACGACACCGATGACAAGACTCAGCCAGTCCATCCTGACTCCCTCCCATCCTTCGATACCCCAACAGCTGGGCCACTCAACCTCAACATACCCGCATTGTATTGCACATAATGCCAAATGACAACCCATAGACGCAATGCACAACTTGTGGCGTCGCGCGGACAGGGGGCTTGGCGTCGCCGCAGACACGGACGCCGCTTGCATAAACGCCCGGCCGGCCTCAATGGTTGACAGAACGGCCACTCGGGCCTAGACTGTTCCCCCGAGGACGCGTGCCCGCCCCCCCCCTCATCAACATAGCATCAAAGGAAGAGACCGTATGCAAAACGACGACCTGTTGGAGCAGACGATTGCATTCCACGGGCACTTTTGCCCGGGGCTGCTGACCGGCTACCGCGCCGCGCTGATCGGCTTGCGCGCGCTCGGTGTAAAACGCGCCCGCGATGAGGAACTCGTCACCATCGCCGAGACCGACAACTGCGGCGTCGACGCGATCCAGTACGTCACCGGCTGCACGCTCGGCAAGGGCAACCTGATCCTGCGCGACTGGGGCAAGACCGTGTACACCTTTGGCCGCCGCTCAGACAACCGGATGGTGCGGGTGGCGCTTCGATATGGCGCGACAGCACGCGAGGGCGACGAGGATCTGCCTGATGCGGAGCGCCGCGAGCGCGTTCGCGACCGAATGATGGCAATGAGTGACGACGAGCTCTACGATGTCCGCTGGGTGGACGCGCCGATGCCCGGCCCCGCTCGCCTCTTTGGCACCGCACGCTGCAGCCAGTGTGGAGAGGGCGTCATGGAGGCGCGCGCGCATCTGCACGATGGTCAACCCGTATGCCCCGAGTGCTATGGCGAGGTCTACACCCGGCGCATGTGAAGGCGCCAACGCAAGGGCGAACGCACCTATCGCGGCGCAGCGCAACCTCGCGCCGACCAGTCGGTCGCCAGCGGCGCGCAGTATGCCCCTTCTCAACCAGTTCGGCAGCCATGCCCGGGCTTTGTGACGGCCAATCCCTGCGCGGCCGTGCTCACGTCACTCGCATGCCACAGCCTGATCTGGCGGAGGCCCAGCACGATCCGGTCACCGTCAACCGCAGATGGAGGCCATCGTGAACTCGACTGGTCCCAACAACAACAACCGTCGCGAAACCAACGTGTTCGTCAGGCTGCGCAATGAGGTGCACGAGTTCTTTGCGGCCATGCGCAACACTTCCTACGCCTTCCACCTGGTCTGGGAGGCGGGTCGCGCCGCCGCTCTGGTGGGGGTGGCTCTGACCCTGGTCACCGCCGTGCTGCCGGCTGCACAGGCCTGGGTCGGCAAGCTGATCATCGACAACATCCTGGATGCCACCAGCCGCGGTATGAGCACCGCTGACGGCCTGCGTTCGGTCGTGCCTTACCTGGCGCTCGAGTTCGGGCTGGTGCTGATCGGTTCGCTGGTCAACTCGGCCCGTTCGCTGTCCGACCACATGCTGCAGTCGCAGCTCACCAACCACGTCAACAGCCTGATCATCCGTCAGGCCATCAACCTGGATCTGCAGTTCTTTGAGAACCCCCTCTTTTACGACACGCTGCAGAACGCCCGACGTCGCGCCGACATGAGCGCGCTCAGTATCGTCAGGTCGCTGCTGCAGATGGTGCAGCAGGTCATCACGCTCGCGTCGCTGGTGGTCTTGCTGTTGCGCTTCAGCCCCTGGCTCGTGCTGATTGTCTTTGTATCGGCGATCCCGGCCTTTCTCTCGCAGTCGCAGTTCGCCGAACGCGCCTTTCGCGCTGTCAGCCGCCGCGCGCCCGAGTCACGCCTGCTGAACTATATTGAGATGCTGCTGACGGGCAACGAGAGCGTCAAAGAGATCAAGCTGTTCGGACTGGGCAACCTGCTGTTGGAGCGCTACCAGAAGCTCTTTACCCAGTTCTACATGGAGGACTTTGGCATCGCCAGGCAGCGCACCATCGCCAGCCTGGGCTGGGGCATGCTCTCCAACCTGGCCTACTATGGCTCCTACGCCTGGATCGTGCTGCGCACCATCGCCGGCCTGATCACGCTGGGCGATATGACCATGTTCTTGTCGATTTTCAGGCATTCGCAGGGCTCGATTCGCTCCCTGCTGGACGGCTTGAACTCGCTCTACGAGAGCAACCTGTTCCTCGACAACCTGACAACCTTTCTCGCACTCAAGCCACAGTTGGTGGCGCCGGTCAACGGCCTGATCGCACCCACGCCGGTGCGCGCGGGGGTCGAGTTCCGGCACGTCACCTTTCGCTACCCCGGCTCGGACGTCGATGTGCTGCGCGACATCAACCTGCACATCCGCCCCGGCGAGCGCCTGGCGCTGGTGGGTCTCAATGGCGCCGGCAAGACCACCCTCATCAAGCTGCTGACGCGCCTGTATGACCCCACCGAGGGCCAGGTGCTGCTCGATGGCGTGGACCTGCGAGAATATGACCTCGCGAGCCTGCACCAGCGCTTTGGCGTCATCTTTCAGGACTATGTCCGTTACCAGTTCACCGTGCGCGAGAACATCGGCTTTGGCCAGGCCGACGATCTGGAGAACCTCGGCCGCATCATGGCGGCCGCCAAACGCGGCGGCGCCGACGAGGTCATCGCCAAGATGCCCCAGCAGTATGACACCATGCTGGGTCGCCGCTGGGAAAAGGGGCGTGAGCTCTCGGGCGGCGAGTGGCAAAAGATTGCGCTGGCCCGCGCGTTCATGCGCAAGGCCGAGATCATGGTGCTCGACGAGCCCACCTCTGCGCTGGACGCCGAGGCTGAGTACGAGGTCTTTCAGCGCTTTGGCGAGCTGATGGAGGGACGCATCGCCGTGCTGATCTCGCACCGCTTTTCGACTGTGCGCATGGCAGACCGCATCGCGCTGCTCTCGGCGGGCAGGATCCTGGAGTTGGGCAGCCACGAGGAGCTGATCGCGCTGGACGGCACCTATGCGCGGCTGTTCGGGCTGCAGGCCGAGGGCTATCGCTAGACGCCTTGCGCCCGCACGCGCGCATGGTATGCTGTCGGGCAACGGGCCATACGCCCGCATCCTGCAGGCTGACAGGGGGGGGCACATGCGTATCGCGTTGGGCGGGATCACCCACGAGGCCAACAGCTTTTGCCCGCGCGCGGCCCGCCTGGCCGACTTTGAGGCCGGGGAGCTGCTGCGAGGCGACGACATCCTGGCCGGCTGGGACACGGCCGGCACCGAGCAGGCGGGCGCTGCCGCGGTGCTGCTTGCCAGGCCCGACATCTGCGTCGTTCCCACACTCCTGGCGCGGGCGCTCTCTGCGAGCTGCATTGTGCAGGACGCCTGGGTGGCCCTGCGCGACGAACTGCTGGCGCGGCTGAAGGCGTCGATGCCGCTGGACGGCGTTCTGCTGGTGCTGCACGGCGCGATGATGGCTGAGCACGAGCCTGACGCCACCGGCGCCCTGCTGGCGGCCGTTCGCGACCTGGTCGGCGACGGCGTGCCCGTGGTGGCCACGCTCGACCTGCACGCCAACGTGACGCAGCGCATGCTGAATGCCGCCACCGCGCTGATCGGCTACCAGACCGCCCCACACACCGACATGCGCGCCGCAGGCCTCAAGGCCGCCAACCTGCTGCTCGCCACGCTCGGCGGCGCGCTGCGTCCCAC
>DIVQ01000094.1:3376-3534 GCA_002423325.1 Anaerolineales bacterium UBA6128 | reverse complement strand
TCACCGCGATGCGGTCGCTGATGTACTCGACGACGCTCAGGTTGTGCGCGATAAAGAGGTAGGTCAGGCCGAACTCACCCTGCAGGTCGCGCAGCAGATTGAGCACTTGCGACTGGATGGAGACGTCCAGCGCAGAGACTGGCTCGTCGCAGACGATG
>DIVQ01000094.1:0-3370 GCA_002423325.1 Anaerolineales bacterium UBA6128 | reverse complement strand
CTGCCCGCCCGAGAACTCGTGCGGGAAGCGGTTGCGGTGCCACTCTGAGAGGCCCACGCGCCGCAGCGTGGCGCCCACCAGTTGGTCACGCTCGTCTTTGCTGGTGATGCCGTGCGCGCGCAGCCCCTGGCCCACCGACTCGCCGATCGTCATGCGCGGGTCCAGCGAGCCGTAGGGGTCCTGGAAGACGATCTGCATCTTGCGGCGTTGGCGGCGCAGCGCGGGCGCGTCCAGTTCGGTCAGGTCCTGGCCCTCAAAGCGCACCTCGCCCGAGGTGGGCTCGATCAGCCGCAGGATCACGCGCCCCAGCGTGCTCTTGCCACAGCCCGATTCCCCCACCAGCCCCAGGGTTTCGCCAGATTGGATCGCCAGGTTGACGCGGTCCACTGCGTGCACCTGTTTGATGGTGCGCTGGAAAAAGCCCTCGCGCACGGGAAAGTACTTGACCAGATTGTGCGTCTCGATGAGCGCGACTTGCTCTGTCACTCGCGGGACCTTTCTCTGTCAACCAAAAGTATGCTGCCAGACCGTTGTGGGCGTCTGGGATGTAGTGTCCAGCCGAATCCCTTGTAGCCTGGCCCGTTGTGGGCGCCTATGGCGAGTTACCGGGCGTACGACGGGAACAAGGCCCCGGCTACACGGCAGATTCGAGCGCGTACTGCCAGCAGCGCACCCAGCGCCCGGGCTCGGCCTCGAACAGCTCGGGCGGTCGGGTGGTGCAGATCTCCATATTGCACTCCAGGCGTCGCCGACAGCGGCTGGCGAAGCGACAGCCCTTGGGCACTTCAATCAGCCGCGGCACCTTGCCCGGGATGGTGAGCAGACGCTGGCGACGTCGTCCAAAGATCGGAATGGCGCCCAGCAGCCCCTGCGTGTAGGGGTGCAGTGGCCGCTCGAACAGGTCGACCACACCGGCCTGCTCCACGATCTGGCCGGCGTACATCACGTACACGCGCTTGCACATCTCGGCGACGATGCCCAGGTCGTGGGTGATGAGGATCACTGCGGTGTTGGTCTGGGCGCGCAGATTGCGGATCAGGTCCAGGATCTGTGCCTGGATGGTGACATCCAGAGCGGTGGTGGGCTCGTCGGCCAGCAGCACCTGCGGCTGGCAGGCCAACGCCATGGCGATCATCACGCGCTGGGCCATGCCGCCCGACAGCTCGTGCGGGTAGGCGCTCGCCCGGCGCTCGGGATCGGGGATGCCGACGTCGCGCATCAGCGCGATGGCGCGTTTCTCGCCCTCCTGCCTGGAGAGCCTCTGATGTACCTCGAACACTTCGCCGATCTGGGCCCCCACCCGATGGGCATAGTTCAAGCAGGTGGTAGGCTGCTGAAAAATCATCGAGATCTGGTTGCCGCGCATGCCGGCCATCTCGCTTTCGTTCAAAGCCAACAGGTCGCGGCCGTCCAGCAGCACCTGACCTTCCGTGATGCGCCCCGGGCGGTCAATGAGGCGCAGGATGGAAAGGGCTGTCACACTCTTGCCGCAGCCCGATTCGCCCACCAGGCCGACGATCTCGCCACGATGGATCGTCAGGTCCACGCCATCCACGGCGTGCACCGTGCCGTCCAGCGTATGGAACTGGGTGACGAGGCCCTGCACCTGCAGGACCGCTGCTTCCGGTTGTACTTGAGTCACCGCGCACCTCGCGCCGGCCTGGCGAACTGGGGGCAGCTTGCGCTGCCCCCAGTTCTGGGTGTGCCTACCTGACGGTGGGGTCAGGACGATTGTGGTCGTAGATGTTCTGGTTCATATAGATCGTGAACTCGGTCGTGCCCAGACGCGTGCCGCGCCAGGCCACCACGCCGTCCTTGTTGGGCTCCAGCGCCTTGCCCGAGAACCACGGCGGGATGATCTGGTTGATCACGTCGTGCGACATAAAGCAGACGCCGGCCTGCTCGCAGAGATAGTCCTCGGCCGCCTGGTACTGCTGAATGCGCTCCTCGGGATTGAACACGTTGGTGTTGGCCTTTTCCAGCAACTCGTCGAATGTGGCGTCGACGAAGAAGCCGTGGCCGCCGCTCTTGAGAAAGTTCATCATGTTCGACGGGTCGAGATAGTCGTACTGATACGAGCCGAACATGAAGGGGTGTGCGCGCGCCGAACGCGCCTCGACCCAGACCTTCATCTCGATCAGCTTGACCTCGATGTCGATGCCCAGGTTCTGCTTCCACTGCGCCTGCGCGAACTCGGCCAGCGGCTTCATCGAGTCGATGCGGCCGGCCTCGTTGCGCACCCACAGCTCCAGCTTGGGAAAGTCCTTGCCATCCGGGTAGCCCGCCTCGGCCAGCAGCTTTTTCGCGCCTTCCACATCGAGGTTCTGATGCTTCTTGTGCTCGGCGCTGTAGGCCGGGAAGCCGCGTGGCAGCATCTCCCAGGCCGCCTCGGCAAAGCCCTTGAGCGTTGTGTTGCAGATCAGCTCGCGGTCGATTGCCTTGGCCAACGCCTGGCGCACCTTGACGTTGTCAAAGGGCGGCGTGGTGCTCTCCATCATGATATAGTAGGTGTGGAAATCGGGGTACGACTTGAGCCAGCCGTTAAAGAACGGATCGGCTGCCACCGCAGGCAGCGCCGCCCGCCCTACGCCCTGGTAGCCCTCGATCTCGCCGTTTGTATAGGCCTCCTGGACGGTGGCCGCGCCAGAGCCGGAAGCCGAGGTCATCGAGACGATCTGCTTGTTCAGTAGCGGTCGGAAGGGACCGGTGTAGTAGGGGTTGGGTGCATAGATGTAGTAGCGCCCCTTCTTCCAGTCCTGCAGCATGAACGGGCCGCTGAACACCAGCGTCTCAAAGCTGGTCGACCAGTTGTCTCCCAGGGCCTCGACCACGTGCTTGGGCGAGACGAACGAGTGGGTCATGATCATCGGGATGTAGGGCACCGGGGTGCTGGTCTTGATCGTCAGGGTATAGTCATCGGGCGCGGCCACACCCAGTTGCTCCACAGGTATGGCTCCGCTGGTGACCTGGTTCCAGTTCTCGATGTCGGCATAGAACCAGCCAAAGTCAAAGCCGGTCGCCGGATCGGCGCCGCGCCGCAAACTGAATACCCAGTCGTGAGCCGTCAAAGGCGCGCCATCGCTCCATGCCATGCCCTTGCGGATCTTGAACGTCCAGGTGAGGCCGTCGGCCGACACCGTGGGGTACTCTTCCGCTGCCTCGGGCACTGCCACGCCCTCTTCGCTCAGGCGCATCAGCGAGGCCTGTGTGATGGGCGAAAAGCTGCCGCCCGAGCCGCCCTGGTAGAACGGAGGGTGTGGAAAAAGGGGGGTGCTGGTGAGTCTGAACGCTCCCTTGGGGGCGTTTTGGCTTGATGGCTTCAGGTTAGGGCCTCAAAATGGGTTGGGTGAGTCCTCCCGCGCGACAAAAC
>DIVQ01000067.1 GCA_002423325.1 Anaerolineales bacterium UBA6128 | reverse complement strand
CCTTTGCTGTGTACGGCACGGTGGATGAAGGCGCCATCGCCCAACCGGTGATTGCGCCGACCGACGTCTACACGCAGTTTGGCGCGCTGGAGATCAGCACGTCTTCGACGGCGCTGCAGGCGTTGACCGATGCGGTCATCTATCTGACGAACTACAAGTTCGAGTGCTCCGAGCAGTTGGCCTCGCGTATCCTGACGGTGGCGGCGCTGCGTGACGTGCTAAGCGCCTTTGAGGCGTCGGGCCTGCCATCGGCTGAGGAGCTCGAAGCCGCGATGACGCGCGATATCGAGCGCCTGAGCGCCATGCAGAACGCGGACGGCGGCTGGCCGGTGTGGGTGCGCGGCCGCGACACCTGGCCGTTCCACAGCATCCACGTGACGCATGCGCTTGCGCGGGCGCAGGCCAAGGGTTACGCGGTACCGGAAGAGACACTCTCCACCGCGCTGGACTATCTGCGCAACATCGAGTCGCACTATCCTGCCTGGTACAGCCAGGATGTGCGCAACACGCTGACGGCCTACGCGCTCAACGTGCGCCTGCAGCTCGGCGACGCGGACGTGGCGCGCGCCCGGAAACTGGTCAACGATGTGGGTATCGACAAGCTCGGGATGGACGCGCTGGGCTGGCTGGTTCCGGTGCTGGCGCCGCTGTCCACCCCTGAGGTGCCCGACATCCTGCGCTACCTGGGCAACCACACGGTCGAGACCGCCGGCGTGGCCAACTTTACCACCGCCTACCGCGAGGAGGATGGCTACCTGCTGCTGGCGTCCAATCGCCGCGCTGACGCCATCATCCTCGAGGCGCTGATGACGGTGGAGCCGCAGAGCGACCTGATTGCCAAGGTGGTGCGCGGCCTGCTGGCGCATCGCAAGGCCGGCCACTGGGGCAGCACGCAGGAGAACGTCTTTGTGCTGCTGGCGCTGGACAAGTATTTCAACACCTACGAGGCGCAGACGCCCGAGTTTGTGGCGCGCGCCTGGCTGGGCGAGCAGTACTTGGCCGAGTACCAGTTTGTGGGGCGTACCACCGAATACCAGACTACTGATGTGCCGATGAGCTACCTGGCAGACGCAGGCCCTCAGGACCTGATCCTCAGCAAGGAGGGTCCGGGGCGGCTGTACTATCGCCTGGGGCTGACTTACGCGCCCACCAGCCTTGAGTTGGATCCGCTGGACGCCGGCTTTGTGGTGACACGCCGCTACGAGGCGGTGGACGATCCTGAGGATGTGACGCAGGACGCCGACGGCATCTGGCACGTCAAGGCCGGTGCGCGCGTGCGCGTGCGCCTGACAATGGTGGCGGACAACCGCCGCTACCACGTGGCGCTGGTGGACCCGCTGCCGGCCGGCCTGGAGCCGATGAACCCGGCGCTGGCAGTGACGGGCACGGTGCCCGCCGACCCGAATGACGACAGCGCGCAGCCCTACTGGTGGTGGCGCTGGACCTGGTACGACCACCAGAACATGCGCGACGAGCAGGTGGAGGCTTTTGCGCCGCTCCTGTGGGACGGCGTGTACACCTACACCTATGTGGCGCGCGCGACCACGCCGGGTTCGTTCGTAGTGCCCCCGGCCAAGGCCGAAGAGATGTACTCGCCCGAGACGTTCGGGCGCAGCGGCACGGACATGCTGATCGTGGAATAAGGGAAACCACGGAAAAGACGGAAGGATTTCACCACAGAGGCACGGAGACACCAGGAAACTACCTGTGTTGTACAGAAGGGGGCCAGCTTTACGCTGGCCCCCTTTGCTTGTTTCGCCGGGTCACACGCGACCCGCCCCACCGCGTCGTCCACGATCACGCGACAGGTCTCGACCCCTCCAGCGGATCGATAGCATAGATCTCCGCGCTGTTCGGCTCGACTCGCACAGCAGTCTCCTCGCTCAACGCCAACGTCGTGCCGCTGAACAGGCTCATCCAGCGACCCTGCGCGCAGATCGTGACGCGCTGCGCGCGCTCGGCCCGGCTGACGAGCACGGCGTAGCGCGGGACCCCTGCCTCGAACAAGATGTCCAGATGCACGCTGTCGGGCAGTTCCGGCGTCAGCCCGGCGGTGGGCTGCAGGCCGGCCGCGGCGGTTGCCAGGGACAGCAGCGGGCGCAGTCCGGACGGGTCGCGTTCCGCGGCCTCGCGTCTCGCGGCGGCCTCGCCCAGGTTGGTCCCGCAGTACAGGACGGCGCCCGCGCCCACCGCCAGCCGCGCGAGGCACGGGTGCACGCCGTCGGCGCTGCCCAGCTCCTGCAGTCCTTCGCCGCCCAGCTCAGCATAGCGGTGCGCCCCCCAGGTCAGCGCGCCGTCGGCGAGGCGGATGGGGAACACGTCGCCGCCCGCCGCCCCATAGGACTGCAGCGCTTTGCGCACGTCGTCCGAGAGCGCGCCCGGCGCCAGGCCGTCTTCGACGCTCAGGCGCAGGTGGCGCGGGGAGGTGGACTCGCTCTCGCGCAGGCCCCAGCGGGCGGCCAGCCCGCAACCGGGCAGCTCGCGGCTGTGCCGGCCGGTGGTGGCGTTGTAGCCCGCCAGGTGCGCCTCGCTCAGCAGCACGCCGCCCGCGCGCACCCAGGCGTCCAGAGCGTCGGCCTCGGCCTGCGTAAGATAGTAGGGGCTCGGCAGGATCAGCAGCTTCAGCCCTTCCAGTTCGCCCCGCGCCAGCATGCCGTCGTTGATCAGCGTAAAGGGCAGGCTGTCCCAGTAGAGCGCCTGGATCCAGGCATCGATGGCGGCGTTGTGCGCCGTCACCTCGCCGCGGGTGCAGAAAGAAAAGATCTCGTTCTTGCGACTGCGCCAGATGCCGACCCGAGAGGGCGCAGGGAACGCCCGCCTCAGCGCGGCCGCGTGCGGCGCCAGGGTGGCCCAGAACGCGCGCACAGCGGCGGTCACCGGACGCTCCGTGCCGTCCGTGCGCACCAGCCCCCAGGCCGGCGCCTCGTTG
>DIVQ01000196.1 GCA_002423325.1 Anaerolineales bacterium UBA6128 | reverse complement strand
CATCCTCCTGGATGGCCATGACCTGCGCGATGTGACGCTCGAGTCGCTCAGCGCACAGGTGGGCATGGTTACGCAGGAGGTCTACCTCTTCCACGATAGTATCCGCACCAACCTGCAATACGCGCGCCTGCATGCGACACAGGAAGAGCTGGAGGCTGCCGCCCAGGCGGCCAACATCCACCAGTTCATTCACGAGCTGCCGCGCGGCTACGATACCATTGTCGGCGAGCGGGGCTATCGCCTGAGCGGTGGCGAGAGACAGCGCCTCGCCCTGGCGCGCGTGATCCTCAAGGACCCGCGTATCCTCGTGCTCGATGAGGCCACGTCGTCGCTGGACAGCGAATCCGAAGCCCTGATCCAGGATGCGCTGAAGCGGGTCATGGCTGGGCGCTCGAGCATCGTCATTGCCCATCGCCTGAGCACCATCCTGGCCGCCGACCTCATCCTCGTGCTTGACCGCGGTAAGATCGTCGAACGTGGCACACACCAGGAGCTGGTGGCCCAGGGCGGCCTGTACGCGCAGTTGTACGAGACGCAGTTCAAGCGCGGCGAGGCCGACACAATGGCTGTCATCCCGCCCGCGCAGGGCGAGGAGCCTATCTAGAGGCCGGCCCGCCCGACCGTGCGCTGCGTTGACAGAACGCCGCAGATCGAGTAGGCTTTCGCGTGCTCTGCGTCATCTTGGTTGAGGAGAGTATATGCTGTTGCGCAAGTGGGATCTACGTCGGCTCGCCGCCGTTCTGAGCACCGCACTGCTATTGGCTGGTCTTGTGGCACCCCTGGGTGCGGGAGCACAAGGCCCCCAACTGCTGCAGAACCCAGGCTTCGAGCTGCCGCACGTGCAGTCGATCCCCGGCAAGGAGAACTGCTTCCTAGCCGCGCCGTGGAGCGCCTGGTTCGTGGAAGGCCCGCAGTACGAGCGGGACAAGGGCCTGCGCCTGGCGCCAGAGTACAAGGGGGCGACGCGCGCCGACGTTCCGGGCAACCGCGTGCGCAATGGCGACCTGTCGCAGCAGTGGTTCCACAGCTTTGGCAGTTTTCAGGCCGGCGTATGGCAGCAGGTGTCCAATGTGCCAGTGGGAGCCAGGCTCAAGTTTGAGCTGTGGGTGCTGACCTGGTCCTGCGACCGCGAGGAAAAGGGCAATTGCGGCGGCGCCACCTCTGGCGATCCATCGCCCATGCACGTGCGCATTGGCATCGACCCCAACGGGGGCCCTGCCGACGCCTTCGCGGAAGAGATCGTCTGGTCGCCCGAGCAGAACGCCTACGACGCCTGGCACCACTTTGAGGTCGAGGCGGTGGCCACTGACTCCACGGTGACCGCTTTTGTCTATAGCCACCCGGACTATGCCAGCCAGGACAACAACGTCTACATCGATGATGCCAGCCTGGTGGTCGTGGCCCTGCCGCCCACGGCGACGCGTCGGCCGACCAACACGCCGACGCAGACACCAGAGCCGACGGAGACGCCGTTGCCCACCGCGACGGCCCTGCCGACCAACACGGCCGTCCCGCCGACCGCGACGCCTACTTTGCGGCCGCCGACGGCCACGGCAACCCTGCCGCCCTGTCCAACGTGCGCGCCCTGCGCGCCGGTGGCGACGCTCGCGCCATACCCGGCGCCCGCCACGAGCAGGTGCACTGCGGCCGCGTTGGCCGTGCAGCCACTGGCCTGGCTTGCGGCCCTGGTCGTCGCGGTATTGGCCTTTCTAGTGGGTCGCCTGAGCGCCCGCCGCTGACGGGGGCGGTTGTGACTCGTTTGGTGCGCGATTCGGGGCCAGGCCCGCTGGCCCACTGAGCTTTGTGGAGGGAGAGTGCAATGAGCCAGGCCTGGCGACGGGGCATGCCCGCTGAATCGTATGACTATGACCGCCGTTGGGGGGTGCACCCCGTGTCCTGGGAGGAGTTTCACGGCCTGTGCAAAGGGCTGGCCCGCGCGGCGGCGACCTTTGCGCCGCAGGTTGTCTTACCTATTGGGCGTGGCGGCTCGTACGCTGGCATGCTGATCGCCCATTTGCTACAGCTGGAGGCCTACCATGTGCGGGTGTCGCGCCGTCTGCGCGACGTCCTGACCTATTCCAGGCCGGTCTGGCAGCAACGACCGCCAGGTGCCGTGCGTGGCAAGCGCGTGCTTATCGTCGACGAGATTTGTGTCACGGGCGAGACGCTGCAGATGGTGCGCGACAAAGCGTTGGCCATTGGCGCGGCTGAGGTGCGCACCGCCGTGCTCTATGCCCACCTCCGCGGCGAAGCCATTCCCGACTATATCGGCTTTGTCAGCGACGAGCTGATCTTGAACCCGTGGGACCGCCAGATCCTGCGCGACAGACAGTTCATCCTTCATCCCCAGTATGTGGAGGCGCTGCGGGCGCAGGGGCGCGAGCCCAGCGAAGAGCTGCTCATCGATGCACCGGAAATCGCGCCGTACAAGGCCGCGGGCATGGCGCCGGCCGAGCTGGCTTAGGTCCCTGCACTCGGGCAGCCCCTTGCGTGGGAGCCGCGTCGCTGGGCCAGTCGGCGTGCCGCCGCAGCACGATCAGAAGCGCCGCGGTGCGCTGAGCTCGATTTCCAGCCCGCGGCAGTAGCCTTGCAGGTCCTCGACCAGCTCCTGCGGAAAAAGCTCTAAGCCAAGATATCCCCAGGTGACCCACTCGCCCACCGTCAGATAGGCCAGGCGCTCCTTGAGCGCGGCCACGCCGACGATGGTTACCTCGGGGTCCATGACTTCCTCGATGCTCTTGTTGCGGTTGGTGCCCAGAAGCAGGCTGAAATGCCAGTCCTGGCCCGTTGGGCGCCAGGAGTAGAGCTCCATACCCTTGAAAGCTGGCTTCGCTTCCCGCTCTGCGGGAGCCCTGGCGCAGCCGACAATGGCCAGCAATACCAGAACCGCGATGCACCACTTCATCTCTTGCCCCTTTGTGCCGATGCACTGAGCGCCTGCTGTACCCAGCCGCGCACCAGCTCGTGCCGCGCTGCGTAGGCGCGCCAGACATCTTCCGCCCACTCGTGGATGCGCCTGGCCTGCTCCTCGCCATCGCCTGCGTCATAGACATAACGAACTGTGAGCTCGCCGCGGAAAGCAGGCTCCGTTGGGCGCGGCAGACCCACGTGCAGCCAGCGCTGCAGCGCCGAGTACATCGCCTGCGACCCGCCATGCTCGATCCCACAGCACAGGCCGGTGATGTGCGCCGCGTACGATTTGGACGACCTGCAGCTGCGCGCAGGATGCTGCATGGCGAATGCATCGACGAAAAGGCGCACCAGCGGGTTCCCCTCAGGCAGGTCGACGTTGGTCATGCCCAGAGGTGTCAGCAGCGACATGAAGAGCTCATCGCACGAGCTGAAGCACGGCGGCACCTCAGCGCCACACTCGGTGCAGATGCGGCCCTGCAGGGGTGGAGGCATGAGCGTGCGCAGGTCACGCGGCATAATAGCACACCTCGCGACCGCTCACGGCAGCGGCCTGAGCGGCCCGTGGCCGGGGTACAGCAGCCGTGCACCCTTCAAGAGAAGCTGTTCCATGCTCACGTTGGCGGGGTGCGCCGGGTCGTCGGAGATGCGCACGGCGGGCAGATCGCCGATGAAGGCGGCCCCACTGTCCAGCAGCAGGGTGACGCTGTCGTCCGAGTGACCGGGGGTCGGCAGGATTTCCCCCGCGATCCCCAGCCCGCGTAAAAAGGCACAGCTGTCCACGCTGCGCAGCACGATGTTATCATGCGGGGTGATCTCAACATAACCACTGTCAGGCTTCATGTACTGCTTGAGCGCCATGATCCCTGCGGGCTGGTTCTCCAACACGATGAGCTTTATGCCCAGCCGCTTTAGCTCTTGGGCCAGGCCGGCATGGTCGGGGTGGTAGTGGGTGACCAGCAGGTGCGTGACCTCGGCGAGGTCGCTGCCCATGCGTTTGAGCGTGGCCC
The DNA here is from genome assembly GCA_002423325.1 of Anaerolineales bacterium UBA6128. Taxonomy (GTDB): domain Bacteria; phylum Chloroflexota; class Anaerolineae; order UBA1429; family UBA1429; genus UBA6128. The sequence goes on along the minus strand of DIVQ01000196.1, from coordinate 2,182 downwards.
GCAGCCTGGGCAGCGTGTCCGGCCAGCCCACGTCGATCAGCAGGCGAGCCTGCGGCGTGGCGAGCAGGTAATAGTTGGCGGCGTCGTAGCCGACGTTGATGATGTTCAGGCGGGCAGTGCTCAAGATGGCCTCGCTGTGCACAGTCGACAAGCCTGCAGTGATGCTAGGCCGCGCGCTGGCGCTGTCAAGTACACGGGTGATGCAGCAGGATCGCTGCCTGACGCCAAGCCGGCCGGCGTGGGCAGATGGTAGGAGTGGACAGCCTGTCTGAGAGCTGAACGATCTCATCGGTGTTTGACAGATGCCGGGGGTTGTGGTATCTTCAATGAGATCATGCCGGTCCGGCATGCCCACTATCCGAGGAGAACAGAGAATGAGCAAGAACCGACTTTTGGTTTTGGTCACCACCATGGTGATCGTCGCGCTGCTGGCCGGCTGTGCACAGCCCGCGCCCACCGCGACCCCCCGGCCTACCGTGGCCCCCACCAAACCGGCCGCTGCCGAACCGACAGCCGAGCCAGGCGGTGCGGTCATGGCCGCACTGCGCCAGGATGGCTACATGGGTCCCGCGCTCACCACCGAGCCCATCACCCTGCGTATGTTGAAGATCACCGTCTCGGCGGCCGAGCAGGAGCTCTATGACCGCTGGGTCAAAGAGTTCACCGATGCCTTCCCGAACATTAAGATCGAGGAAGAGCGTGTGCCTTACGGTGACCTCTATCAGAAGCTGCAGGTCATCATCGCCGGCGGCGAGCCGCCCGACGTCATCAAAGTCGACGGGCCCTGGGTCAAGGCGTTCTGCTATTTTGATGCCTTTGAGCCCCTCAATGACTGGCTTGCCAAGAGCTACTTTGACGATTACCTGCCAGCCACGCTCGAGGAGCATTCCTTCCAGGGCAAGGTCTATGCCTGGCCGGAGCGTCAGTCGTCGCTCTTTGGCTACTACAACCGCGATCTCTTCGTGCAAGCCGGCATCGATCCGCCGCCGGAGACCACCGATCCTGCTAAGGGCTGGACCTGGGAAAAGTACCTCGAGGCCTGGAAAAAGCTGACCATCAAGCCGGCCGGCTCCGAAGTGCCGGAGGTATGGGGCCTGGCGCCGTCCGAATTCGGGCCTGGCGGCGTGGGATCCCTCTACTACTATGAGGGTATGTTCATCCGCGGCAAGGGCGATCCCAATGCAGCAAAGGATTCGGACGAGTACAAGACCTGGGCCGCGATCAGCGAGGATGGCACGGACGTCAAGGGCTACATCGATACTCCACAGGCCATTGAAGCCATGCAGTGGTATCAGGACCTCTTCCAGAAGGAAAAGGTCTCGCCAACCGCCGGCATGCCCAACGGCTTCCCCGATGGACGAGGGGCGACGGCCTTTGCTACCTCTGACCGTGTCTCCCGCTTCCCTGCCGCGAATCCCAAACTGAATATGGGTGTCACCCCAGTGGGCTACTTTAGCGATGGTGTGCCCTTCACGCACAGTGGCAGCACCACGGTTGCCGTCAGCAAGAACTCCAAGCACAAGGCTGAGGCTGTGGCGCTGAATCACTGGTTCCACACCTACGCCCACCGCGTCGAGTACGCGCAGGTGACGGGCAACCTGCCGGCGATGATCTCCGTCTTTGCCGGCACGGGGATGTACGACAAGTATCCCAATACCCTGTTCCAGGCCATGCTGAGCACCTACGCGGCGCCGCGTCCGCCAGGACCTGGGTACCTGCAGTATGACTCGGCCGCTACCCTGGCCATCCGCGACATCGGCCTCGGTGCCGATCCGACATCGACACTGCATGAAGTCGCTGACGAAATCAACGGCTATCTGGCGCAGTTCAAAAAGTAGTACTCTACGCTGAATAGGTTGCCGGAGCAGCCAGGAGACCATGGTCTCCTGGCTGTTCGCTTTTTTTGGGGGCCTACTGGGCAGCTGATTGCCTTCGTGTGTCCAAGTTCATACTTGACAGCTAGGACCCCATGTGCTAACGTAGTACAGGCCGCAGGCGGATATACCACATACAGTGGTGCGCGCTGCCTGCAACCACAATATGCTGTATTGGTGGTTTGGCGGATCGCTGTCCCCACGGAGGTGGCCCATCCGCATCTTGGCTACAGAGGGCAAAAGAACCTGCTTCGGACGTAGCTGGCATGTTGCTGGGGTGAGCGTGGCAGGCATAGCTCGCCGCGCGG
>DIVQ01000033.1 GCA_002423325.1 Anaerolineales bacterium UBA6128 | reverse complement strand
GAGCGTGGCGCGCTACATCCGCGAGGGGCAGTTCGGGCTGTGGCGCGAGACCGGTCGCCTGAACGAGCTGGCCTCGGCTGCCGCCAACGAGGGCATCGGCATCGGTGAGATGGTGGGGCGCACGCTGGTGCGCGAGAACGCGCCGCATCAGGATGTGAGTATCCTGGCTGCCGGCTACCGGCTGCACATCCCTGTGACCGCCCACGTCAGCCTGGGGTACGACATCGTCCACGAGCATCCCAACTGCAACGGCGGCGCCTGGGGCCAGGCCTCATACATCGACTTTTTGGTCTATACGCAGGAGATCACCCGGCTGGAGGGGGGTGTGATGCTCTCCATGGGCACGGCGATCATGGGGCCCGAGGTCTATCTCAAGGCCCTTGCGATGGCGCGCAACGTCGCCTATCAGGACGGCCAGCCGCTCAACCATTTCACCACGGCCGTGTTCGACCTGCAGGATCTGGGCGACGATCTCTCGGTGGAGGCGCCCAAGACCGATGCACGCTACTACTATCGGCCCTTCAAGACCATCCTGGTGCGCACCGTGCGCGATGGCGGCGAGAGCTTTTACGTGCGCGCCGACCACAAGGTCAGCGTGCCGGTGCTCTACCACCACGTGCTCAAAGAGTTGGGGGAACGCTGATGGAGCCGAGCCGACTCGACCAACTGCTGGCCGGATTCGAGCAGACGCGCGTGCTGGTGATCGGTGACTATTTCCTCGACAAGTACCTGGAGATCGACCGGCGCCTGGCCGAGACGTCGCTGGAGACGGGCCTGGAGGTGCACCAGGTCTATCAGGTGCGCACCAGCCCGGGCGCAGCCGGTACCGTGGTCAGTAACCTGCGCGCGCTGCAGGTGGGCGTGGTCGCGCTGAGCGTGATCGGCGACGACGGCGAGGGCTACGAGTTGCTGCGCGGCCTGACGGAGCGTGGCGTGGACGCGACCCCGCTGCTGCGGACGCCCCAGCGCTGCACCCCCACTTATACCAAGCCGATGATGCACGAGCCCGATGGCCGCGTGCACGAGCTTTCTCGGCTGGACATCAAGAACCGCGCGCCGCTGCCAGCGGATCTCGAAGAGGTGATCGCCGAGCGCCTGCGCGAGTTGGCCCCCACGGTGGACGGCATCATCATTGCCGACCAGGTGCCCGAGCGCAACCATGGCGTCATCACCGACACTATCCGCGACGTGCTGGCCGACGTGGCCGAGCGCAACCCGCGGCTGATCGTGGCGGCGGACTCGCGCATGCGCATTGGCGAGTTCCGCAACGCGACCCTCAAACCCAACGAGCACGAGGCCGCGCGCGCGCTGGGCCTGGAGACGGGCGCCGACATCCCGCTGGAGCGCTCGATGGCCAACGGCCGCGCGCTGAGCGAGCGCACCGGCAAGCCGGTGTTCCTGACGGTGGGCCCCAAAGGCGGGCTGGCCTGCAGCGCGCAGGGCTGCAGCCACATCCGGCCGGTGCCGGTGGAGGGCGAGATCGATATTGTGGGGGCAGGCGACAGCACCATGGCCGGTATCGTGTCGGCGTTGTGCTGTGGGGCCACGCTCGAGGAAGCGGCGCTGGTGGGGCAGTTGGTGGCCTCGGTGACGATCAAGTGCATCGGCACCACCGGCACGGCCAGCCAGGAGCAGGTGCGCGCGGCCTTGGCGCGCTGGCGCGCAGCGCGCCCCGCAGACCTGCCTGGCGCGCGCTAGACGTAGCGCGACTATGACACGCCCCTTCTGTCACGCCGAGGTGCTGCGCAGGCCCCCTGAGACGCGACCGAGTATCTACTCGGTCGGAAAGATCGGTAGCGCTTCGCCCATCACCGGCAGCGGGCGACTGACGGTCACCTGCCACCAGGCCACCGCGGTGGCGGCCAGCTCGCGCAGCCAGTAGTGGCGGATCAGCGTATAGTGGCGCTTGTCGGCGGCCACGCCCACGGCGTCGATCCCCAGGCGGTCGGCGGTGAAGAGCGCGCGATCCAGGTGGTAGGACTGCGTCACGAGGATCGCTTCATCGACACCAAAGATGTGCCTGGCGCGGTAGCAGCTGTCATAGGTGCGCCGCCCGGCATAGTCCAGCACGATGTCCTCGTCGGGCACGCCCAGGTTCAGCGCATAGGTACGCATGTGCGCCGGCTCGTTATAGTCGGCAAAGCGGTTGTCGCCGGTCATCAACAGCTTGCGCACCTTGCCCGTTTGGTAGAGCTCGACGGCGGTAGCGACGCGATCGGCGAGGATGGGGCTGAGGCGGCCGTCGGGGTAGACGCCGGCGCCAAAGACGATCGCAACCGGGCGCGCTGGGACGTCTGCGGGCGCCCAGGTGTCGCGGGTGTAGCGCCAGTCGGTCCAGGCGCGCAGCCCCACGACGAACAGCACGCCCGCGACGAGGACAGAGGCCAGGATCGCTGCGATCAGCACCCACCCACTCCTGTGTGGTCTTGACGTTTTCTTATTGTTCGTTTTCTCGGACATGCACGCTCACACAAGGCAACGACGTGGCTGCGCTTGGGCCGATCTCTCAGAACGCCGCGCCGCGCAGATAGGCGATGTACTCGTCCAGCCGCTGCTTGTAGAACAGCTTGCCGATGCTGGGCTGGTGCGGGAAGGGGAACACCCGGCGCCCCAGCCGGTTGCCCGAGGCCTCCAGATAGCGCAACGGCCCCGTCTCCCCCGCGCGCCAGTCGTCGGTGTAGCCCCAATAGTCGCGCACCCTGGGGGAGGCGTCCTCCAGCACGAGTTGCCGCAGCAACGGCTCGCCCAGAGTGAGCACCGGCGCGTCGGGAAAGACCGACAGTTCCTCCTGCAGCAGCGGCAGCCAGAGGTCGCGCGAGTCGGCCAGTACGTCGACGTCCCTGATCTGCGTCGGCGGGCTGACAAAGAAGCCCTTCCAGAGGTTGGTGGCGTAGACGTCCTTGCGAATGTCCAGCCCCAGGCCGTTGCAGACGTGCGCCAGGTAGGCCAGCAGGCTGCCGCGCTTGTCCAGGTTGAGCGCGGTGCCGATCTGGGCGCGCTTGTCAGGGGCTTTGACGGTGGGGTCCTGCCCCAGGATGATGAGCCTGATTGCGCCGGCTCCGCTGTAGGGCTTGGGGACCGGCAGGCTGCTGTCGAGGTACGCCCCCAGTTGCGGGAGCGCGGCGACCTGCGCGAGCACGCGCTCCGCTTGGTGTTGCACCCAGCGCGCGTGCGCCGCCGGATCGGTCGCCGTGGGCGCCAGCAGCGGCGCGCAATACTCCATCCGGTCCTCCCAGTAGACCTCGTAGGTGGGGCGGGCGGCGTCCAGCACCAACCCCTGCCCGGGCACATGCTCGCTGTAGAGGCGTCCGATCGACGGCCCGATGACGCGCGGATCCTTAGCCATCTTGAGCACGGCGTAGCGCCCGCCCGGCAGATTCTGGACGGCGATCTCATCGGTGCCGAACTGTACCGACGCGGGCACCTCGACGCAGCAGTCATAGCGCGCCATCTGGCCGCCCTCGGGGTAGGCCACGCCCACCGTCAGGCCGAAAAAGGGGTCGCGACCGCTTTCGTGCAGCCAGGCCTGCACGCGCTGAAAGCAGGCCTGAATGGCGTGGAAATCAGGCTCGCCGTCAGCGGGCGCATAGGCGATATAGGCCACGTGCAGGGGCGCGAGCTCTCTGATGTCCACGTCCAGCGCCTGTGCTTGATGCTGTGCCACGATTAATCCCCCAGCGCGCCTAGGCGTCCAGGTCTTTGCCCCAGACGGCGAAATAGAGCGTCCCCAGCAGGCCAAAGGCCGAGGCCACGCAAAAGTTGAGTGTGGGCGAGGCCAGCGCCTGGATGCGGGGCAGCAGCGCGCCGCCCGCCCAGCCCAGGCGCTCGAACAACCAGGTGAGCGACGATGCGTCCCACAGCAGCGCGCCCCCAAAGGCCGCCACCGACACCACCACGTCGCGTACCAGGTAATAGACGCCAAAGGTAGTGGCTTTGTGCCCCTCGGGCGCCAGGTCCATGATCAGCGCCTTGCGCGTGGGCTCGCCGAATTCCTTCAGGCCGCGCACGATAAAGGCGATCACGAACATCCAGAACGAGCGCGCCCACAACAGCACCAGCGGAAAGAGCGTAAAAAAGCCGAACGTGATCACTACAAAGGGCTTTTTCGTGTTCTTGTCGGCCAGGTAGGCGATCGGGATATAGATCAGCATCGCCACGACCATCTCGATGGTGGTCAGCACGCCGAACTGCAGCGCGGTGAGGCCGTTTTTCTGCACCACCCACAGCACCACAAAGGCGTAGGGAATCTGCTCGCAGAAGCGCACCAGGATGTCGGAGAGCAGCAGACGGCGCAGGTTGGGCGACAGCAGGTGCAGGCTGCGCAGCGGGTTGGGCTCGGCCGCGGCGTTGCCGCGCCCCTCGTCATCGATGAGTCGTTGCTGCAGCACCAGTGCGACAATCGCCAGCCCCAATGCCGCCACAAACGCCAGACGGATGCCGCCTTTTTCGCCCTGCAGGCCGATGAGCGTGCCGCCGATGATCGGCCCCAGCGCCATTGGGATGCGCCGCACCAGCGAGTGCAGCGAGACGCCCATCGTGCGCTTGTTCTTGGGCAGCACGGCCGATACCATGTCCATGGTGGCGGGCAGCGAGATAGCCGTCCACGAGATGAACAACAGCGCGCCCACCAACACCGCCTGCCAGTAGGGAAAAATGACCACGATCAGATAGCCGAGTATGGCGATGACGTTAAAGAGTGCCAGGGCGCGCTTGTAGCCCAAGCGGTCGCTGGCATAGCCCCCGGGGAAAGAGTAGAGCGCGCTGAGCAGGTTGTCCATGCCGTTGAGCAGGCCCACGGCAAAGGTGGAGCCGCCCAGGGCCACCAGATAGAGCGGCAGGAAGCGCTCGGCCATCTTTTCGCCCAGGCCCACCAGGATGACCATGATGAGCAGGGCGACGATGTTTTTGCGCAGACCGAGGAAATCAACCAGGGTGCGCTGGGGGTGGGACATTCGAGCTTGCCTCATCGAGTGGTTGAGTCGCACTCGCGCAGTGCGTGCGACCATGATACGTCTCGCTACACAGAGGCGCAAGCGGCGTGGGCGGGGGTTGCCGCCTAGCGCTCCTGCACCTCGGCCATTGCCTGCACGATCTGCGCCGTCTCCACGCTGACGGTGACGACACGGCGCAGCAGGTCGATGACCTGTTCCTTGTAATCAGCCAGCCGGTAGGTGTCAAAGCGCTCGCGGATCGTCGGATCGCGCGGCTTGCGCTCTTTGTGGTATTCGAGCACCCACTCGAGTGCGGCCCGATTGCCGAGGCGATAGTCCCATGCAGCGCGCGGCACGCCGCGCAGGGTCGTCACGCTGTCAATCTCGATTGTGCCGGTGCTGGCGTCGCCCTTGAGGCGCGGCTTGGGGGTGGCGCCGCCAGCCGCCAGGTCGATGCGCTCGACCTCGCATGGCTCGACGCTCTCATAGCGCAGGTGCAAGTCGAGCAGGCGCTGGCCCCACGCGACCCACTGCGCGAACCCAGGGTAGAGGGGGATGCGTGGGAACTCGCGCTTGAGGTTGAGCGCGTAGCGTTCGCGATAGATCGGGTCGTGCAACACAGCATACACGTAGGCAAAGATGGCGTCCTTGCGCGCCGACGTATCGCCGCAGGCGGTCAGTTCGTTGCCGTAGCGCTCCTGGAACTGCGCCAGCGCCCAGTCCGTAATGTTGTCGTAGCGGACGCCATCCCGATCATAGCGGTGACGAGCGACATACTGCGTGTCACCTGCCAAGTGGAAGTCCACTGGGTGTGCGGAGGCTAGACAGTGGAATGCTTTGGACGAACCGGGCGCCGTGTAGGCGATCGCCTGGTTGCGAGCAGCGAACGTTTCATCCGATGCCCCTTTTTCGTCCAGGAATAGATCGGAATCGTAGCAGAAATGGAGGTTGAAAGGCCTGTACGAGTAGCGCCGGATCTTCCCAGCGTCATAGGCCTCTGTGTCTCCCCTTCTTGCGCGAGCCTTGAGATTCCGTGACCACTTGACCGCGGTGTCGTAGACTTCAGCGTCTGTTGGTCTTGCTGCGTAGGTGGCTACCATGTGCTGCGAGGTCTGTCCAAGCACCTTTGAGTCTAGGTTCACCACCCACTCGTCTCGAGCAGTGACAATACCCGGGGAACCCAAGTAGAACAACCGGCTCTCTTGGTCGGTAACGCGCAACGAGCGGACAGCGACCGGTAACAGCTCGTCCCACGCGTTTTCGCTCTGGTTAAGCCAGTTGTGGCCAGCGTCGGGTTGTATGTGGCGAAAGGGGACCTGCTCAAAGCGATGCTCCCGCAGATATGCCAGTTTTTCGGCGGAGCGCGCGTAGTCGCCAACTGCCGCATAGTGTATCTGGCAGCCCCGAGCGCCCTTCTTGCGTACCAGGAAGTATATCGCGACGCCCACGCGGATCTGGTCGTTGAAGACGTTGCCACCTTCCCGGCGGCGACGCTCTCCACTCGTGCGCGCATTGCCCTTCATGTCCAGCACATAGATGGCGTTGAACTCAGTTTCGAGCACCTTGCGAAACCCATCGTAGGAGCGAGCTTCGAGAAAGGAGTTGTTTGAGACAAAGACCAGCACACCGTTGTCGGCCAGTCGATCGCTGGCCCAGCGGATAAAGCGTGTGTACATGTCGTACAGCTTGGTCTTTTGCGCCGTGCTCTCTTTGACATACGTCGCCTTGATGCGCTTGTCTACCTCGGGATACTCGCGATTTTTGTTGTTATCGTTCTCATTGAGTTGATTGGCATTGTAGGGCGGGTTGCCGATGATGACCGAGATTTTGCGTTCGTTCTGTCGGCGGATGCGCTGCAAGTTCTCCGCCGAGATGCCGAACATCGCCAACTGCTTGTTGGGGTAGAGAAAGCCCATGTTATCGAGTGTGTCCACAAAGCAGATGTTGGGGAACTCGACATACTGCCCCATCTTTTGGGCATAGGTGTACTCGATGTTCAGGCTGGCCACATAGTAGGGCAGAATGGCGACCTCGTTGCAGTGGATCTCCTCGGCGTATTTTTGGGGCAGGGCGTGGGTCGGCAGGTATTCGATCAACTCGGTGATGAACGTCCCCGTACCGGTTGCGGGGTCCAGGATTTCGACGTCGGCATCCTGCAGGAATCGCCCAAAGTGCTTGTGCACGAGATGATCGGCGGAAGCGATCATAAAGCGCACGATCTCCTCGGGCGTATAAACGATCCCCAAGCGGTCAGCCTTTTCGGGACTGTAGGCCTTGTAAAAGTTCTCGTAGAGCACTTTGAGGAAGCGTTGCTTCTCGTGGTGATCGGCAATGCCGGCTGCTGCTGCCTTGATCACCTGCGAGAAGGCGTCCATGCGGCGCGTGATGTTGCGGCGCACGTCGCCCACGAAAAAGGTGTCGATCACGCGCTGGAGTTCGCGCGCCACGCTGTTCTCGCGCAGAAATTGCACATCGCTGAACACGGTCAGAAAGATGTCCTCGGTGAGGACATGCTGGATGATCATCTCGCGTACGTCGTCCATGACCACGTGCGGGTTGATGGACTCTTTGCACAACTCTAGAAAATCGGCGCGTGCCTGGCGGAAACTCGCGTTGCTCTCGGCCTGTTCGGCGATCAAAGCACGCAGCGACTCTAGCAACTCGGGCAGATCCTGTCGGAACCGGTCGATGGCCTCGCGGAACGACTGCACGGGGGCCGGCTCGTAGGTGACAAAGGTGGTCAGAAGCGCGTGCAGTGCGAGCGCGTCATCCAGGCACGCGCGCTGTACCTCGATGGCGTTCTGGATGAGAACGGCAGTCTGCCCATCCTCAAAGAGGATGTTGGTGGTGGGATAGCCCTTCTCCAACTTTTTGGCGATCTCTTCGTCCAGGGAATCGTACTGGTCTTTGCTCTCCCAGTAGCCCCAGTCCATGCGCAGGGCGTCTTTGAGCGTACCGTCGGGGCGCACAGTGCCCCGAATCGTGCGATACTCGAGCTCTGGTATTAGCTGCAGGCTGGTGTTGGCGCAATACGTCTCCAGCAATCCCATGAAGGCAGATCGCAACGTGCTTTCGTTACGCGAACCCCCGTAGCGCACTACGGTCTCTATCTTGCGATGGTATCTTTCTATGGCTTCGATCGACATTTTCCATCCTATCAGCCACACCAGCGGCCCGGTGACTGCATTATGGGTTGCGCTTCCATGTCAGTCAAGCGCATCGGCGTGCCTCGACCGGTGTTGTAGCAGCAGAAACCATCGTCTCAGGAGCAACGTATGTCCGCACCCAATTCGAGTGGGCGCTATTTCGAAGACTTTAGGCTCGGGCAGACGCTGTCCAGCCCCGCACGCACGGTGACGGAGGCGGATATCGTGGCCTTTGCCGCACTCTCGGGCGACTGGAATGCCATCCACACCGATGCAGAGTACGCGGCCACCACGCCCTACGGCCAGCGGATCGCGCACGGCCTGCTGGGGCTCTCCATTGCCTCGGGGCTGGCAGTGCGCGCCGGGCTGATCGAGGGCACCGTGCGCGCGTTTCTGGGCCTGGAGTACAAATTCAAGGCGCCGATCTTTGCGGGCGATACCATCGCGTTCCAGGCCGAGGTGGCGCGCCTGCGCGCCGTGCCCAGCATGGGCGGTGGCGTGGTCACGCTCAAGGTGCGGGTGGTCAACCAGCGCGCCGAGACCGTCCAGGAAGGCGAATGGACCCTGCTGATCGAGATGCGTCCGGCCGCCTGAAGCGGCGCGCCGCGATTTGCATCGTTCCCGTAATCGGGTAAAGTTTGAGCCGTGTCGCGCCATTGGAGTCGCTAACTCTACAGCAAAGGAAGTGATATGACAGCGCCAGCGCAGGCCGTCCCCGCCGCCCCCGGTTCCGCAAGCGTTCCTCTGCACGAGAAAGCCACGCCCCGCGAACGTCACGCCTGGTACCTGTACGATTTCGGCAACTCGGCCTATGCCGCCGTGATCCTGCTTGCTGTATACGCCACCTACTTTAAGGATCAGGTGGTGGGCGGCGAGCGCGGCTCCTGGCTCTGGGGCCTGTCGATCGGCATCGCCATGCTCGTGGTGGCGATCAGTTCACCCATCCTGGGTGCGATCGCCGATTTCAGCGCCAGCAAAAAGCGCTTTTTGTTTGCCGCCACTGCGATGTCTTGCCTTTTCACCGCACTGCTCTTTTTCACACAGAAGGGCACCATCTTTATCGGGATGCTCTTTTTCGTGCTGGCCGAGATCGGCTACCGCGGCGCGCAGGTGTTCTACGACGGTCTGCTGCCCGAACTGGGCGAGCCGGACGATCTGGCCGGGATCTCGGGCAAGGGCTGGGCCATCGGCTCGGCGGGCGGCATCGTCTGCCTGATCATCATTCTGCCGATGATCATGTTCCTCAAGGGTCCCCTGACGGTGCGGCTGACCTTCCCCATCACCGCGCTCTTTTTCGCCCTGTCGACAGTGCCGCTCTTTCTGCGTCTGCGCGAGCGCGCTGTGGCGCAGACCCTGCCTGCGGGCGAGAACTATTTCACCGTGGGCTTCAGGCGGCTCTGGCAGACGATGCGGGCCACACGCCACTACCGCGAGCTCTGGAAGTTCATGATGGCATTCCTGGTCTATAACGACGGGATCATCATGGCGCTGGACTTTGCGGCCATCATGGGCGCCGTGCTGTTCGGGGTTAGCCAGACGCAGCTGATCATCCTGATGGTGATCCTGCAGGCCACCAGCGTGGCGGGAGCCTACCTGTTCGGCATGCTGGCGCACCGCGTGGGCAGCAAGCGCACGCTGCTGATCTCGGTGGTGATGATGCTGGGCTGTGTCCTGGGGCTGTACTTTATCCAGTCGCTGGCCGGCTTTTTCGTGATTGCGGCGCTGGCGGGCTTTGCGCTCACGGGCGTGCAGTCGGTCAGCCGCACATTGGTGGCCACCTTCAGCCCGGCCGGGCGTGGCGCCGAGTTCTTTGGCTTTTTCTCGGTGGCGGGGCGCACCTCGTCGTTCATCGGTCCCACGGTGTACGGATTTGTGGCTTCGCGGGCGGCGCGCGCCTATCTGGCCGCGGGTCGCGAAGTGCTGGCCGCCGAGCAGGCCGGGCAACGCGTCGCTATCCTGTCGATCGCGGTGTTCCTGGTGGTTGGCCTGCTGCTGCTGTTGCGTGTGAATGAGACGGAAGGCAGGGCGGCGGCTTTGACCGCTGCAGACCCGGTCAAGGGCTGAGGAGTCGCACCATGACGGCCATACAAACCCTGCGCTATCCGAGGCGTCGGTTCATCCGCGGCCTGTTACACCGCATGAGCAACCTGGCTTTTCACGCGCTTGCCGATATCGAGATCGTCGGCCGGGAGAACATTCCGCGCGAGGGTCCGTTGCTGGTGGTGGCCAACCACTTTTCGTATATGGACCCCGCTCTGCTGGTGGGCTTTATGCCTTGGCGACTCGAGTTTGTCGGCGGGTTCCGGATGCCCAATGCGCCGCGTATCGTGACCTTCATCCCACGCGTGTGGGGCTATATGCCGCTATTCCGCGGGACGGGCGCGCGTGGGGCGCTACGCGCGGCGGAGAAGGTGCTGTCACAGGGAGGCGTGCTCGGCATCATGCCCGAAGGAGGCAGTTGGTCGCAGGAGCTGCGCCCGGCGCGGCCCGGGACGGCCTACCTGGCGGTGCGAAGCGGTGCCCCTATCCTTCCCCTTGGCATCGACGGGCTGCCCGAGCTGTTTCGCGCACTACGCAGGGGTTGGCGAGCGCACGTCACGTTGCGCGTCGGCGAACCGTTTGGACCGCTCACGGCTGAGGGCCATGGCCCCGAGCATCGCAAGCAGGTGGACGCGCTGGGCGATGTGATCATGGAGCGCATTGCGGCCCTGCTGCCGCCCGAGCGCCGCGGCTGGTATTCCGACGATCCCGAGGTGCGGGCCGCCGCGAGGGCCAGCTACTCCTATCCCTGGGCGACCGCAACCGAGGGCTAGCACGGGCTCGGCGCTCGTCCGAATCGATGCCTCGTGTCGCTGAGGACTGAAGGTCCTGGCGGCCGCTGGGTTCGGGCGTCGCCTCAGCGCCTCTGCCTCTGCACCACGCGGATGGCCGTCACCACCGCCCCCTGACGCAGCCTCAGCCAGCGCCCGCGCCACGCCGTCCCACGGTACAGCAACCAGCGTCACCCGGCGCGCCAGGCGGGCGAGGCCGCCTCAGAAGGGGCGCTCCAGCGCAGCACTGCCGCGGCCCAGGTCAGCCCCGCGCCGAACCCCACCAGCACAATATGTTGCCCCGGCAGAACGCGTCCGGCCTCGATGGCTTCGCACAGCGCCATGGGGATCGAAGCCGCCGAGGTGTTTCCGTACTCTTGCAGGTTGATGGCAAAGCGCTCCAGCGGCAGTTTCAGCCGCTTGGCAGCCGCCTCCAGAATGCGCATGTTGGCCTGGTGCGGCACCACCAGGGCGATGTCCTCCAGCGCCAACCCGGCTTTGTCTGCCACCTGCCGAACTGCCTGCGGCAGCACCTGGGCCGCAAAGCGAAAGACCGCCTGTCCGTTCATCTGGATATAGTGTTGCCCCTCGGCTACGGTCTGCGGGCTGGCGGGCAGCGCGGACCCCCCTGCGGGTACGATCAGCAGACGCGCGCCCGCCCCGTCGGACCCCAGCAGCGTGGCGAGCACGCCGCCCGGCCCCGGTCCGGCGCGCAACAACACGGCCCCGGCGCCATCGCCAAACAGAACACAGGTGCCGCGGTCCTCCCAGTTTGTGATGCGCGAGAGCGTATCGGCCCCGATCACGAGCACCAGGCGGCTGGCGCCCGCGGCGATGGACTGCTGCCCCAGCGCCAGCGCATACACGAATCCCGAGCAGCCGGCGTTCAGGTCGAACGCGCCCGCGTGCGGGGCGCCCAGCGCGTCCTGCACCAGACAGGCAGTGGAGGGCAGCGGGTAGTCGGGCGTCACGGTGCCCACGATGATCAGGTCGATATCGCGCGGGTCAGCATCCGCCACGTTCAGGGCGCGGCGGGCAGCCTCGATAGCCAGTTGCGCGGTCGACTCGTGCGGCCCTGCGATGTGGCGCCGCTCGATGCCGGTGCGGGTGCGGATCCACTCATCGGTGGTATCGACACGCTGGGCCAGGTCGAGATTGGTGAGCGTCTGAGTGGGGGCGCACATGCCCCAGCCGACGATCTCGGCTCGGCGAGCGTTGGCGCTCATGCGTCCAGCCGCCGAAAGATCAGGCAGGCGTTGTGTCCGCCAAAGCCGAACGAGTTCGAGAGCACGGTGCGCACCTCGGCGCGCCTCGCGGTGTGCGGCACATAGTCCAGGTCGCACCCGGGGTCGGGGTTGTCGAGGTTGATCGTAGGGGGCAGCAGTCCATCGCGCAGTGTCAGGATGCTGAGCACGGCCTCCAAGGCGCCAGCGGCGCCCAGCAGGTGTCCGGTCATCGACTTGGTGCCACTGACGGGTACGCCGTCGGCGTGGGCACCGAACAGCGCACGGATGGCGCGCGTCTCGGTGACGTCGTTGAGCGGCGTGCTGGTGCCGTGTGCGTTGATGGCGTCGATCTCTTGCGGCTGCAGGCCGCCCCAGGCCAGCGCCTGACGCATGCAGGCAACGGCGCCGGCGCCGTCCTCGAGGGGCGCGGTGATGTGGTGCGCGTCGTCGGTGCTGCCATAGCCCACCAGTTCGGCATGGATGGTGGCGCCACGCGCCCGGGCCGTCTCCAGCGCCTCAAGCACCAGCACCGCCGCGCCCTCGCTGATCACAAAGCCGTCGCGATCGCGATCGAAGGGGCGCGAAGCGCGTTCGGGCGCGTCGTTGCGCTCAGAGATGGCGCGCATGACCGAAAAGCCGGCGAACGCGATGGGCACGATCGGGGCCTCCGAACCGCCACATACGGCCGCGTCCACCACGCCTCGGCGGATCATCTCGGCGGCCTCGCCGATGGCGTTGGCGCCCGTGGCGCAGGCCGAGGTGACCGCCATGTTGGGTCCCCGCAGGCCGTACTCAATGGCCACCATGCTGGCGCCGGTCTCGGGCAGGATCATCGGGATAAAGAAGGGGCTGATGCGCGACGGTCCGCGTTCGGCCAGCACGGCCGACTGCTCGATGAGCGTGTTGATGCCCCCGATGCCCGACCCGATGACCACCGCGGTGCGCTGACCCTCGTCCGAGTTGGGCGCCAGGCCTGCGTCGGCCATGGCCTCGCGCGCCGCGATTATGGCATATTGCACACAGGGGTCCAGTCGACGCGCCTCGCGGGGGCCAAAGTGCGCGCTCGGGTCCAGTCCTTTCACTTCGCCGGCAAAGGTGGTGCGATAGCCAGTGGTATCAAAGCGGGTGATGGGGCCGATGCCGCACTGCCCGGCGGCGACGGCGGCCCAGGTCTGAGCTGCTGTGTGCCCAAGCGGCGAGAGGGCGCCAAGTCCGGTCACAACGACGCGTCTGCTCATGATACTCCTCCTGATGGCGGGACGTCGTTGGCTCCGCACTCTAGTTATCGGTTGTAACACGCAAGCCAACTTGGAGTTGCGCGTCGCGCCGCGAGCTGTCGCCGTCCGCTTGCGCGACTCGGGCTCCGTAACCCCGCCAGCCTGCGGGTGTTATCCGTGACAATACGGCGGAGGGACAGCGATGCTTTCAACGCGACTCACAGATCTCTTGCACATTCAGCACCCCATCCTGCAGGGGGGCATGGCCTGGGTGGCCACCTGGGAATTGGTTGTGGCGGTCTCGGAGGGCGGCGGGCTGGGGATCCTGGGGGCGGGCGCTGCCCCGGTCGAGTATGTGCGCCAGCAAGTGGCGCAGATCAAAGCGCACACCACGCGGCCCTACGGCGTCAATGTGCCGCTCTTCAGCCCCTGCGTGCCCGAGGTCGTGGCGCTCTGCATCGAGGAGCGGGTGCCGGTGATCACCACAGGCGCCGGCAACCCGGCGCCGTATATGCCCGCGCTCAAGGAGGCGGGCACGCTGGTGATCCCGGTGGTCGCCTCGGCGGCGCTGGCTCGCCGGCTGGAGCGCGCCGGCGCCGATGCCATCATCGCGGAGGGGATGGAGTCTGGCGGGCACATCGGCGAGGTCTCCACGTTCGCGCTGGTGCCGCAGGTGGTCGATGCGGTGCAGGTGCCCGTGATCGCGGCAGGTGGCATCGCCGAGGGGCGCGGCCTGGCCGCGTCTCTGGCGCTCGGCGCCAGCGGCGTGCAGATGGGCACGCGCTTTATCTGTACCACCGAGTGTATTGCGCACGGCAACTATAAGCAGGCCATCGTGCAGGCCAACGAGCGCGGCACGATGGTGACGGGCGCCTCCATCGGCCACCCGGTGCGCTGCCTGCGCAACCCCATGGCGCACGAGTTCGAGGAACTGGAGCGCCGCGGGGCCACCGAGGC
>DIVQ01000132.1 GCA_002423325.1 Anaerolineales bacterium UBA6128 | reverse complement strand
GTGTTCATCTCGCGCTCGTCGCAAGAGTGGCTGACCGCCATCGCCAAGGTCTTTCATGGGATGACCGACGTACCCGACGATGAGCTGGACGCGGCGCTGCGCTCACCGCAACTGGCACTGTTCGTCTTTCAGTTCGCCGACTATGCGGCCATCCCCCGCGATCCGGCAAAGGTGCTGTGACATGCCAACGCTCACCATTCCGCTCAGTCGCATCGAAGGACACGCCCAGGTGCGCATCCACTTTCACGGCAGCGAGGTGCAGGCCGTGCATTTTCAGGCCACCGAGATGCGCGGCTTTGAGTACTTTGTGCAGGGCGCGCCCGCCGAGCAGATGCCGGTCATCACGCCGCGCATCTGCGGCGTCTGCTCCACCGCGCACCACATCGCCGCGGTCAAGGCGCTGGAGGCGTTGTATGGCGTCGAGCCCTCGCCGCGCGCCGTGCGCATCCGCGAGCTGATGATGCTGGGACAGCTCATTCAGAACCAGGCCACTTCGCTGTTCATCTTTACCATGCCCGACCTGCCGGGACAGCAGGGCCTCCCCAGCCTGTTCGAGATGAGCGGTGAGGATGCGACTCTGGCCCCCAAGGCGCTGCAGATCCGGCGCGTCGGCACCGATCTGATCACCACGTCGGGCGGCCAGTTCATCCACCCGGTGCGCGCCGCGGTGGGCGGCGTCTCCTCCGACATCGACCCGCAGGCCGCCGAACGCATGGTGGCCGAGCTGCGTGCGGCGCTGCCGGTGGCGCTGGAACTGTTCGAGCGCTACTGGGAGCTGTTCATCGGCCTCAAGGATCGCATCGGCACGCTGGGTGACGACACCCCCACCTACTACCTGGCCTCCGTGCGGCCGGGGCACGCCTACTATGGCGACCGCATCCGCGTACTGGCGCCCTCCGGCGTCGAAGAGGCCGCCTTTGACCCCTGCGAGCACGACCACTATCTGGCCGAGCAGCCCAGCGACACCAGTTACACCGCCGGCACGCTCTTCAAGGGCGAGGGGTTGCGCGCCAACTCGCTGGCGCGCCTGAACATGCTGCCGCGCCTGGGCACGCCGCTGGCCGACCAGTGCATGGAGCGCTTCCACCGCGAGTGGGGGCACCCGGCGCACGCCATCCTGCTGTTCGACCTGGCGCGCGGCGTGGAGCTGATCTACTGCCTGGAGCAGGCCATCGCGCGCCTGAGCGCGGCCCCGATCGACGGCGACCTGCTGGCGCCCTACACCCCACGCGACGGCGAGGGCTGCGGCCTGGTGGAGGCGCCGCGCGGCCCGTTGATCCACCACTATGTGATCGAGAACGGGCTGATCCGCAGCGCGCGCTTTATCATCCCCACGCAGCACAACATCCTGGCGATCGAGCGCGCCCTGCTGGTGGCGGCGCGGCGCTACATCACCGCCGACGGCATCAGCCCCGAGCTCGAGCGCGCCGTAGGGCGCGTGGTGCGGGCCTTCGACCCGTGCATCGCGTGTGCGACACACTAGGGGTGGCTTGAGGGTAAGGGGCGCTTCTGGATTCCCGCTTTCGCGGGAATGACGGGCGCGGAGGAATGCTCTTGGCCGTCACGCCGGCGGAAGCATCGCCCCTCCCTTGGGCTGGCGAACAGGCGTACCCACGCGGTTAACCGGTCCGTCTCCGTCATGCCCGCGCAGGCGGGCATCCAGTTCGGCGCGGCATGCAGGCGATTCGCGCCGAGCGGCAGCGCGCCGTGGGCCGCTGCGAGCGGCTGCCACGCATCTATGGATCGAGCGCATCACGGTAATGGCTGCACCTCAACCGTCACTTCGGCTGGACCACCCGCCATTATGCCATGGACTGCGGGCAGCCACGTGCCCGAGGACACCACGACGACCACCAGCACCAGGGCCAGACCCACCACCCCCAGTACCAATCCCCAGCGCGTCCTGGGCCGTTGGCGCAACGCCAGTAAGACGGCCGCAATTTGGGGCGCGCACCAGAACCCGACCTGCGCCAGCCACTCTCCCAGGGCGATGGCCCCCGATCCCTGCAGGTTGGGCAGCAACGCCCTGAGCAACGGCGCGGGCAGCAGGAGGCCGATCAACGGAAGCGCCGTGGCAATGGCCTTGTCGCGTTTTCCCCAACGAGGCAGCAGCCACACCAGCGCAATGCCCACCGGCCACACGGCCGCGGTCAGCACGATGGCGAGGACCGCCAGCCAGTCGGCTCCGCGCCAGGCGGGTTCGGACGCCCGCAGTCCCTCGCGCTCCTGGCGCGCCAGCTCCTCGGGCGCGCCCAGGCGGGCCAGAATAGCCTGCAGCGCCTGGGGGCTTTTGTCGGGCGAGGTCTCCCATGCCTCCGCTATGTGTCCGCGCACATCGTCCAGCAAATCGGCCCGCGTCCGGCGCGGAACGTCACTCAGTTCACGCGCCAGCTTGCGCAGATAGACCTCTACCATCTCGGATTGCTCACGGTCGTTCACAGTTCGCCTCCACTGGTCAGAAACGTATTCACTGCGCGGGTGAAAACGGCCCACTGAGAACGAAAGTCCTCCAGTGCGACTTCACCCGCCGGGGTCAGACGATAGTACTTGCGCGGCGGTCCGGCAGACGACTCGCGCCACACCGTGGCCACTAGTTCGTCGCGCTTCAGGCGGCTGAGAATGGGATACACGGTCCCCTCGCTCACCAGCATGCCGGGCACGCTGGAGAGCTTTTGGACCAGTTCGTAGCCATACCGTTCCCCACCGGCCAGCAGGGCGAGCACGCAGTACTCCACGGCTCCTTTGCGCATCTGGGTGATCAGGGTCTGGTTGTCTGTCATGGCTACATTGTATCACATAGTACTATGCTTTGTCAAGTACCAGCGGGCGTTCGGAGTCGGGTAAGCTCTGAAGGGACGCGGGGGATCTTGGCTACGCTCACCACAGCAGCCGCTGGCCTGTGCCAGGAACGCGAGCGGCCTCTGTGCAGTCAGGAGTCACTCGGCTTGAGCGCCTCACTGGGTGCCAGAAAAACCTGATAAAGTAGTCACCCTGAGCGAAGCGAAGGGTCTTGACCATGGAAAAACGAGATTCTTCGCTAACGCTCAGAATGACA
>DIVQ01000126.1 GCA_002423325.1 Anaerolineales bacterium UBA6128 | reverse complement strand
CCCCCGGCAGCCGCACCGGGGGAAACAGCCGCGCCGGTAGCCCCAACCGGCCGATCACGCCCCAGTCCCACTGACAGTCCACGACGTCCATCACGCCCGAACTGCCGCCGTTCGTGGGGTCGCACACGGGCGACTGCCCAGTGAGCAGCGCCACAGCCAGGTCTGGCACGAAACAGACAGACGCAGTTGCAGCCGGCACCGCGTCGTGTTGCTGCAACCAGCTCAGCGTCGGACCCAGATAGCCGCGTGAAGGCAGGCACCCCATTCGCGCAAAGGCCTCAACGCCGCCGGCGCGCCGGATGAACTGCTCGAGATAGGTCTCCGACTGGCCTGGCACAGCCTCTAGCACGCGCCGGTCCTGCCAGGTGATGCCGGCCCGCAACGGGCGATTGTGCGCGTCAAGCAACGCCATTCCATGCTGCTGCCCCGTCACGCCGATTGCCCGCAGCGCATGCCGTCGCTCGCCCAGCGCATCCACCGTGTCGCGAACAAGTCCGAGCAGCAGATGGCTGATCCGGTGCAGATCGACCTCAGCCCACCCACGCGCCTTGTGTTCGACGCTGGTAACGTCGGCCTCGTGTGCAAGCGTGCGCGTGTAGAGCAGGTCGCGGCCATTGACGTCCACGACCGCGACACTCAGCGTTGTCGTGCCGACGTCAAGCCCCAAGTAGAGGCCCATGCTTTCCCCTGTCCGACAGATCGAGCGAACCGTTGTGCTTCAGTAGTCTTCGTCAAGCCCCACGATGCGCAGCGGGTTGTTGATCAGCATATCCTCCGCCAGCACCAGCGCGTCGTCAAACGCAAACGTCTCCATATTGGGATGGATCAGGCTCCGCTCCATGCGTTCGGCCAGCGCCACGGCCAACTCGAACTTGAACATCCTGAACTTGGGCAAGATGAACTCGAGGTAGTAGGCGTCCGAAAAGTAACCGATCAATTTGCAGGCCGGCACCGCGTCGATGCGGCGCCTGATGTCGCGCGCAATCTCTGTAGGGTGATTAGAGTACCACCAATGGCCCGAGGGATAGACGTTGTGGCGAATCCACGCGGCCGCTGTCAGCTCGCCGCCAGTCGTGTCGGACAGAACCGCGGTCGGGAAGCGCACATCGGGATAGGTGTTCAGCAAATAGTCGTACCCACGCATCGAGTTGACCGCATCGAACAGGTCCGTCCCGCCCGGCACCCCCTGCGCATAGACTCCGCGGTTCACGCCGATCATGAGATGGAACGGCTTTTTGTACTTGCGACAAGCATCCGCCAGCAGACACATCGAGTAAGCGCCCCAAGCCTCGCAGTCCTGAGCATCCCACGCCGTGCCCGCCACGGTCTTGTCGAGCAGGCGCTGGGCGTCCTCATCCGAAACCGCAAACGTACGCCAGTTCACCGGAATCGACATCGCCGCATATCCCATGCCGGCGTCCAAGAACCGCTCAAAAGTCTTGTCAATGGCCGCGACGACATCTGCCGGTCTGCGGACCTCGCGCCCCAGGTACGCTGCCATCCGCTCACGTTCGGCTGGCTGATCCATATAGATCACAAAGGGTTCTGTACGCAAGCAGGGTGTATAGAAGGATGTGTCCATCCCATCGAACGTCTCATCGTATTGGTTGGTCAAGAAGACGCGCACAAGATTACACTGATCGATCAGCTCGCTGCACCACTCGGCACGGTCCATGATAGCAGCCGAGTGATCGTAGATCGCCTCCCAGTTCTCGGGCTGCCAGTCGGCCGGATCCAGAGAGAGGAACTCGCGCGAGATGGTCATCAGCCAGTCATACTGCACCGTGTTGCTGATAAGGCTGAGCTTGGGCAGAATGGCCTTTGTCAGCGCCTTCGGGTCGGTATACGGGAGCTTGACCTCCTGAAAGTCGGCCGAGTTGGTCAACTCGGTATAGTAGTGATAGCTGAGCACCTCGCCGATGTTTTTGGCAGTGCCCGTGCGCCAATCCACGTGCGTATGGATGTCCACTATCGGCAGCGCGTCGATCAGCGAAAACAGCTCTCTCACCAATGTACTGTTCATTGCTTTGTCCTTTCAGCTATTGGAGATCCGATTTGCAGCGCCAGCGGCTCGCAGAGGCCACACGAGAGGTCAAGAGGGCGTGCCGTACCGATCCAGCCAGGCCTCGACCTCGCTCCACCGCACGTGAGCCATATCCAGCACTGCCAGTTGCTCGGGTTCGGCGACCACGGCCGCGACAAAGTACTGTCGGTGCAGCCTGCGTTCCAGGGCGCCGCCCAGCGCCTGCAGGCGCCTGTATTGTCGACGCGTGATCGCGTCCCTATCGGTGCAACGCACCAGTATTACATGGGAACCGGCAAACAGTATCGCGTCAACACGCGTCCTGACCAGCCTGGGCGCAGCTAGTGCCCGCTTGAGATAACGCTTGTTGGCAATGTGCTTGCGGAGCAGTTTGCCCGGCCAACCCCGCTTCTTTATTGACACCGGCAGTCGCATCTCGGCCGGCCGGTCGGCTCGCCATACCTTGCGAATGCCACAATCATCGGCCAGACCGAACAGCGCGTTATAGTTCTCGGCGAGCCGTCCCTGTGCAGCCACCGCACCACCACAAGCAGCATAGTCCTGCTGCAACAGCACGAGCAAGGGTCGACAGTGCAGCATCACATCGGCGGTGCGCGCCTGCTCCGGCGAGCAAAGGCAGCGAAGTCGTTCCAAGAACCAGGCGCGCCCTTCGGGAAGCGCGAGCAGAGCAGCCAGCCGTTTGACGCCATGGCCCTCAGACAGGGCTTGCTCTGCAGCCTCTCCCACATGCTCCGTTGTCGAATCCCCCGCGCCTGCGCCTTCTGGCGCGCCATCAGCCGCTCGCTCCGAGGCCGTGGGCGTCGCCGTCGGCGTCAGTGCGCTGAACACCCACGTCCGCCCACGACGCTCGCGCCGTATCAGACCAGCCCACACCAGTTTCTGGGTCGCCTTGAACACGGTGCCGGGCCAGCGTATGCCCAGGCCTTCCGCAAGCTCCCGGTTTGTCGCGCCTGCCGGCGCGATTTGTCGCAGGTAATCGCTAACGCGCTCGCGGTGGGTCATCATCACCTCCTTGAGTCCGCTCAGCCACCTACGCACAGTGGATCCCCCAACTGCATCGCAACGCGCACAAATTCGCCAGCAGCAACTCTATGTAGCAGAGTTCGAGCTCGATCATCTCGGCATCGCGGATACGCAGCCATTCTGACAGCCAGATGAGGCGATTGGCAAGCACAAGCTCAGGCAGCAGTGCCCAACTGAGACCACTGACATAGGCGTTCCCTTTCAGCGCGCCCAACAGCCGTTGCACCAGGGACCCTTGCAGGCCGCTGGGATCCTCGATGCCCACGCACCCCAACAGCACTGCCAGGTCATACGCCTCCGTCTTGAAACCGGCAAACTCCCAATCAATGACAGCCGCGATATCGTCCTGCGCCCAGATGACGTTCATTGCGTGCACATCGCCATGGCAGAACGCCGTCGGCAACGCATCCACGCTGGGCAGCAGACGCTCCTCCAATACTTGCAGGCTGGGTCCCAGGCGCTCCAACAGCGCGGGCTCGTTGCTGCCCAATCTGACCTTCAGGTGGCGCACAAACCGTGGCAGATCGAACAGGTCCGTGTTCGAAAAGGCGGGCACGTGCGCCGCATGGTGTCGCAAATCCAAAAGGAACCGCGCCAACGCCTCTCCCCGCCAACCTTCATGCACGTATTCGGGGCGGTCGAGCGGGCACCCAGCAACATAAGGTGCCAGTTGCCAGAGACGATCGCCGTCGCGCAGCAGGAACGCGCCGCCCGACCCCCTCAGGTAGGGATTGATACGCGCAAGCCCCTGATCTGAAAGGCAAGCGAGCGCTTCCGCAATACGCGCCCTGACCCGGCTTCGGCCGCGCGGCACGCCCTCCAAGACGTAGAGTCGCCCATCGGCGTCTTGAACCACATGTCGTGCCAGACATCGCTCCGGACTGCCCGCCAGCGCAATGTCGCGGCGCTCATGCGCATATCGCACGCCCCAGTGCATCAGCAGGTCGCGCAGCACATCGTCAGCGCCTGATGCCGATGCAGGGTATACTGCCACTATCTTGAGCCCAGTGCAAGCAAAAGCGCCAGACTCCCGCTGGTGCGAACACGAACGGCAGTCTGGCGCATGAGTAAGCTCCTCATCGAGACGGATTCTATGGCTTCCAGTGCTGAAACGCCGGGAAGGTCTTGATCCTTTCCTCAGGCCAGCCCAGCATATGACACTTTTCCCAGATATAGTAGCAGTAGGTATCCCACGTAACCTCGGCGGGCGCCCGGTGGTCGACGCCCGGGGCGAAGCCCCCCTCAGCCAACGCCGGCTC
Source organism: Anaerolineales bacterium UBA6128 (assembly GCA_002423325.1). Taxonomy (GTDB): domain Bacteria; phylum Chloroflexota; class Anaerolineae; order UBA1429; family UBA1429; genus UBA6128. The sequence goes on along the minus strand of DIVQ01000126.1, from coordinate 9,124 downwards.
CAGCCGCAGCAGCTCCTTGAGGACCGCTTCACGCCCCTGGTGCAACGCGAACTTGTCGAAGCCGCCGCGGATCAGCAGGTCGCGCCCATACTCGTTTTTCAGTGCTACCGGATCATTGCCGGGATTGACCTCCAGCGGGAACATGCAGTTCAAGCCCACGCCCAACCAGAGCGGAATCAGCTTGAGGATGTTGCCGTCGCAGTCGGTCCAGATGACATCCACGCCATGCTGTCGCAGCATGTCCATGACCGGTTTCATATGCGGCATGATGCGCTCTGCAAAAAAGCGCGGCGTCAGGATAGGACCGCTGTTAAAGCAGATGTCTTCCCAGCCGCCTGCCACATCGATCTGGGCACGCTCCAGCACCTGCGGCATTAACTTGAGCGCCATCCCCGCCACGTGTGCCACCATCTCTTCCAGCAGGTCCGGATCGTCCATCGACATCATGGCAATGTTCTGGAATCCGATCCAGTCGCGCAACCAGCCGATGAACGACCCGAAATCAGTGTGCACCGGGTTGGTGCTCACGCGACTCAGGTCCTCAAACTGCTGCAGTTGCGCTTCCGAGATGGCCCGCACCGGGTGGTCAACATCCAGGAACTCGTCGCGAAAGGCTTTCCACGAGTCTCGGTCTCGAATCGGGAACTCGATAAAGTGCGGAATCGTACGGGTGCCATGTGTGCGCTCTTCGCGCAGCACGCCCAAGCCGTCGCGAAATACAGTGCGGTCAGGCGCCTGTTCCACGATGACGGTTTCGCGGGCTGGCCGCGCCCCAAGCCTGGCCGAAAAGCTGTCGAACTGCTCGACGCCAAAGAAGCGCTCCACGAGATGATCGGGAATATCGCCGTTGGCCTGACGCATGGACGGAGGCAGAAATCCCTGCGCCATCCAGTCTTCCTTGAGTTCTGCCCAGTATCCGAACTCCAGGTGCGAGATATAGTCCACATGCTGATAGTGCATTGTGCGGTTAAAGCGCTCGCGCGGCGTAAGCTCTGCGCCGAAACGGCCCGGCCCCTGACGAATATCCGTCATCGTCTCCTCCCAAAACACGGTGTAGTAGCGATCGGCCCGCATGATACACACAACCCTTGGCAGTGTCCAGTGTGCGCGCGCCTCACGCGTCGTCATCCTGCTCCGTCGCCATGGCCGGCTGCTTGACGGGCTCGGGAGCCGGCTCGCCATAGTCACCTTGCCACAGACGTTTCATCTCTTCACAGGTCACGAGCAGTTCGTCCAGACTGCCCTCCGCCTCCACGCGTCCATCCTTGAGCACGATGATGTGGTCTGCGCGCCGCAGGGCTGGCCTGCGGTGCGAGACGACCAGACAGGCCGGCCCATCGCCGTCTCCGTGTCCATCAGCCAGCCGGTCCCACAGCACCTGCTCCGTGCTAACGTCCAGACGGCTTGAGAGGTCATCAAAGATCAGTAGCTCGGGCTGCCGCACCAACGCGCGCGCGGCGGCCGCGCGCTGGATTTGGCCGCCTGACAGGCGTACGCCGCGCGGACCCACCAGCGTGTCAAAGCCCTTCTCCATCGTCGCGACATCGTCCTCCATCACGGCAAGGCGTATCGCCCGGTCCAGAAGCGCCTCGTCCGGATCGTCGATGCTCATCAGGATGTTGTCACGTAGCGATTCACTCGTCAACAAGGGCGCCTGCGGCGTGTACGCGCTGCGCGGCGGCACAAAAAAGGTCGCGGGCGCCTCCACCGGTTCCGCGTTCCAGCGGACCACCCCCTGCTGCGCGGGCAGCAAACCCAGCATCACTTTGAGCAAAGTCGTCTTGCCAGCGCCAATGCGGCCCGTGACCACCGTGAACGATCCGCGCTCAATCCGCAGGCTGATGTTCTGAATGCCTCGCTCCGAGTCTCTGTATTGATAGGTCAGCCCGTCTATCTCGAGCGTTCGCAGGCGGTCGGCCTCCGTTCTGGCCACCTGCGGCACAGGCGGCAAGTCGCCTTCGAGGTACAACGGGATCGGCTGCACCAGCCGCTGGGGCGGGGCGTCATCCATAAAGCTCTCCAGTCGCTGGTACGCCACACCCACCCGCTTGTGTTGCGCGATCATGTGACCAAAGTAGCGCATGTATTCGCCCAGCATCATCAGGTAGGTCACAAACAGCGCAAAGTCCCCCACGGTGAACGCGGCGTCACCGGTGCTCATCATCGTCGCGCCCATGATCATGATCGCCGCGATGCTGAACTGAACGAGGTTGCCGTTCACCACGTTGAGCAACTCGCCACTCAAGACGTCCTTCAGTGCAGCCGTGCGGCGCGCCCGGTTCAGCTCTGCAAAATGCGCCAGCATCGATTCCTCGGCGCTGTTTGCCTTGACGGCCTGCACGCTGCCAAAGATCTCGCCGACGAATCCGGTGACCTTCGAGGTCGCCTCGCGCGCGGCCTTGCGGTACACACGGATTCTGGCGCCCCACCGGTCACTGACGATCACAAGCGCCACGATCGGCAACGCCACGACCAGGGTGAATACCCGGCTCGTCTGGAACATGATGGTCAGCGCGATGACCGTCTGGACGATGACGCCAACCACATCCTCCCAGATCGTCACGTAATCCGCTACAGAAAAGCAGTCCTCACGGAACCGACTGATCGTCTGACCTGACGACTCCTTGGGCGGATGCGCTTTGGGTCCTCGCACGATCCAGTCGAGCATGTTCTTGCGCAGCACCCCCAACTGTAGAAACCACAGCCGGAAGAAGGTGCGGTTGCCCACGCCCATCGCTGCGGCTCGTGCCAGGTTCAGCGTGCCGTAGAGGGCTAGCGCCGTCCAGACGTTGACACCAGCGCTCGCCTGTCCGGACAGGCTGTCAAAAATCGTGCGCGAAAGCAGACCGCTGCCAAGCGGCAACAGGTGAAACGTGCACCAGATGGCCACGTTCAAAAGGAACAGCGGCAGATCATACTTGATCAGCCGCCAAGTATCCCGTAGAGTCTTCATGCGATGGATTCCTCCATACCTGTGCGCAACAGCTCGGCGAACAGGCTCGCCGGATTTCCTGCCAGTTCCTGTCGTGGCCCGTACTCTGCCACACGCCCCCCGTCCATGATCAGCACTTGGTCAACCCGCTGCACCGTGCCCAAGCGGTGCGCGATGATGATCGCAGTGCGGTTCGCCAACAGCCGATCCATCGTGCGGTCAATCAGGTGCTCGGTCGCCTGATCAAGTGACGACGATGGCTCGTCCAGCACGATCAGACCCGGATCCTTGATGAACACGCGCCCAAAAGCCAGCAACTGGGCCTCGCCAGCAGACAGCCCGTGACCCTGCGGCCCCAGCAATGTATCAAGACCTGAGGGCAACGACTCGAACCACTGGCTCAGCCCCAGTTCGGTGATGATCTCGATCAGGCGTGCGTCGGGCACCGAAGCGTCGAACAGTCGTAGATTGTCGCGTACGCTGGCATCAAAGATCTGCACTTCTTGCGTCACCAGTCCAATGCGGTTGCGCAGCGCGCCAATGGTGAACTCGCGCACATCGGCATCAGCCAGCCGCACAGCGCCGCCCGTTGCGTCATACAGTCGAAAGACCAGCCGCGAGAGCGTCGTTTTTCCGCTGCCGGTGCGTCCCAAGAGCCCAAGCTGCGTGCCCGGCTCCAGCCTGAAGGAGACATCCTTCAACACACGCTCATCGCTGTCCTCGTAGTGAAAGTCGACCGCATCGAAAGCGAGCGCAAGCGGACCGTCAGGCAGCACATCGCGCGGGCCGTCCAGGATCTCGCGCTTGACGCCCAGGATATGGTCCACGCGCTCGATGCTGGCGAACGCCTTTTGCGCATCCTGAAGTTGGCGCGCAAGCTGCTCGATCGGCCCGAACAACATTGCCATATAGTTGGTCAGAGCGAAAACCTCGCCGACGGTCATGCTCTGCGCGTAGAACAGCAGCAGCCCGGCCAACAACGCCGCCGTTTGACCCACGCAAAACAACGAGAACGATGTCAGCCAGATGTTGGCGCGCTTCAACCAGGCGCGCAGACAGGCGCTGGTGTAGCGCCTCAGCGCCTGCGTAAAGCCCCGCATCACGTGGTGACCGCCGCCGTTGGCCCGGATGTCGTCGAGCGCCATCAGGCGCTCCTCGATAAAGCCATAGAACTCGGCAGAGACCTCGCGTTCCTTCTCCGAGTCGGACACCGCGGCGTTCTGCATCCCCATCAACGTCAAGAGGGCCACCGCCACAAAACCGATCAGGCCCAAACCCAGGCGCCAATCCTGATACCCCAGCACCACGATGATGCCAACCAGAAGGAGCACGCTGCTCGCGATGCGCACCAGAAACTGGGAGAACAGGTTCGCGAGTTGCTCCACGTCGCCGTCGATCCGCTCGATGAACTGCCCCGGCGTAAGCGTCTTTAGAAAGGCCATGTCCAGTGACAGGCAGTGTTTTGCCAGATCCTGCCGCAGACTGTTAGTCGCCTTCCAGGCAAGGTCGCTGCTGACATAGGTTGTCCCAAGCGACAGCGCCTGAGCCCCCAGGCCCACCAACAGATACAGCACGCCACTGCGCACCAGCCGCGCGGCCGCGCCCCGACCAATCGCCGTATCCACAAAACCGCCCAGAATGCGCGGGTTGACGAGCTGCAACCCTGCCGTGCCCAACAGCAGCGCGGCCAACAACAGGACGCTGGGCAGGTGAGGCCCCACGTAGGTCCTCAACAGGCTCAGCATTCGTTCGCGCTTTGTCATCATCATCTCCCTCGAGCAACAAAAAAGGTCGCGGAGTGTGCTCCGCGACCTTTGGCTGCCGGTTAACCGGTCTTACGTACGGCGTTTGGGCGCACCTCTCCCTGGGTCATGTCGAACAGAGAGATTGAGCAATCGAAGCATGGTGCGCACCTCCCATCAGCGTATGAGCGGAGAATAGCACAACTCCCTCGGACTGACAAATAACGCCTGCGATGCAGCACCACAGCGCGCCCGTCACTGTTAGCGCGCCTTAACAATTGACACCCTGACGGGGCCAGTGGTATAGTCGGCGATGGTACGCCTCGCGGCCAACTACCAAGTGGGCAAGCGTGACCTGTCAAGAGCGGAGGATCTGCAAGCATGATCGTTGTCGAAAATCTCACCAAACGCTACGGAGAGGTGCTGGCCATCGACCAGGTCTCGTTCAACGTGGAAAAGGGCGAGATCCTCGGCTTTTTGGGCCCCAATGGCGCCGGCAAGACTACCACGATGCGCATCCTGACCGGCTACATGCCAGCCACGGAGGGCACGGCCACAGTGGCCGGGTACGACGTCTTTGAGGACTCGCTGGAGGTGCGCCGTCGCGTCGGCTACCTGCCGGAGACAGTGCCCCTCTACCGCGAGATGACCGTGCACGACTATCTCGACTTTTTCGCCACCATTCGAGGGGTGGACGCTCGCGACAAGGCCATCGACCGCGTCCTTGAGAGCTGTTCGATCGGGGATGTCCGCGACCGCTCCATCGGCAAGCTTTCCAAGGGCTACCGTCAGCGCGTGGGTCTGGCCCAGGCCCTCGTACACGACCCGGAGGTGCTCGTCCTTGATGAGCCAACCATCGGACTCGATCCGCGCCAGATCCTGGGCGTGCGAGATCTGATCCGCAGCCTGGCGGGCGAGCGCACGGTAATCCTCAGCACACACATCCTGCCCGAGGTCAGCCAACTCTGCCAACGCGTGCTGATCATTAACCATGGACGCATCGTGGCCGAGGACTCGCCCGAGCGCCTGACGGCCGGGCTGCAGAGCGGACTGGTGCTGCGGCTTCAGCTTGCGCAGGCGCCCGAGCAGGCCGCCGTGGCGATGCAGCAAGTGGCCGGCGTCAAGTCTGTTGACGCGGTAGGTAATGGTCAGTTCGAAGTCACCTGCGAAGCGGGCGCCGACGCGCGCGCGGCGTTGACTACCCTGGCCGTGCAAAACGACTGGGGCCTGCAGGAGATGCGTTCCGTATCGCTGACCCTGGAAGACATCTTTTTGCAGCTGACCACCGACGAACACCAAGCAGAGGACGGCGCAGATGGCGAGTTGCTGGCTGACGAACCGTCCCTAGACGCCGAGGAGACACAGCAATGAGCAACACGCTGGCTATCGCCAAGCGCGAGCTGCGCGCCTACTTTTTGTCGCCCATGGCGTACGTCGTGGCGGCCGTCTACCTCGCGGTCATGGGCGGCTTTTTCGGCTTTATGCTCTACTACTCACAAGAGGCCACGCTTTATTATCTGTTTCTGAACGCGATTCCGCTGCTCTTTCTGGTGCTGGTGGCGCAGGTCCTGACGATGCGCCTGTTGGCCGACGAGCAGCGACAGGGCACTCTGGAGTTGTTGCTGACCTCGCCCATACGCGACTGGGAGGTCGTGCTCGGCAAGTATCTCGCCAGCCTGGTCACCCTGCTCCTGATGGTAGCCTTGACGATCTACTGCCCCCTCACGCTCTTGCGCATCGGCAACCCCGATGTTGGCGTGATGCTGGCCAGTTACTTGGGATATGTGCTGCTGGGCGCCTCCATGCTCGCCATCGGGTTGTTTGCCTCCTCGCTGACTCAGAACCAGATCGTCGCCGCTGTCATCGGCATCGGGATCACTCTGATCCTTTGGCTCAGCGGCGCCGTCACCGATCTCGTTGGCGGCACTGCCGGCCAGGTGTTTGGCTATCTGCCTATCTTTGACCACTTTCTCGACTTTGTGAGGGGCATCATCGACACGTCAGACATCATCTATTACCTGAGTGTGATCGGTCTATTCCTCTTCTTTGCCACGCGCGCGCTCGAATCCCAGAGGTGGAAGTAACATGTGGCGACGACTCGTACCCAACGCACGTTATGTTGCGCTGGCTGGCGTCCTGCTGGTCGCCATCGCGCTCGGGGGTTGGTTGGTCGCCGGCCTGCTCAAGCCATGGATCGAGATCGCGGGCATCGTCGGCCTTGTGCTGATCGCGGTCGCCATCGTCCTGCAGCCACAACAGCTCAAGGCGGCGCTGTTCGGAAAGCGCACGCGCTACGGCAGCAATGCCGTGGTGGTGAGCCTCGCCTTGCTGCTCATCGTGGCGCTGGTCAACTATTTGGGCACCCGCTATCACGCGCGGTGGGACGTAACCGAGCAGAAGCAGTTCTCGCTATCCGAGCAGACCATCCAGATCCTCAAGGGCCTTGACGAACCCGTTCAGGCCACGCTCTTCTTCACCCCCACGCACTATAACCGCCTCGCGGCTGAAGACCTGATGAAAGAGTACGCCCTGCAGTCCAAGCATTTTTCCTACCGCATCGTGGACCCTGATGCCGACCGCGTCACCGCACTCAACTACCAGGTCGCGCGCGACAGCACGATCATCTTTGAGCGCGGCGACCGACGGGAGGTCACCTTTGGGGTTGACGAATCCGACTTTACCGGGACGCTGCTCAAGGTGCTGAGCGACGAGGTGCGCGCGGTCTATTTTCTGACCGGTCACGGTGAGCGCAACCCGGATGTCTATGACGGCACCGGCTGCAACACGATCAAGCAGGTGCTCGAAAGCGAGAACTACAAGGTCGGCACGCTCAGCCTGGCCGTCGGCGACGCCGTGCCCGACGACGCGGTGGCACTGGTAATCGCGGGTCCCCGGCAGTCGTTGTCTCAGCGCGAGCTCGATATTCTGGCGGCCCATGTAGACAACGGGGGCCGATTGATGGTGCTCTACGAGCCCGGCATGCCCGATCCGCTGCTGGGCCTGCTGCAACGCTACGGGCTCGATGTCCGCGACGACATCGTCATCGAACCCACCAACGCGTTCTTTGGCGACATCGCCAGCCCCGTGGTGATGGAATACGTCTACCACCAGATCACCAAAGACCTGACCGGCATGCCGAGTTGGTTCCCCACAGCACGCGCCCTGCACACCGCTGATGCCCTGCCGGATACCTGGAACATCAGCCAACTGGCCAACACCAGTGCGGACGCTTGGGCCGAGACGGCTTATCTCGAGAACGCGGTGGACCTCAATGCTGACGAGGCGCGGGGCCCGCTCGCGCTTGCGGTGGCCGTCGAACCCGGCATCGCCGAGAGCGGTCTCGGGCGTCTGGTGGTCGTCGGCGATGCCGACTTTGTGGGCGATGACGCGCTGGCGACCGTCTCCAGCGGCTTGGGCAACATCGACTTGTTCATGAACGCCATCGGCTGGTTGTCGGAACAAGAGTCACTGATCTCCATACGGCCCCAGGAGCCGGAGAATCGCACCATCGTCCTGACCGGGCCACAGGCCAACGCCATCATCTACACGGGCTTGCTGTTCGCCCCGCTTGTGCTGCTGGCCATCGGCGCCTATGTCTGGTGGAAGCATCGCTAGGGAGGCCAGACATGCGGTTCCGTACAACTCTGATACTATTGGCCATTTTGATCATCCTTGCGGCCTTTGTGTTCCTGTGGGAGCGCAAGCAGCCTGCACCGATGAGCGCTGAGGCCACTCCCCCGCCGACCGCGCTGCCGGGTTTGTTTGCCTTTGTCGCGTCAGATGCCCGCAGCCTGCGAATCGCGCGGATCGACAGCGGCGCTCAAGTCGAGTTCGCCTACCGCGACACGGGGCTGTGGCACCTCACGGCGCCCATCGCCGAAGTTGCCGACCAGGGACGAGTGACCAGTTTCGTCCAGTCGCTCTCCTGGCTCACGCCCACCCGAGCGCTGGAGGGCGCAACCAACGCGGCAGACTACGACCTCAACCCGGGCCAACTGCGCATCGAGGTGACGCTGCTGGGNNACGGCGCTGCGACGCCCGCCGGTAGCGGCTACTATGCACAGATCGAGGGTGACGGCAGAATCTTGATCGTCAACTATGCACTTTACAGCGATGCCACCGCGTTTCTGAGCAGTCCGCCGGTCGCGCCGACTGCTACACTGACCGCGGCGCCGGCGCCAACCGAGACGCCCGCCCAGTGACCTGCTGAGGAGGATGCTCATGCGCTTCACGAAGGACGCCCTGTTGCCCAGTCTCTCGTTCCGTTACGGCGGGCGCCAAGTCGGCGATTGCCTGACGGCCTGGCCCGGCGAGGACACCAGCCGCGCGGTCCCCGGCGGCAGCGAAACGACATCGCTGCGACGCGACTCGGCCAGTGGCCTGGTCGTTCGCGTCATCGCGCGACACTTTGATCGGTTCGACGCGGTCGACTGGTTGGTCGAATTCGAGA
>DIVQ01000219.1 GCA_002423325.1 Anaerolineales bacterium UBA6128 | reverse complement strand
CGGTCGACGCGCACCTCGGACATGCGCAGCTGCACGTAGGCATTGGTGACAATCGAGCCGCGCGGGATATAGTTGGACAGATTGAAGGCAACTAGCCCGCGGCGGATCTCGCCGTTGGTGGTCGTGCCGGCGACGATGTACTGCCCCGCGCCGTTGCTGCGTGCACCGCTCGCATCCTGGTAGATCGTGCTATCCTGGCTGGCCGGCAACACGATGCGCATCATGGGCCCGGTCGCAGCAGGTTGAGAGGTCACGACAGACGGGTCGCTTTGGCCGAGGACCGTTCCTGGCGGGTTCGCGAGTCCCGAAACGCCCAGCGCCGACAGCAAGACGAGCACCAGCAAGCTACGCAGACTACCCGTCACCGTACGGTGGCCCTCTCGATCGCGACCAGGGTGGAATTGAAGCGCGGGCCCTTGCCCATCTCCTGCGGCTGCCCACTGAAGAGCACGTTCTGCGGCGTGCCATCCAGGCCCACCCACTGCCGAGGCGACCAGGCAATGCCAGGGGCAACGTCCTCGGAGAGGTGTGCTTCGGCCAACACCGTACCCAGCTCGGTGGACAGGCGGATGCGGTCACCATCGGCGATGCCCCGCACCGCGGCGTCGTCGGGATGCAGTGTCACCACCGCAGGAATGGCCCCATGCACCTCCTGAAATTGCGAGCTCGTGTAGGGAGGCGTGGCTGTGTTAAGCAGCAACAGACGAGCGTCCGGTTCGGGCAGGGGCGCCTGCTGGGGCAGGGGTGGCAGCCCAAGTTGCTCGGCTTTGGATGACCACAACTCGATCTTGCCCGACGGGGTGCTGTAGCGGGCGCGTGGCTTGCGCTCCAGGCGCAGGCGTGCGCCAGCCCGCAGGTCAGCGAAGGTGCCGCCCTCCAGGCCGTCGCCCAACGCCGCCTGCACCACCGGCCAGGGGTCCTCGTATAGCCACGCCTGCTGCAGGCCAAGGCGCCCTGCCAGCTCGCCCATGACCCACAGTTCGCTGCGCCCATCGGTCACAGGCGCAACCAGGGCGGGCGAGATCTGCACACAGTTGTGTGTCCAGGGGGGCACCAGGTCATCCTTCTCCAGATAAGTCAGCGCGGGCAACACGGCGTTGGCCAGGGCTGTCGTGCGCGTCCAATGTGTGTCGTGCACAACGGTAAAGACGTCATCGCGGCTCAACCCTTGCGCGAATGTTCCAGCATCGGGCAGGGTCACGGCGGGATTCATGCCGCTGATGAAGATAAACTTGAACTCACCGGCAGCGATGCGCGCGCCCAGGCCGACCTGCTCGACGATACGCGGCGCTCGATCTGCCAATGCTTCGCCCGAAAGCAGGCGCCGGTCGATGGCGAGCCCGTCGCCGTTGGAATAGAAAAAGCCGCGGTGTTGGCCCAACACTGCCGGGATCAGCGAGACTGCGCGGGCCTGGTCGGCACCGTGGTCAGTCTTTTGCAGGCCAAAGCCAATCAAGGTGGCGTTGGGTCGCACACGGCTGTAGAGCCTGGAGAGCTCCGCGAGCTGTCGGGCCGGCACGCCGGTTACCTCGCTGACGCGCTCGGCTGGCCACTCCTGCGTCACGCCACGCAGCTCGGCCCATCCCTGCGTCCAGCGCAAAAGGAAACCTTCTTCAGTGGCACGCATGGTGATGAGTTGCTCGATGATGCCGTAAGCCAGAGCAACATCAGTGCCTGGGCGCGGCTGCAGCCACAAGTCGGCGCGGGCAGCGCTCTCGCTGCGCCGTGGGTCAATCACGACGATGCGCGCACCATGCTTGCGGCGGGCCTCGAGCGCCAGGGCCCACAGGTGCGTGGAGCTGACCGCGGCGTTATAGCCCCAAAAGACAATCAGGCGCGAGGCCGAGACATCCTCGGGTGTCACGCCATAGCGCTCGCCATAGTGCAGGGAAATGCCAAAGTGACCCGTGCGGCTGCAGAGGGCCATATCGGTCTGCGTCGCGCCGAGCGCGTTCCACAGGCGTTGCGGCATGTCCAGGGTCAGCAGGCCGGTGTTGCCGGCGTAGGTCAGGTAGAGCACCGCCTCGGGACCATGGTCGCGGATGCTGGAGGACAGGCGGTCGGCCACGGCGTCGAGGGCCTGCGGCCATGTAGCGCCCTGTAGGCCGCTGGCGTTGCGCAACGCCGGCGAGGCGATGCGCTCGGTGTAGAGCCGCTGCGGGTCATGCATGCCACGCGGGCAGGCAAAGCCGCGGGTCATAGGATGGCTGGGGTCGCCGCGCATGCGGACAAGACGGCCCTGGTCGTCGATAGTGGCGATCAGGGCGCAGCTGTCGGGACAGTCACGCGGGCAAACGGTCGTACGCTGAATCACGTCGGCAATTATACGCAGACTGGGCCGATGTGGCAAGCCGCCACGCCTGCAGTCGCGGCGACAGGGCCGGTGATGAAAGGGGCGCGGGGCATCTGGACTGTAGGGCACGCCATCGGTCCCACGACCGAAGGGAGAGGGGCTGCAGCGTGCCCCTACTTCCGAAAGGCCATGGTCCCCGTCACGGTCTGAGGTGGCGGGGGGTCTTGACTGCAATGAGTCCGAGATCCCCCCCTCCCTTGGAGGCGGTGGGGACCAAGGCCTTCGCTGCTAGTGGGTACTCCCCTCCCGCGACGTAAGGCGCGGGGTCGCCGCGCTCCTCAGACCTGCTATTAGAA
>DIVQ01000113.1 GCA_002423325.1 Anaerolineales bacterium UBA6128 | reverse complement strand
ACGTACAGGCGATTGCGGCGCACGACGGGCTGCACCTCGTCGGGGCTCCAGGCGTAGATATCCGTGTCGCGAATGGTTGTGTTGTCGGGTCTCAGGTCGATCGTGCAGGGCGTGGTCGTCACGGCCGGCGTTGCGCTGGCCGTCGGTGTGACGAAGGTCGGCGTGAGTGTCGGGATCCCGGTTGAGGTGCAAGTGGCCGTGGGTGTGGCGCTCGGCTCCACGGTGGGCGTCGGCGTATAGGTGTTGGTGGGGGTCGCCGTGGGCGTGGGGGTGGGGTCGGTCTCGCGCTGGCTCACCCAACGGACCATCCTGACGTAAGCCTCGTCCGAAAAGGGCTTGGAGAAGGAGCGCAGTGGCGTCGCCGCCTGAATGAGCACGCGCCCCGCGCCGTACTCAGCGATAAGCAGCGAGGGATGGCCGGTCTGCCGTCCGACGACAAGGATGTCGTATTCGGTGGCTACGTCGGTCAGCGTATCGCACGGGAAGGGCAGATCCTCGGGAAGCAAGTCTGCAGTCAGATAGTGCAGCGGGTCCAAGATCGTGGGTGGATGGTCGTTGTTGGTGTAGCCGCTGTCAAAGGTGACCGCGTAAGGCAGCAATGTGGGCCGGGCTTTGTTGTCGGGCTGGTCGAACGGGTTGGGCTGGTCGATGAGCAGGCCGCCACCGCCCGACACATAGTCACGGTAATCCTGAGCGTGCTCCTCCAGAGCGGCGAGGTCGCCACTTGCGGCGTGGGCCCAGTTGACCGGCAGGTAGACGATGTCGTAGGCCTGGAACTCGGCCAAGCCGGACGTGGTCGGGAGCAGCGTCACGGAAAAGCCAAAGTCGGTCAACCTGTTGTAGGGGCTGTCGTACTGGCCCGTCTGCAACATGCCGATGCGGATGAAGGGCACCGGGGTCGTCTGGGCGAGATCCAGACGGCCCGGGCGGGCTGCCCAGGCTGGCCGCAACGGCGCAGCGGCGAGAGCGGCGCTGAGCGCAGCGACAAGGGTGACCAGCAGCACCAGGGTCAGAGCGCGGTCAGTTGCTCTCATTCGTTAAGCTCCGTTAACCGCTTTGTAACCTGATAGTCACAATATATGACCAAAGTGGCTGGCTGTCAAGGGTTGAGCGGGGCATTCGAGGCGTGGATCGGTTGCGCCCGCGGCGCAGCCTAGCTACAATCTCGGCAGGCGCGGCCGCGAGGACGCATGTACACTCGTTGAGGAGGGTACCATGGAGTTCTTTCAGGCGATCGGCAGACGCTACAGCCAGAAGAAGGCCTTTGATCCGGCGCGCGGGGTGCCCGCGGAGGACCTGCAGAGCATCGTGCAGGCAGGGATGGCAGCGCCATCGGCGGGCAACGGCCAGTCACCCGAGTTCATCATTGTGAACGATGAGGCGACGGTGCGCAAGATCGGCGACATCTCTCAGTGGGTGCCGCTGCAGACCGCGCCGGCGGTCATCCTGGTGCTCAGCCACCCGCACATGCGCCAGACGCTTGACTCGCACACCGAGTGCCTGATTGGCGACGCGATGGTGGCCACGGAGAACATGCTGCTGGCCTGCACCGCGCTGGGCTACTGCTGCGGACTGGTCGACGGGCCGTTCCTCAAGCCGGAGGTGCAGCGGGGGGTCTGCGAGTTGCTGGGCATCCCCGACGACCGCATCATCTTTATCTCGGTCCCGGTGGGCTACCCCGCCGAGCCCGAGCCGCATCGCCCCAAAAAGCCGTTCGCCCAGCGCGCCTCCTGGAACAAGTACGAGATAGAGAGATAACCACGAAAAACACGAAATACACGAAAAAGCAGAACCCGGGCTCCGAGCAGCGTTGCGCCAAGGGGGCCGGGTACGCTCATCAAAGAGACCACGGAAGGCACTGAACACACGGAAGAAAAAGGGGGGGCGCTTGGACCCCGGGCGCTGCTGGCGGACACCGGCATTGTCCCTCAGCCCTTTTTCCGTGCTTTCCGTGCCTTCTGTGGTTAGTCCTGTATTACTTGACGCGGTATTTGTCGAGCGCGTCCAGGTCGAGGTCGCAGCCCAGGCCCGGCTTGTCGGGCACGATGGCGTAGCCGTCTTCGATGCGCAGCGGCTCGACGATCAGGTCATCCTCGCGCGTCCACGACCCCACAAAGTCGCTCCCCAGGATGCAGCTGCGCGCGGCCGCGGCGGCGTGCAGGTAAGAGTGCTCACGGATGCCGCAGTCGTTGCCCGAGCCGTGCCAGCAGGGGATGCCCGCCGCGTGCGCCATCGCGGCGTTGCGCACGAACTGAACCATGCTCCCGCCCAGGTTAAAATAGTCGACCGCTTCGGCCTTGATGGCGTTAATGATCTCGTTGGGGCTGCCCAGGTGCAGCGCCACCGGCACGACGGCCTGTTGGCGGAAGGCATGGTACCAGTCCATGTTCCACTTGGCCATCGGGTCCTCAAAGACCTCTACCTTGCCACGCGCGGCCAGCACCTTGGCCATGTCCAGCGCTTCGGTGAGGCGCCAGAAGCGCGTGTTGGGGTCGATGGTGAGTTTGAACCCGCGGCCCGCGACCTCCCAGATGGCCTCGCAGCGCTCCACCAGACACTCGTCCATCGCGCACTTGAGCTTCATTCCCTTGAACCCGCGCGCCACTGCCAGCTTTGTGTTCTCGGCGGCGTCCTCAGGCGTCTGCATGCCGATCCAATAGTCGGCGGGCACCTTGTCGCGCACTGCGCCGCCGATGAACCAGTTTGCCGGCCGGTCATAGTACTTGCCCAGCAGGTCGAACATGGCCATCTCGATCGTGTCGTAGGCGCCCCAGGTGGGGCCGCCGGCCTCGCTCTCCCACCAACGGTTGTAGGGATGCGCGGCGTTCTTGACGTCCAGCGAGCCGGTCTCGGGCATCTCCTGTGGGATCATCTGTCGCGGGTCGAGGCCAATCAGGCGCCTGGTGGCCGCCTCGATCTGGTCGAGCGGAAAGCCGCGTCCGAACTCGCCCAGGCCGTACAGCCCCTCGTCGGTGTTGACCCGCATCACCGTGAGCGGGATCTCGGAAAAGTCGTGGGGATCATACTTGACCGAGTTGACGCGCCCCGGGATTGAGGGCACCACTACTGTCCACAGATCGACCGATGTGATCTTCACTCTCTTGCTCCTTCTTGTCGCTGCGCTAGATCCGAATCAGCAACCACGAAACGCGCGAAATGCACGAAAGGGCCCGGCGATCTTGCTTGTGCACCAGCAGCCGGTTCTGCGGGGCGGTTAGGCCTTCCCTCCAAGTGCCGAGTTCCCGGTGTGTTTCGTGGTTCAACGCCTTACTGTACTCGGTGGTTCTCGATCGCGTCCATGTCCAGCTCGCAGCCCAGGCCCGGCCGGTCGGGCACGACGACGTAGCCCTCGTCGAACTGCAATCCCTCGATGACCAGGTCATCCTCGCGCGTCCATGATCCGACAAAGTCGCTGCCCAGCACGCAGTTGCGCGCCGACGCCGCGGCGTGCAAGTTGGCGAACTCCTGGATGCCACAGTCGTTGCCCGAACCGTGCCAGCAGGGGATGCCTGCGGCGTGGGCGATCGCGGCGTTGCGCACGAACTGGATCATGTTGCCGCCCAGGTTAAAGTGGTCCACCGCCTCGGCTTTGATGGCGTTGATGATGCTGGCAGGATCGCCCAGCATGAGGCAGACCGGCACCACGCCCTTTTTCCTCAGCATGCGGTAGGCGTCCAGGTTCCAGGTGGGCATGGGATCCTCAAACGAGGCGACCTTGCCGCCGGTGCGCACCAGGCTGGTGGCCACCTGCAGGGCCTCGGTGTAGCGCCAGAAGCGCTGGTTGGGATCCAGCGTCAGGGCAAAGTCGTGGCCGGCCACGTCCCAGATGGCTTCGCAGACCTCATAGATGGGCGTGTTGGCGGTATGCTTGAGCTTCATCCCGCGGAATCCGCGTTGCACGGCCAGGTAGGTGTTCTTGCGCGCGTCGTCGGGCGTCTGCATACCGATCCAATAGTCGGCCAGCACGCGGTCGCGCACGGCGCCGCCCAGGAACCAGTGTGCGGGCTTGCCATAGTAGCGCCCCAGCAGGTCAAAGATTGCCATCTCAAAGGTGGAGTAGGCGGGGTCGGTGGGGCCGGCGGCGTCGCGCTCCCACCAGCGATCGTCGGGGCCCAGGCCGCCGTTGTCGCGGTCGAGTGAGCCGAGCTGTGCGGGCAGCTCCTGCGGGATCATGCGCAGCGGGTCGAGGCCCTCCAGCCGCTTGGCCATCGCGCGGATCTGCTCCACGGCCATGCCGCGCGGCGACTCACCGATGCCATAGTAGCCGTCGTCGGTGTGCATGCGGATGATGTGCTTGGGTAGCTCGGAAAAGTCGTGCCTGGTGTAGACCTCGGACGAGGCGCGCCCGGGGATGGTGGGCACGACGACGGTCCAGATCTCGGTGGTGGTGATCTTCATTGGTGTGTTTCGCCTCCTGGCGCAAGTGAGGGGGACGTGGCCTCAGTATGCACAATGCCCCCCGAGCGTTCGAGGGGCATTGTATGCCGATGTGAACGAGAGTCAATGCCAGAAGCGGTTCATCCCCGCACGGTGTCTGCCGGCTAGCGCTCGAGCATCGGCAAGGCTACCTTGGTTCCCCAACCCGCCGGCTTGGGCGTGTACTCGATGACCAGATAGGCGCGCTGCTGGCTGGAACCATCGACAGACCAGACCTTGCGTGTTCCCGCGGCACCCCCGGGCGTGGCGATCAGCAGCAGTGCCAGATCGTTGCCTGGAACCCAACCTCGACGGTTGATCACCTCCTGGATAGCGCTAGATAGATCCGGGGGCGAGACAGCACGCCCAGCCAGCCACTGCGTTGACCCGGACAGTTGCCACGCCACGCGGTTGCCCGACCGCGGCCTGCTCGGGACCAGGTTGCCGCCGGAAAAGTCAGGGCATCATCAATGGCGTGCGCATAGATGGACACGTCGAGTGGCGCGGCCGTATCCAGGACGGACGTTACCCACAGCTTGGCGCTGTTGATCGTGGCGCCGCGCGGGACTTGCAGGCAGGGAAATCGCAAGCCGACATGGTACTGGCCTGCGCCGCCCATGATCAGGTGCGGCTCCAGCGGCCAGTTGACGCCGTTCGCGACCCAAGTGTCGTCGGCGCTACTGGCCACCTGCACGATCGTCTGACGCTGGCCCCGGCCAACACGCCCTACAGTTTGATTCCGGCGAGCATGGTCTGGCCGTGGACCGGCTCGAAGTTGATGTTGAGCGCATAGTCCTCGACAGTCACGCGCGCGGGAAGCATGTAGGCTGTGTTGCGCCCGGCGGCCTTGCAGACATCCACGTTGCGCAGCACGACTTCGTTAGGCGTGCCGGGCTCAAGGCGGATGTTGAACACACGCTCACCCGGATCGACTGTGTCGACCAGCTTCGCAAGGTGGAATTGCACATCGATGGTCAACGAGTCCGCGCCCGAGCTCAGCCAGCAGTAAAAGCGCTGAATGCCCTCACGCTCTGTCTGGTACAGCCAGTCATCGGAGGTACCCGAGATCGTGCGTGTGGAAGTGCGTGTGGTCCCGCCCACCTGGTAGTAGTAAAGTTCTGGGGGATGGTGTTCTCTGCGTACCAGTGAGTGCCGTCGGTTGCCCAGTTGTAGGCGGCCGTACCCACATCAACTGCTCTCAGGGTCTTGACGCGGTAAGGGGTGCTGCGATACAGGCTGCCGTCGATCACCGCGCAGGCCTGCACCCAGACCGACTCCGCGCCTGCAGGCACGTCCACGTACTCGTAAAAGTACCTCATCGAGCCACTGCTCTGTGAGGCTGTGCGGTGAGCGTAGGGGCCATCGATGCCGCGGTCCACGACATCCCAGCGCACGTACGTGTCGCTGCAGGCAGAGCCGCCCGCGACGCCCCACTTGAGCGGCACGGTAGAGCCGGGCGCGGTCAGAGGCGGCGAGGACTCAAACCAGACGCTCTGATTCCCCGGCGCGGCCGGCACCGAGGACATGCCGTAGATGGCCTCCAGCCCCGCACTGGGAACGTTCAGGCCGCATAGCGACACCTGCCACCGGCCGGGCTCGGGGTTGGTCACGGTGTAGATCTCGTGGTTGGACCCCAGGGTGTGTCGGACGTCTGCGGCTGTCGTGGTTCTGCCGATCACACGGCCCGAGGGCGCTTGCAGAGTCGTGCGAATGTCGCTGCTGCTGTCCATCCAGCTCGTGGTGAAGGTAGCGGTGCCCTGTCCTGGAGGGACGTCGCTCTGCAGCTCAATGGAGCGATTGGGCAGGACGACCACTGGCTCACAGGGCGGCGGATCCACTCCAGCGATCCTCGCGCGAAGTGCAGAAAACAGGCACCGCAGCTCCGACACGTCCTCGACCGTGAACGACAGGTCCCCTGTCTGAGTGGCGATCTGGCCGAGCTGGCTCATATCAGCATCGCCAAAGCCAAATGTATATATCTGCCAGCCGCGAGACACGTAGCTTTGCCATGGGGTACCCAGCACGCCCTCGTTATGAAGCCCGTCGGTCAGGAGGATTGCTCCGCGAGATGTGTTTGCCCCCTGGTCGAGAACGGTGTATCCGGCATTGATACCGTCCCGAATGTTCGTCGATCCCCCGTCGCTGTCTATGGCACTTGTCGCTGCGCCTATCAGCCAGGCGTAGGTGCCTACTCTGCGCAAATCCTTCAGCACCCGGGCCGTGGTGCCGAATCCCACCACGCCCAGCCAGTCGTCGGGCAGCGAAGCGCTGAGGTACGCTTCTGAAGCCTGCTTCCTCTTGTCAAGTGGGTCGTTCCATTCCATGCTACCGGACTCGTCGATGATGAGGACGACATCGACGTTGGAAGAAGGCGACGTCGGGCCATCAGCGACAACCGTGGTCCCCTTGGCCGGAGCGCCTAGGAAGGGAGCGTAGTCTATGGCATGGCCATCGGGACGGTTGTAGTACGTGTTGAGGTCTGTGTTCTGGATCTGAAAGTGCAAGTGATTCAACGGGTCTCCCAATATGGGCTTGTTGCCCTGAAATCCGAGCAAGTCGCCCTTCTTGACGGCGGCCCCTTGCATTAGCCAGGAGCTGAGGTAGGACGTTGAGCCGTTGCTGTTCGCCATGTGCAGATACCAAGTGTAGATCTCTGTCCACACCATACCGGTCGCATCACGAACATTTTCGTGCCTCAGGCACAGCTGAACGGCGTCCGGGTCTGTCGCCGGCACCTCACGATATCCTGCATCGTAGATCCTGGCTACAGTGCCGGCGTACGGAGCATAGACAGGAACTGTCCCAAGGGGCGCTGAAAAGTTGTTGATGTCGATCCCGGCGTGCGTTCCATAGTCCACCCTCTCGGCGAAAACGCTGCCCACAGTACCAGAGGACGGCATGCCAAAGGGGAAGGGGTACAGATAGGGTTCAGGGATTGTCTGTGCCAAGCTAGATGGCTTTGGGGTAGAAAGTCCAGCGACCAGTATTAGCGCGACCAGTGCTAGCCTGCCGACACGCCTTAGTGTCATGCTGTCCGCCATCTTGAGCAAGCTGTGGCAATCACTGGACAGCACGTGTGCGGTGCTACTCGACAGTTCGACAGAAAGACAATACGTGTTGGCGCGTTGTCAAGGCAGACAATGCTTGGCAGAAGGCAGGTGGCATGCTAGTATGGTACAATCACAGCGGCGCAGGTTCAGGTGTACCTGCAGAACAGGCGCGTCAGAGTGATATTAGACCGTGGACGAAGGAGGACCCGTGGTTAGTGTACGCAACTATTTGATCGATATGGACGGCGTGCTGGTGCGCGGTCACGCACTGGTACCGGGCGCCGATGAGTTTGTCGCGCGGCTCAAGGCGCGCGGCGCCGAGTACCTGGTGCTGACCAACAATCCGATGTACACGGCGGGCGACCTCTCGCACCGCCTGCAGAACTCGGGGCTGGACATCCCCGCCGAGCGCATCTATACCTCGGCGCTGGCCACGGCGCGCTTTCTGCAGTCACAGCGTGTCGCGCTGGAGAAAGCGCAGGGCACGGCGTTCGTCATCGGCGAGAGCGGTCTGACCGAGGCGATCCACGCGGCGGGCTATGTCATCACCGACCACCAGCCCGACTATGTGGTGCTGGGCGAGACGCGCTCCTACAACCTGGAGATCGTCACCAAGGCCATCCGCCTGGTGGCGGCCGGCGCGCATTTCATCGCCACCAACCCGGACCCCGTCGGTCCATCAGAGGGCGGCGTGGTGCCGGCTTGCGGGGCGATGGCGGCACTGATCGAGCGCGCCAGCGGCAAGAGCCCCTTCTTTGTGGGCAAGCCCAACCCGCTGATGATGCGCACCGCGCTGAACTATTTGGGGGTGCACTCGGAAGAAACGGTGATGGTCGGCGATCGTATGGATACCGACATCGTCGCCGGCATCGAGAGCGGCATGGACACGATCCTGGTGCTGAGCGGCGTCACGCGGCGCGAGGACGTGGCCCGGTTCCCCTACCAGCCCGGCCGCATACTGGGCTCGGTGGCCGAGATCGAGCCATAACTGACCACACCTGCGGAATCGCCATCTTGCTCAGAGACCGCATCTGGCTAGAATGACCTGACCGGTGCGATCGGAATTCGTCCACGAGGTCCGCGATGCGCGCAATCGACAATCTCAACGCCGTTTTGTCCGGCCGGGTGCCGGAGCGGGTGCCCTTCTTCCCCTACGACAACAAGATCCCGCGCGGCGCGCTGGCGCGCGAACTGCGCAACCGCGGCATGGGGCTGTGCTGCCGACGCTCCACGCTCTGGTACGAGACGCCCCACGTTTGGACCGAGACGCGCCACCACGGCGACATCACCACGGTCACCCACCACACGCCGGTGGGTTCGGTGCACACCAGCACGCGGCGCGTGGTCGAGCGGATAGACACGAACAGCCGCAGTGTGCAGATCGACGGGCTGATCAAGGAGCCCGCGGACATTGACGCCGTGGTGTTCATGATCGATGACACGGTCTACCACGCCGACAGTGCGCTCTATCACAACCTGGCGCGCGACCTGGGAGAGGACGGGGTCATCTGGGAGACCGGCTCTTTTGGCGCGCCGTACGATGAAACGCGCAACTATTTCGGTATCTATACCGGCCTCGAGGAATGGATCTATGCGCAACTGGACTATGCAGCCGAGTTCGAGCGGCTGGTAGCGGCGCTTGAGCGCCGCGCCGAGCGCATGGCGCTGCTGCTGGCTCAGGCGCCCGCGCGCATCGTGACCTTTGGGGCGCTGGAGGGCAACTACAGCCCGACGCAGTTCGAGCAGCACACGCTGCCCTTTTTCCAGAAGCATGTGCCGGTGTTGCAGGGCGCCGGCAAGCTCTGCGCGTTGCACGCGCACGCGTCCAATCTGCGCGGCTATGCCCAGGTGCTGAAGCGCACCGGCTGCAAGATCATCGAGGCCTTTACGCCGCCGCCGGTGGGCGATTTCCCGCTGGCAGACGCGCGTGCGGCCTGGGGCCCCGAGACCATCATCTGGGTGCACTTTCCCGAGACCATCTTTTGGTACGGGCCGGACCAGGTGCGCGACTATACGCTTGATTTGCTACGCAGCGACCCGCACCCTGAGAGTCTGGTGCTCAGCATCACCGAGATGGGCACCGCCTGCATCAGTGATGACGAGGGCGAGCGGGCTTTTACATCCGGGTTGCGCGCGCTGATGGACGCAGTGGAGGCCTATCAGCCGCAGGGCGCGCCCGCCGTTTTGGCTTGGACCTGCTCGCGTTGATAAAGGAGCAAGCATGAACCTCATTCTGATCATCTCGGACACGCTGCGGCGCGACCACTTGGGCTGTTACGGCAACGAATGGATCAGCACGCCCAATATCGACCGCTTTGCGGCGCGCTCGCTGGTATTTGACCGCGCCTACTCGGGCAGCTTTCCAACCGTGCCGAATCGGCGCGACGTCCTGACGGGGCGCTACACGGCTACCTATACGGACTGGGCCCCACTCGCTCCGGATGAGGTGGTGCTGCCCGCTGTGCTCGGGCAACAGGGCTTCACCAGCATGATGGTCTGCGATTGCCCCCACATCCTCGAGAACGGCTACCACTATGACCGCGGCTTTGACGGCTTTGAGTGGATCCGCGGGCAAGAGACCGACCGCTGGCGCACCGCGCCCGACGGCGCGCCCTATCCCTGCGATCCGGCCAAGGTGCGCGGCGCCCGGCGCCTTCAGCAGCAGCATCGCCGCAACATCGCGCCCTGGCAGCACGAGGCCGACCGCTTTGTGGCGCGCACAATGTCGGCTGCCAGCGACTGGCTGGAGGACAACTACCAGCGCGGCCCATTCTTTTTGTACGTCGACACGTTCGATCCTCACGAGCCCTGGGATGCGCCGCAGTGGTACGTGGACATGTACGACCCCGGCTATGCGGGCGAGGTGGTGGACTATCCCCGTTACTGGTACACCGACTTTCTGACGCCTGCCGAGCTCAAGCACTGCCGTGCGCTGTACGCGGCCGAGGTCACACTGGTGGACCGCTGGGTGGGACGGCTGCTCGACAAGGCGCAGGATCTCGGGTTGCTCGAGGACAGCGTGGTGGTACTCACCACCGACCATGGCTTTCTGCACGGCGAACATGGCATCATCGGCAAGTCGCTGATTCGTGAAAGCGGCGGACTGAGCTACATTCCGCTGTATGAAGAGATCAACCATATTCCGCTGATCGTTTCTTACCCCGGCGCGCGGGCGGGCCGCACCAATGCTCTGGTGCAGCCGCTGGACCTGATGCCCACGCTGCTGGAGTGCGCCAGCGTCGAGATTCCCGACACGGTGCAGGGCCGTTCGTATGCGGCGGTGCTGAGGGGCGAGGCTGAGCAGCACCGCGCGTACGCCGTCAGCAGCCCATACCTGGGCGGCGCGCGCGTGCCGGTGACGGTCGTGCGTGACGGCTATGCGGCCGTGTTGTACGCCGCGGACGAGGGCGCCAGTGGCGGGCCCGACCTGGCGGTGGACGGCATCGCCAAGAAACAGGCGCACGAGGGTGAGGCGGTCGATCTGCTGTTCGACATTGCCAACGCGCCCGAGCAGCAGGTTTCGGTGGCGCAGCGGCACCCCGATCTGATGGCCGCCCTGCGTGCCGATCTGCTGGCCTACCTGGCGGAGACGGGTGCGCCGGAGAGCCTGATCGCGCGCTGGCGCCGACGTCAGGCGTAGCGCGCGGGTTTGCCGGCTGCTTCGGCAGCGGCTACAATCAGTCTCCAGACGCGCGAAAGGAGGGCACCATGGAATACCGATTGGGCGTCGATATAGGCGCGGCCAAGTGCATGCTGGCTCTGGTAGCCGGCGATGGCCCCGAGATCGTGACCTACCAGCGCATGGACACCGATGCGGTTCTGGCGGGACCGTTGCCCCCCGGCCTGGCCCTGGCGCAGGCCGTACAGCAGTTGCTTGAGCGCTCGCGCATAGAGTGCGAAGACGTGCTGGGCGTGGGGGTGGGCATTCCCGGCATTGTGGAGCGCGACCAGAACACGGTGGTGGCCTGCCCCAACCTCGAGATGCTGAACCGCGTGGCGCTCGGCTCTGAGATGGGTGCGGCGCTGGGGCTGCCCGTATTCGTCAACAATGATGCGAACCTCAACACACTCGGCGAGTATACTGCGGGTGGGGGCAGCGGGATGCGCCAGATGGCGGGCGTGTTCGTCAGCGCTGGCATCGGCTGCGGGCTGATCCTGGACGGCGCGCTTTACGAGGGCGGCGACGGCGCGGCCGGCGAGATCGGCCATACCGTGATCGTGCCCGGGGGGCTGGCCTGCTCCTGCGGCTCGCACGGCTGTCTCGAAATGTACTGCTCGGCCAAGGCGCTCAGCGTGGTAGCCGAGGAGCTCTACGGGCGCGCGCACATCAGCGCGGGCGCGGTCTCGGAGCAGACCGCCGCGCGCTACGCCGGCGCGCAGCTGCTGATCGAGCAGGCTCACGCCGGCGATGAGCCCGCGCGCGCCGCGCTGGACCAGGCCTTCACCTTCCTGGGCTATGGCCTGGCCAATCTGGCCAACACGATTAACCCACGTCTGATCGTGCTGGGGGGCACCATCCCGTTTGCCTGGCCCGCCGGGCTGGAGACCGTGCGCCAGGTGGTGGAGAGCACGGCGCTGCCGGCGGCGCGCCGCAATCTGCGCATCGAGATGTCGGCGCTGCAGAACTATGCCGGCGTGCTGGGCGCTGCCGCGCTCGTGAGCCTGCGGCTCGGACGCGCGGCCGGGGCGTGAGGGCGGCGCGCAACGCGCGCACCGATCGAGAGTACGCGGCGCGACGCCGCCACCCGTATATCAGAGGAGCAAGGACAGGATGAAGATTGCACGTTACGAACAGGCCGGCGATCGCTACTATGGCGAGGTGATCTCTGACGGCAAGGCGCTGCGGCGCATCGAGGGCGATATCTTTGGCGCCTGGCAACTCACCTACGAGACCGTGCCGCTGGACGAGGTCCGGCTGCTGGCGCCGGTGGATCCGCCCAACATCATCGCGATCGGCCTGAACTATCGCCTGCACGCCGCGGAGAGCAACAGCCCGCTGCCGGCGCGCCCGGTCATCTTTCTGAAGGCCACCACGGCGCTCTGCAACCCGAACCAGCCGATCCTGCTGCCGCTTTCGGCCCCCAATGAGGTCGATTACGAGTGCGAGTTGGCCATCGTCATCGGCAAGACGGCGCACCACGTGGGCGAGGACGAGGCGCTCGACTATGTGCTCGGCTATACCTGCGCCAACGACGTCAGCGCGCGCGACTGCCAGGGCCGCCTCGATGTGCAGTGGGCGCGTGGCAAGTCGTTCGATACGTTCTGCCCGCTGGGCCCCTGGATCGAGACGGACGTCGACCCCGAGAACGCCGGCCTGCGCACGCGCCTTAACGGCGTGACGATGCAGGATTCGAACACCAATGACCTGATCTTTTCGTGTCACCAACTGGTGTCGTACCTGTCGGACCAGTTCACGCTGCTGCCCGGCACCGTCATCCTCACCGGCACGCCCTCGGGTGTTGGCTTTGCGCGCAAGCCGCCCGTCTGGCTCAAGCCGGGCGATGTCGTCGAGATCGAGATCGACGGCATCGGCGTGCTGCGCAACCCGGTAGAGGCCGAACGGTGATGCGCGGGCAGCGCCCCGCGGCGCGTGGCATCACAGCGGGTCAGCCGCAGCAACCGCACAGGCCTGTCATCCACGCGAGGAGCCGCGCCATGCGCGGGGCGGCCCTCGCGTGTTGCGTTCTCGTGCTGACGCTGGCCGGCTGCCGTGCGCCGGGCAGCTCGGAGGGGAGCACGCCTCTCCCACCCACGGCGGCGCCGAGCGCCACGCCCAGCACCACTCCCACTCTGACCCCCAGCGTGACCCCCAGCGCGACGGCGGAGGAGAGTACTCCTCTCCCGCCCACCGCCACCGCGACGCCGGACCCCTACGCCGGCCTCACCATTGCTGACCTGCGCGCGCGGACCTACGGCGGCGGCGCGTTCGAGGTGGTGCAGTCGCTGGGCGCCGGCCCCGAGTTCACCCGCGACCTGGTGCGCTACGAAAGCGACGGCCTCTGGATCCACGGCTTTATGAACACGCCGGTGGGCGACGGACCGTTCCCCGTGGCGATCGTGCTGCACGGCTACATCGACCCGGCGGTCTACGAGACGCTCGCCTACACCACGCGCTACGCCGACGCGCTGGCGCGGGCGGGCTATCTGGTGATCCACCCCAACCTGCGCAACTATCCGCCGTCGGATAGCGGCCCGAACGCGTATCACGTGGGGATGGCGATCGACGTGCTGAACCTGATCGCGCTGGTGCAGGGCGGCGCCAGCGGTACTGGCGGCGCCAGCAATACTGGCGGCGAGGGGCCTCTCGCGGCGCCAGCAGTACTGGCGGCGGCCGATGGCGAGCGCATCGGGGTGATGGGGCACAGCATGGGCGGCGGCATCACCTGGCGGGTGATCACCGTCTCCGCCGCGGTGGACGCGGCGGTGCTGTACGGTGCGATGAACGCCGACGAGGCCATCAACATCGCCCAGCGGCGTATCTGGCGCGCGGAACGAGGCGACGACGCGCCCGCCGGCGAGCCGGACGCCCCTTCGGCGCTGGATCTGCGGCGCATCTCGCCGAGCACCTATCTGGCAGAGATCACGACGCCGATCAGCATTCACCACAGCGACCAGGACGCGACGGTGCCGCCGGAGTGGTCGGCGCAGGCCTACGCCGACCTGACGGCGCTGGGCAAGGACGTGGCGTATTACCGCTACCAGAACACGCCGCACACCTTTCGCGGCGAGCAGGACGCACTGTTCATCGAACGGATGGTGGCGTTCTTTGACCGGTATGTGGCGCGACAGTAGTCGCCTGCGTCATGCCCGCGCAGGCCGTTTCGTCATTCCCGCGAAAGCGGGAATCCAGCACAGGGGCGCGCACTGGACCCCCGCCTTCGCGGGGGTGACGGGGTGGGCTGCATCACAGTCTTCCCCTCTCTCAACCTCCTCCTGAGCGCTCGTTCAGAAAAGCGCTCGCAACCCGCCGGCGTTCCCGGGGTGATGGGTGCCGCCGCATCAGGCGGTAGCACAGCAGGCCGTCGGGCGTCAGGCTGATGCCGGGGCAGAGCACGCCGGGGCCGCGCGCCAGTTGCGCCTTGCACAACGCCCCGACCGAACGCCACGCGCTCGAGACGCCCAGGAACGCGGCCAGCGCCCTCATCGACACCGGCAACGGCGGGTTGCCGGCGAGCTCGCCAAGCGCCATCAGCGTCTGCACGGCCGCACGCGACAGGCGATACTCAGCTCTCATCGGGGCCTCGGTAGGGTGTATGTGTACGCGCGATGCCCGAGAGCACACGCGCCAGTTTGCCTCGGGTGCTCGACAGGCAGTTCTGCTTGTGCGCCTCCTTGAGCGTGTGAAAGTATGCGCGCACGACGTTCGGCGGCGTGATGCGCGAGTTGAGCAGCATCATCGCCCACAAGTGCAGCGCCACGGTGGCCGGTCGGTAGCCGCTCTTGGGGCTGCGCGTGCGTCGTTTGTCTCCCGACTCGTGGCGCAGCGGGTGGCAGCCCACCGCCGCGCGAAACTGGCTGGGGCTGAACTCTGGTGCATGGCAGCGGCAGGCCGCGTGCAGCGTAGCGATGGCCTGTGTGTTCGCCGCCGGCACCCCGCGCCAGAGCGCCGTCACGTCGCGAATGGCCGGGTCATCGACCAGCAGCGCCAGTTGCGCGTCGATGCTGGAAAGGCGGGGCTCGATCAAGGCGAGCTCGGCGGCCTGCGCCACGATGGCGGCCACGGCTGCGGGCTGTGGCTCGGGCGCGTTCTGCACGTCCGCCACGAGCGTGCGCAGGTTCTTGCGGGTGATGCCGGTACGGAAGGGATGGCCGACTGGGGGCGGAGCGGCCTCCAGCGCTGCCAGCAGTTCGGCGAGCTGGCGTGGTGTGGCGGCGGGCTCGGGTAAGCTCAGCGCCCGCAGGTAGGTGCCAAGATGCACATCCAGAGACGGCCAGATGCCGTGCGCATAGGAGCGCAGAACGTTGACGCAGCGCGTGCGCGCCGTAACCGCTCGGGCGCGCGCCGCCAGCGTGAAGCGCAGGTTGGCCGTCAGGTCCGCACAGGGGTCGAGTTGCGGGTTCAGACGACAGCCGCGCGGGCATACGCCGGTGCGCTCGTACTCGAGCGCGCAGTACGCCAACGCCTGGGCGTCGTGGTGGTCCGTCTTTTGGCCCGAGACTGCGATCTCGCGCAGGTGCTGCGTTTGGGCATGGTTCACGAGCAGCACCGCGGCGCCACCACGCTCGCTCACGCACTGCACGATGGGGGCGGAATAGTTCCAGCCGGTGGATTCCAGCGCCACAGAGTTGCGTACCGGCGGCACGCAGTCGGGCGCCGCGCCCCTCACCAGCGCGAGCAACAGGTCGTCCCACCCCGGGCGGGTGACACGGACGGCGTGCGTGGGCCACGTGCTCGGGTCGGCCCCCTGCTGAGCCACGCAGATCTCGATGCTGTCCGCGCCGATATCAATGCCGATTGCCATGCCACGCTATTCCTTTCACAGTCGAACGCTTGCGAGGCCGCCACCGGAATTTTTACGCGCTTGATGCGCCCCATCATGACGGGAGTCAGGCCTCAGGGCGGAGGGACGGGTTACGCGGCGCGCGCACAGAAAAGTGTTGGCGCTTGGTGCGCAATCGTGCTGGGTGGTCACACCGCGTATAGCACATATGTTCTAGCGTGGATAGCATAGCACAAATGTGAGCGCCCTGCAAGGGGGTGGCGCGCGCAATCGTTCACTGTAGTGAACGGTCTGGCCCGCGCCGAAAGGCAGCGCACCCCCGTGTGCGCCTTGGGGCCGACCCCTGTGTCGGCCCACACGCCGTGTACAGTGGCGGCCTCTGCAGGATCGCTTTACATCCTCCCCGCGCGGTGCTAACATGCCCGCAGTCAGCACAGGGCCGCCCCGCGGCCCGCGCGCATACCTCATCCCGATAGGAGGCTCCCATGACCAAAGTAGCTGTGATCGGCGCCGGCAGCATCGTGTTCTGCAAGACGCTCATCCTCGACATTCTGGGCACGCCCGGCCTGCAGGATACCGAATTCGCCCTGATGGCCCCCAGCACCCGGCGCACGAGCCAGGTGGAGGCCTTTGTGCAGCGCGTGATCGAGGCCAACGGCCTGCCGGCCAAGGTGTGGAAGACGACCGACCGCCGCGAGGCGCTCAAGGGCGCCGACTTTATCATTTCGACCTTCCAGGTGGGCGGGACTGAGGCCTACTATCACGACATCTATATCCCGCTCAAGTATGGCGTAGACACCTGTATCGGCGACACGCTGAACCCGGGCGGCATCTTTCGCGCGCTGCGCAGCATCCCGGTATGCGTCGAGATGGCCGCCGACATCAAAGAGCTGTGCCCCAACGCACTGCTGCTGAACTATGTGAACCCGATGGCGATGGTCTGCTGGACGCTGGGCAGCGCCGGCGTCAACTTTGTGGGGCTGTGCCACGGCGTGCAGACCACGATGGACCTGATCGCAGGCTATTGCGGCGTGCCCAAGGCCGAGGTCGACTTTATCTGCGCCGGTATCAACCACATGGGCTGGTTCCTCAAGCTCGAGCACCAGGGGCGCGACCTGTACCCGCTGCTGCGCGAGCGCTTTGAGCAGCCCGAGTTCTACGTCAACGAAAAGTGCCGCGGCGAGGCCTTCCGCCACTTTGGCTACTTTATGACCGAGTCGACCGGGCACCTGTCCGAGTACCTGCCCTACTTTCGCAAGAACCAGAAGGCGCTGGACTTGTACTGCGACGAGCCGGGCTTTGGCGGCGAGACGGGCGCCTACTATCACTTTTGCGTCGACGCCGCGAACAAGTACGAGGGCAAAGACATCCTGGCGGGCGAGCCGAGCGCGCTGCCGCCCCGCAGCATCGAGTACGGCTCGTACATCATCGAGGCCATGGTCACCGGGCGCACCTTCAAGTTCAACGGCAACGTCATCAACGGCGGGATGATCGGCAACCTGCCGGCTGACTGCTGCGCCGAAGGGCCGATGTTTGCGGACCGCACCGGGCTGCACAGGACGATCGTGGGCAACCTGCCGTCGCAGTGCGCGGCGCTCAACCTCACGAACATTAACGTGCAGCGCATGACGGTGGAGGCGGGGCTGGAGGGCGACCCGGAAAAGATCGTGCACGCCTGCGCGCTGGACCCGTTGACGGCGGCAGTGCTGACGCTGAAGGAGACGCGCGAGATGGCGGCCGAGATGCTGGAGGCGCAGCGCCGCTGGCTGCCGCAGTTCGCGGGCAAGCAGATCAAGGCGGCGCCGACGATCAGCATTCCCAAGGACCTGCAGCGGGCCGAGGTGCCGGTGGACCCGGCGCTGGGGATTATGGCGCGCTTTGGCGAGATGGGGAAGAAGGAAGGGTAGAGCGCGACAGTAGTCGCGGCGCGAGAGTACTCGCGGCGCGAGAGTACTCGCGTGCGCGGCAGCCCATAGTCGCGGTATGCCTACCGCGCGCGTGCCTCTACCGCCGCAGTCCCCTCGCGCCATCACGCCCGCGAAGGCTTTGTCGCCCTGAAGAAACCGAGTTTCTTTGAGAAACTCGGTTTCTGTTTGTCTCGCGGGGGCGCCGGGGCTTCAGCGCTTGAACTCTTTGAGCAGGCGCTGGAGGTCGAGCGCGCTGGTGGAGAGGAGGTTGTCGGCGCGGAAAAAGCGCCCGGCCAGCGCCACCAGGCCGTAGGCGGCGGCGGCGAGCAGCGCCAGCCCCAGCAGCAGTTGCCACACCGGCACGACCGTGCCGGCCATGCGCACCGCCATCACGATGGGCGAGGTCAGCGGGAAGAGGCTGAGCGCCACGCTGGCGGGGCCGTTCGGCTCCGACATCAGGAGCGGGTTGATGAACAGCGGGATCATGAGCGGGATGAGTACGATAAAGGTGAACTGGCTGGACTGCTTGATGTCGGGCGCGAGGGCGCCGAGGGCGGCCATGGCGGAGCCGAACAGCAGGTAGCCGAGGACAAAGTAGAGCAGGCTCCAGACGAGAAAGCCGCCGGAGAACTGGGAGGCATCGGCGACGCCGAGCAGGGCGGGGCGTTGCTGGGTGATCAGCCAGGCGCCGCCCTGCCAGATGGCCATCTGCAGGAGGGCGAGGGCCCCCTGGGCGATGACTTTGCCGAGCATCAGTTCGCGCGGTCGCAGGCTGGTGAGCAGGACCTCGGCGGTGCGGTTCTCCTTTTCCTTGGAGACGGACTGCAACATCATGGTGCTGGACATGGTCAAGACAAAGAAGAAGAGCATCATGATGGTGTAGGGAACGGCCTCAAAGGTGTCGCCGGAGCTGACGGCGGCATCGGGCGCCAGCGCGTAGCCCTCCACCGAGGGGCCGTAGGTCAGGTAGATTGCCAGGTCGGCGTCGTCGGTGAGATTATAGTTGAGCACGTAGGCGAAGGGATCGGCCGGCTGCTCGAGTGTGACGGCGAACTTGGCCTCGACGACGCTGAC
>DIVQ01000086.1 GCA_002423325.1 Anaerolineales bacterium UBA6128 | reverse complement strand
GCGGAGCAGCAGGCGCGCGGCGCACGGCGCGCCGACGTCAGCGAAGAGATATGCATCCTCGAAAAGACCCGGCGCGAGCTTACCGGCCACCACGAGACCTTGAACGAACTGGCGGGTCTCATCGCGCTGGTGGCGCGCGTCCGTGAGCTGCTCAAACAGGCCGGCCCTGAGATCACCCGGCAGCGCGTCCGTCGCATCTCACTCACGGCCTCGCAGCTGTACGCTGACATCATGGCCGACCATCGCAACCGCTTGGTCTGGTCGGAGGACTATGCTCTGGCGCTGGACGTACAGGGACAGGTGCGCTCCTTCCGCCAGCTCTCGGGTGGCGAGCAGATGGCCGCGGCGCTCGCCCTGCGCCTCGCCCTGCTGCGCGAGACCTCCTCCATCGACATCGCCTTTTTCGACGAGCCCACGGCCCACCTGGACCCCGAACGGCGCGGCCACCTGGCCGAGCAGATCATGAACGTCAAAGGTTTTGCGCAGTTGTTCGTCATCAGCCACGACGACAGTTTTGAGCAGTGGGCGCGCAATCAGCTGCACGTCGTCAAGGGCGAGCACGGCAGCAGCGTGGAGACCGAGTAGATGCTGAGCAAGGCCCACGTTTGGCATGCGCTGGAGACCAAAGCCGAGGTGTTCGCGCGCTATCAGCGCACCACGGGCCACGAGCAGCAGCGCTTTGAGGCGTTTCTGCGACGTCTGGAGTCATTGGATGCCGACGCCATCCACGCGGCCGTGTCCGACACACCGCGCCCCGGCGCCCGCCCCACGACGGAACGCCGGGCCGGCCAACGCGTCGTGCGGCCCTTTGCACCACGCTGGCACAACCACGAGCAGGCGCGCGCCTGGGCGCTCCCCATTCTGCGCGACACGCTCACCGTGGCCGTGGACGGTTCGCAGATCGCGCCCAGCCGTGACTTTTCGGTGCCCGTCGGCGCGGTACAGGTTGCCTGGTACGAGAATGCGCACTCTGCAGCCGGCGACTATACCAAGGACTTGCGCTTCGAGGTGCTGGGGCCTGATGATCTGGTCAATGGGCAGGACGACCTCGAGGCTTTCCCCGATCGCGAGGTCAACCTGCGCCGCTTTGAGCTCGAGTGCCAGGTGCTGATCGAGGCGATGCAGCGCCACGCCCGGCGTGATCCCTTGCCGGTCTGTTTCCTCGATGGATCCTTCGTGCTGTCGTTCGCCTCGCAGATGTCGCCTCAGCTGCAGGCGCGCTACGTCCGCGTCGTGCGTGCGCTGCTGGAGGCCTCCGAACGCACGCGAATCCCCGTCGTAGGCTTTGTGGATTCTTCCTACGCGAGTGATCTGGTCGCGCTGGTCGCACACATGGAGCACTGCCCGCCCCCGAGCACGCTTACGGATGCCATGTTGCTCGGCGGGTCCATGTCGTGGGGCGACCGCTGCGAAGCCTTTGTGTGCGCCCGCGACGACCGGCTCTTTGCGGCCACCCCCGAGCTGGATTACTATGACCGCGTCCTGCTGGTCTACTGCAAAACCAGTGCAGCCAACCCGCCTGCGCGACTGGACGTCCCGACATGGGTGCTCGAGGCCGGCCTGCTGGAGCGTGTCCTCGACGTGGTGCGCGCCGAATGCGTCGTCGGTACCGGCTATCCGTACGGGGCTGAGACCGCCGACGCCGTCGCCGTGCTGACCGCCGCCGACCGCGACCACTTTTACCGCACGCTTCAAGAGTTCACCGCGCAGCACGGCGTAGATTTGCCCTACGCCCGCAAAGCCGCCAGCAAACGCAACAGAAGGTAGGCCAATGTTCATCGGCAAGATTGTCAGCGCCAGCTCGCATATCGACTATGTCTGCCAGGTCTTTGCCAAAGGGGAGGCCGAGGTCGTACCTGAGCCATCGGACTATGGCTTTGGCCAGTTCGTGGCCATCGAGGCGGCGGATGGCAGCAGCCTCGTGGGCCTGGTTCACAATACGTCGCTGCTGAACCCCGAGTTCGGCAACCTGGGCCCGCGGCTGTCGCCCCACGAAGACCTGGCCGTTTTTGCCCCCGACTATTTGTCCGAGCAGGCCACGCTGGTGGCCATTCTGGTGGTGGGCCTGCTCGACGCGCATTTGCAGGCACGCCAGGGAGTCCCCAGTATCGCGGCGCATCCCGATGCGCGCGCGCGCGCACTCGCGCGCGCCGAGATCGACGCGTTCCACAGAGCGCATGGCCATCTGCAGATGGCGTACCTGCCATTGCTCACCGGTCTGCAGTCTGCGCTTGCGCCCAGTCTGCTCGAGCAGACTTTTGCGCTGCTCAGCACGCTTTTTCCGGCGGACAGTGCCAGGATCAACGTACTGCGTGCCAATGTGGCCTGGCGGGCGCGCATCCTGCCCACCGGCTGATCAGACGGCGCCATCACCGCTGCAACCGTGCAAGAGCCTGCCAGCGATCGTTCGCCCAGATAGAAGGGATCAGCATGTCCGAACTTCCCATTGGCACCACCAAAGGCCCGGGCGAGACGCCTCAGGACTATACCTTTGTCACGCCCGATCCCGAGCAGCGCTGCAAGTACGGCGAGTTCGTCTACTATGACGCTGCCATCGATGGTCAGCAACGCGCCATCCTGGGACGCATTACGCAGCGGCTCCCGCTGCGTCTTTACCCGGACACCTTTATGTCGGACCCGGCGGTGCCGCCGCAGGCGGTTGCAGACCTGCTCGCCTATCCGCGTGACGACAGCGAGCTCTACCAGATCACCGCCACGATCCTCGGCTACTATGACGAGGGCCTCGGCTTTGTGAACCCGCGCGTGCCGCCCCGCCCCGGAGCGCCCATTTATATCGCGCCCGACGCGCTGCTCGGCGAGGTGTTGTGCCGTGCCACGCCCGGGCAGCGCGGCGCCGTGCACATCGGCTCGCTCCTCAGCCGCCCGACTGATGCCGTACCCATCGCGCTGGATGCCACTGGCTTTACCAGCACCCACCTGGCCATCATCGCTTCGACAGGCGCAGGCAAGAGCTACCTCGCCGGGGTCATCCTCGAAGAGCTGATGCAGCCGCATAACCGCGCAGCGGTGCTCATCATCGACCCGCACGCCGAGTACGACACACTCAGCGAGATGCAGAATAACCCCGCCTTTGCGGACGGCGAGTACCGCGCTGTAGTGCGTGTGATCCGACCGCAGGACATCCAGGTGCGGGTCTCCTCCCTCGACCTCGGCGACCTGCGCTACTTGCTTCCCAACCTCTCGGACAAGATGCACCACGAGCTTGGCCAGGCCTATAACCGCGTTCGCCGCAAGTACGGCGAGCGCTGGACGCGCGGCCAGTTCCGTACCACACTGCTTGAGGGCGAGGCGGGCCGCCCGGTTACAGACCCTAATGAAGAGGTGGATGCCACGATCGGCGCGCTCGTCTGGCGCTTTAACAGCGTGATGGAGCACTCGGCCATCTTTAACGATCACACAAACATCCCGCTGAGCGATCTCTTCTGCCCCGGACAGTGCACCGTGCTGCAGCTCAACGAGATTCCGGATCGCGAGCAGCAAGTCGTAGTCGCCACGCTGATGCGCCGCCTGTTTGAGGCGCGCAAAGACACCGAGCGGGGCAGGGCCAAAGACGACGACGAGAACTATTTGCCCTACCCTGCCTTTGTGCTCATCGAAGAAGCGCACAACTTTGCGCCCGCCAACGCCGAGATCATTACCACCCAGGTGCTCAAGCAGATCCTCTCCGAGGGGCGCAAGTTCGGCGTCTCAATCGGCCTCATCAGCCAGCGCCCGGGCAAGCTCGACAGCGACGTGCTCTCGCAATGCATGACGCAGTGCATCATGCGCATCGTCAACCCCGTCGACCAGGCGCGTGTAGCCGAGAGCGTCGAGTCAGTGGGACGCGACCTCTTGCTCGAGCTGCCTGCGCTGAGCAAAGGGCAGGTGATCGTGGCGGGCGCCTCGGTCAACACGCCGCTGATGGTGCGCGTGCGCCAGCGCCTCACCCCGCACGGCGCCGAGAACCCCGACGCTCCGGCCGAGTGGGCCGCCTGGTTCGATGACGCGCGCACACGCGCCCGCCAGCGCGGCCGCGCCCTGCCGCCCGGCTTTATCGAGACGGCCCCCGGCAGGGACGACCTGCTGCGCTGAACGGTACACCCGCGAGCGTGCCCCTTCGCTTGCGCGCTCGCTGGCGTGTGCTATTCTGCGCGTGTGGGCGGCATGGCTTGGCGCCGCGTCCGTCTGGATGGTCGCCCGTCCAGGCCCGTGAACAGTTCGGCAAAGCATCTTGGCATCACCACATCACACAGGAGGCTAGGCACGGTGACCAAGCGTGCTTTCTGTCTGTTTCTGGCCCTGGTTCTGGCGGGCAGCCTGCGTCCCATGCCTGCCATGGCCAACCTGAGCGGCTCCCGCGTCAACTTTGAACCCACGGCCACGGGCGGCGAGGCCTGCTTTGAGCCTGGCAAATGGGGCCAGGCGCTCTACTTTACGGTCGAGACCTACACCACAGATGGCGAGGATGTGGAGATAGTGTGGATGCGCTTCCCGTCCGACTGGACCGTCTGGAACCCCACTCTTGTCTCGTCGAGCTGCGATAGCGGAGCGTTCACAGGCGCCGTCTACTGGACCTTGACGTCCAACGGCTACGAACTCTCCCACCAGCGCTTGCAGAGCGCACCCGACCATTGCACCGCCACCTACATGCTGCCCGTGTATGCAGGTGAGACAACCATCACTGACGCAACGGTATCGTGGTCCTTCTATAGCCCCGATACCAGCACCGAGACGCCGCACCGTCCCTGCTCCTCCGACGGGTACTACGGGATGGTGCCGGGCTGCGACGAGATCATCAATCCGCCTGCGCCGGTGCCGGTGTGCGAGTTTGTGCCCCTGGATGTGCAGCCTGAGACGCTGCCTGCCGGCTACGAGGGGATGCCCTACTCGCAGCAACTGTCTCCCAACGGATCCGAGTACCACTGGTACACCACCGGAACAGCGCCTAGCGGCCTGGCGTTGAGCGGCACGGGGGAGCTCGAATGGCTCATCCCCGTCGCCGGCATCTACGAGTTCACGGTCGTTGTGGAGGGTCCCGGTTGGTCAGAGGGCCGGCGCACCTGCACGCTGGAGATCGCTTCCCTTTCTGACCGCTATACCTCCAGCTCATAGTGGTTCGTGGGGTTCAAGTACGATGGCCCACAGAACCGCAACCCGCGCCTCTTGGGCGATGTGAACGGCGACGGCATGGACGACGTGGTCGCCTTTGACCCGGGCGACGATCGCGGCACGATTGTTGCCCTGTCAACCGGCACGGCCTTTGCCAAGCAGAGTCTTTGGAGCCACGACTTTAACTGGCTGGGCGACAACAACGCCCATCGCGCAGCAGGCGACGTCGACGGCGACGGCATGGACGATATCGCAGGGTATGTGCCGGGCGACGGCGTCTATGTGGGGCTGTCGACGGGCAGCGGCTTTGCTCCGGCCGTCAAGTGGCTCGACGGGCTCAAGTGGTGGGGGCCGCAGAACCGCTATCCACGGTTGCTGGGTGACGTGAACGGCGACGGTATGGACGACATCATCGCCTACCAGCAGAACCAGCGCCTGTATGTCGGCAAGTCCACCGGCTCGTCGTTCGAAGGGCCGGAGCCCTGCGAACTGAGTCTCTTCTGGCTGGATGACGATGCTCGCAACGTGCTGCAACTGGGCAACGTCGACGGCGTGCACGGCGTGGACTTGGGGCTGTTCTACTATGGCTATGGCATCTGGGTGGCGTTATCCACTGCGCCATAGTCTGGTATGGATTGGCTATGATACCTCTACGACAGGAGTATGCATGGAGATCAAAGCAGTTGTCCCGATGCGCATCGATCTGGCAGGTGGCACGCTTGACGTGTACCCGCTCTACATCTTTGAGGGCGGCGGTCTGACGGTCAACGCAGCCATCGACATCTGCGCTACCGCGACGGTGCGCACGCGCGACGACGCGCGTATTACGATCCTTTCGACTGACCAGCGCCACGCCGAAGAGCATGCCTCGCTCGACGCGCTGGACTTTGGCGCGGGCCTGACGCTCGTCAAACGCGCGCTGGCTTACTACCGCCCGCAGACCGGCCTGGACATCACCGTCAGCAGCGCGGCCCCCACCGGCTCGGGCATCGGCGCCTCTTCGGCGCTGCTGATGGCGTTGTCACACTGCCTCAATACGCTCACCGGCCGCGGCCTGTCAGTCGCGCAGATCATCGATATCGGCGCCAACATCGAGGCGCAGGTTATCGGCATTCCGACCGGCAAGCAGGACTATTTCCCGCCCAATTTTGGCGGCGTCGGTGCCATCTGGTTCGGCTTGGACGGCTGGCAGCACGAGTCCCTCTCGGCGGGCAACGACCTCATCGAGCTGCTCAATGAGCGCCTCGTGGTGTCCTACGCCGGCATTCCGCACTCGTCGGCGGCAACCAACTGGGCCATGCTCAAAGCCTACATTGAAAAGCAGAGCGATTCGGCCGCCCGCATGGGCGAGATCAAGGCCATATCTGCCGCCATGCGTGACTGCTTGGCACGCCGTGATATGGTCGAGTTCCCACGCCTGGTGGACGCCGAGTGGCGCCTGCGCCGCGGCCTGGCTGAGGGCGTCACCAACCCGGAGATCGACGCCATCATGGACGCGGCCGCGCGCGCGGGTGCGCAGGCCAGCAAGATCTGCGGCGCGGGCGGCGGCGGCTGCATGATCACGGTGGCCGAGCCGCGGCACGTGCAGACCGTGCGCCACGCGTTGGCAGATGCCGGCGCGCAGGTGCTGGATGCGCACCTGGTGGCCAACGGGATCGACGCGACGGTCATCGACTGAGGAAACCACGGAGGCGACGCATACGCGTCGCCTCCGTGTATTCTCAGTATAGTCAGTATACGTTTCACTGTGCCTGCTGCAAGGTTTCCCGCGCCCGCACGGCCTCCACCCACGCCACAATGTTCTCGGGCGGCACGTCATCCTGCATGTTGTGCGCCGGCGCCATCACGTACCCACCCTCGTGGCCGAGCACAT
>DIVQ01000150.1 GCA_002423325.1 Anaerolineales bacterium UBA6128 | reverse complement strand
TCGGGCTTGATCTTGCCCACCAGGCGACCCCCCAGCGCGCCGCCGGCCAGCGATCCCACGGCCATCACCAGTGCCGCGGACCAGACAACCTGTCCGGAAAAGACGAAAAAGATGGCCGCGGCCAGGTTGATGCTGATCGACATCACCTGTTTGAGCGCGTTCAGCCGCGTCAGTGTGTCATCCAGGGTCAGGCCGAGCATAGCCAGGTCGATGACGCCCAGGCCGGCACCAAAGTAGCCGCCGTAGATTCCGGCGATGGCGACCGGCAGCGCCACCCAGGCCTCGCTGGCGCGCGCCCGCGCGTTGCCCTGCCTGCGCCCACTCACCCACTTGCGCACCGCTCCCTGGACCGCCAGCAGGGACGAGGAGAAGAGGATGAACCAGGGCACCAGTGCGCTGAACAAACGCTCGCTGCTGCGCAGCAGTAAGACGCCACCCGCGAGGCCGCCGACGATGCTGGCGGGGATCACCCACCACAGGCGTCTTTCCTGACCCTTGAGTTGCTCAGCCTGTGCAACGGTGGCGCCAAAGTAGCCGGAACAGAGCGCCACTTTGTTGGTGACGTTGGCAGCCACGGGCGGTATGCCCAGGGCCGTGAGCATCGGAAAGGTGATCAACGTGCCGCCGCCGGCCAGCGCATTAACGATGCCGGCAGCCACGGCTGCCGCGCCGATGAGCAAGTAGCCATACCAGGTGATTGTCACGTCTTGCTCCTGTGATAAAGAGCGCCAGCGGCTCCACTGGGGGGCGCGCTGGCGCTCGAACTGGCTAACCGCAAGGCCGGACTCGGCCGACACGCAGCCTGCGCGCTAGTTGCCGCAGCAGCAGCCGCCCTCGGCCTCATCGTCGTCGTCGCAGCCGCAATCCTCGTCGTCGTCCTCGAAATCGTCGTCTTCGCCGCATGAGTGGCCGCAGCTCGAGCAGCTATGTCCGCAGCTGCCTGCCAACTCGGCGTCGGTGGCCTCGCGCAGACCGGCGACTTTGACGTGAAAGTACAGCGTCTTGCCGGCCATGGGGTGGTTGAGGTTGACCGTGACGGTGTCATCCTCGATCTTGTCCACATAGATGATCGCGGGGCGGCCATCCTCGGTCGTCATGCGGAAAGCCATGCCCACCTGAACGTCGGGCGGAAAGACCGAGCGTGGCAGCTCGTCGTACAGATCGGCATCAAGCTCGCCGTAGGCGTCGGCAGGGGCCACCACCACATCGCGCTCTTCGCCCAGTTTCATGCCTACCAGCGCCGCTTCCAGGCCGGCAATGATCTGGCCGTGACCATGCACAAAGCTGAGCGGCTCGCCCGGCTTGGAGGCGTCCACGACCTCGTCATCACCCAAATGCAGGCGATAGTCGATGCTGACCATCACATCTTGCTGAATCTGATCCATCTTACTCCTTCGTTCGTTCCTTCACGCCGGCGTGCTTGCAGCCCGGCGTCTTGACACAAGGGCCTCAGTATACCATAACGCGGCGTGCGTGCAATTCTGCGCTGTGACGGCATCACTAATTGTCACGGCAGCCCTGTGCGACTATACTGCGCTCAGCGCACAAAGAGGTTGGCTGCGCTGACTGCACGAGGTGGTATGTTGACCGCAAAACGAGCGCGCATCGCGCGCATGCTGTGCCTGATCGTGACGGCCGCGCTGCTGGCGGGCTGCGCTGCCGCCACGGACCGTACCCAACGCGCCAGCACCGACTGGAGCCGTGGCGTGCGTGTGGGCAAGACCTACATCAACAGCCGCGTCGGTATAGCTACCGATGTCAGCAGCGGTAGCACCATGCTCGTCTGGATGGCGCTGGAAGATGCCCAGCACGTGTTGCGCTTTGCGCGGGTCGATGGTTCCGGCAAGGTGGTGGCGGAAGGCATACTGGATGTACCGGCCGGCATTCCCAGCCAGTTGGAGCTGATGCTCGACGGGCAGGGCATCGCGCATCTGGTTTGGATGGCGCGCGTCGACCGCACCTATCAGCTGTGGCACGTCACTTTTGACGCGCAGGGCGCGCTGCTCAGCCAGCCCGCGCCGCTCTCGCCCCCGGATACGCAGGTGGTGGGGTTTGCGCTGAGCACGGCCGATTCGGGCGAGAGCGATCTGTTGTGGGTGGCCGATCAAGCGCCCGGCTTTGTGCTGTACCACACCCATATTGACGCATCGGGGCAGCGGCTGGATGCCGACGTGCGCCTGCGTGAGGCTGTATCTGAGGCCAATGTGCGGCGCGATCGCAACGGACAACTCCACGTGGCCTGGATGGATGAACCAGCCGCCGACGAACTCGCCGTCTACTATGCCACTTTTGACGCACAGCGCCGCGCCCTGACCGAACCGACGCGCCTGGCGGATGTGCCGGGCGCTACGGGGCTGGTACAGCGCGGCCCCGAGATCGGCCTCGGCGGCGACCTGGTCTATCTGCTCTGGTCGGTTGAGAGGCGCGGCGGCGGTCTGACGCAGTCATCATCCGAGACGTATTATGTCGCGTTCCCGCTGGGCCAACCCGCGTTGGCGGGCAAGCCGGTGCAGGTGCTGATCCCCACCGACAACCGTCCCGAAGGCGCGCCGCAGGCTGTTCTGGGCCACACGCGCCAGCTCGCCCTGCCGGGCACGCGGCCGCTGGGCGGTCGCACGACCTACCTGCCGGCTACCCCGTATGCACACCTGGATGCGTTGGCGACGCCCCTGGCGGTGAATCTGGTGGGCCGCACGCGCGACACTGTGCAGATTGTGATGCTCTTCTGGGACGAGGGGGCGCCGCTTGGCTACCAGATCGCGGGCAAGACGACCGGATCCTCGCTCTGGTCGTCGGTGGCTGTGGATGGCGCGCAGAACGTGCACCTGGCCTGGATCGACACGGCCGGCTTTGGCAGCTATGACATCTACTATGCCAGCACCGCCCCAGAGGTGCGCGCGCACCTGAACCGCGTGCGGCTGGTTGATGTGCTGGGGGCGGTCTTTTCCGTGGTCTGGGCGCTGGCCGGGTCATTGGCGCTTTTCCCGGTCGCCTTTATGTGGTTTGCCATTCCGCTGGGCATCGTATCGGTCTATCTGGTCATCAGCGCCGAAGGCGGGATGGAGCGCCGAGCCTCGCAGATCATGCTTGGCGTGGGCATCCTGGTCTATGTGTTGCTCAAGTACGCGACCGAGTCCAGTTGGCTGACGCTGCTGCAGTTGCCCGGGTTGCCTGCCTGGCTGAGCAGTGTGCTCGTGCTGCTCGCCCCTCTGCTGATCGCTGCTCTCGCCGGGTTGGTGTCCTGGGTGCTCCTGCGCCGGCGGGAGTATCAGTCGCTGTTCAGGGTTTTTGTGGTGTGGGCCGCTCTGGATGCGCTTATCACCCTGCTGCTGTACGTGCCCATCCTGCTCATCGAATAGTCGCGCGCAGCCGCCATTGCCCGCGCACGTATCGGGCCAGAGGCGGGGGCGTCGTCGCTACGGCGTTGTCAGAGGTCGTCTCCTGTGCTATAGTAGCGACACCATGAGCGATCAAGCGCCGACGATCACGCCCCCGTTGGACAGATTCCCCTGGATCAATCCCCTGCTCGAGGGCGTCTTTGCTGTGGACGACCTGACCCTGGGCGCAGAACCGTCGGCAGCGTTGCGATTGCGAGGGCGTCTGCTGATCGACAGTGAGAAGGCCTTCGCCCGGCTGGCGCCGCCCGCAAAGGCGCGTGGCTATCTGTTAGTGTTGCGTCGTCGAGAGGGTGGGGATGAGCTGACGTTGGTGCGCGCGCCCTCGACGCCGGCGCGTCCGCGCATCTGGCTGCACGCGCTTCTGGCGCTGGCGACTCTGGTTTCGGTGCTTTTCGCCTATGCGTTGTTCTGGTCGGGCGTCGAATTGACTGCGGACGGGCTGTGGCCGGTGATGCGCGAGGGCATGGGCTTTGCCGCCAGCGTGCTGGCCATCCTGCTGGGGCACGAATTGGGGCACTATCTGGTCTCGCGGCGACTGGGGGTGCATACCAGCTTGCCATATCTGATCCCGTTGCCGTTGAGCCCCATGGGGACGATGGGCGCCGTGATCAACATGGCGGACGTGCCGCCGAATCGGCGGGCCATGCTGCTGATCGGGCTGGCGGGGCCGCTGGCCGGGTTGCTGTTCGCCGTGCCCATCCTGCTGTACGGGCTGAGCCTCTCCACGGTGGGTCCCGTCCCGGCCGAGGGCGGCTATCGGGCAGAGGGCAACTCTTTGCTCTATCTGGCGCTCAAGGCCCTTGTGTACGGACGCATCCTGCCGTCGGGGGGTCTCGATGTCGACCTGCACCCGCTCGCGTTTGCCGGCTGGGCCGGGCTGCTGATGACCGGCGTCAATCTTATCCCCGTCGGGCAGTTGGACGGGGGGCACATTATCACGGCCTGGCTGGGCAGCCGGGCACGCGCGCTGGTGACGCCAATCATCGGCGTGCTTTTGCTGTTGGGTATCTGGTGGCAGGGCTGGTTTCTGTGGGCGGCGCTCCTCTGGCTGGTATCGCGTCGGCAGGTTGAGCCGCTGGACAATGTCAGTCCGTTGAGTCGGGCCGAGGTCGCGATGGCGATCGGGGGCCTGGTGCTGTTGGCGTTGCTGTTCTCCCCTATCCCGCTGCGATTCGTCTGAATTCGAGGACTGGCGCGCATCGTGTCGCGCCCTGTCCCGTTTCACTTGAGGCTATCCATGAGAGTAGACAGAATTGACTGGCGTACCGCACTGATCGGTCTGGTTGCGCTGACGCTGCTGGTGGCTGGCGTGGCGATCGTCATCTATGTGAGCGTGGCGCGCGACCGCCTGAGGCCGACGCCGACGCCGTTGCCTTCGGCGAGTCAGACGTTGGCGCCTTCAGCGCCGCCCTCCGCTACGCCGCAGCCGCTGGTCAGCGTCATCGGCGTCGTGCAGGACTATCCGCCCGGAGCGCTGATCATCGTCTTGCAGCCGGGCGAGAGCGCCATCGAGCAGGTGATCGTGCCGGAAGGCGTGGTGGTGATGTGGGCCCAGGAGCGTGAGGTGACCCCCTTCGAGATCGCGCCGGGCCAGACGATCTATGCCGAGGGTACGGTTGATGCGTTGGGGCGGCTGGTGGCGCAGCGCATCATCATCGTGCGGGCGGCAGTGCCCACGGCGACGCCTACAGCCAGCAGCACGCCCAGTCCCACGCCTGACCTCACACCGACGCCCGGCCTGAGCTGGCGTGCAGAATACTATCCCAACGAGGTGCTGGCCGGCGAGCCGGTGCTGATGCGCGAGGAGCCCGCGATCGACCATTACTGGCAGCTCGGCGCGCCTGCGCAGGGCATGCCCGTAGATGGTTTTTCGGTTCGCTGGACCGGCGCTTGGCCGTTTGAACAGGGTGCCTATCGCTTCTACGCCTATTCCGATGATGGGGTGCGTCTGTGGATCGACGAAGATCTGGTGATCGACCAGTGGCGCGACCAGAACGCGACGCTGGTCTACGCCGATCTGAACCTGACCGCGGGGCTGCACCGCGTGCGTGTCGAGTACTTTGACCGACTGGACAACGCCCAGGTGCGCGTGTGGTGGGAGTATCACCAGTTCTACCCCGACTGGAAGGGCGAGTACTATGCCAACACCGATCTCTCAGGCGAGCCGGCGCTGACGCGTAATGACCCGGCGGTCAGCTTTGTCTGGGGCGACGCGGCGCCCGCGCGGGGCTTGCCCGCGGACCGCTTTTCTGCGCGTTGGACGCGCACCGTGATCCTGTCGCAGGGCGCCTATCGTTTCTCTGCCAGCGCTGACGATGGCGTGCGAGTGTGGGTCAATGATCGGCCGGTCATCGATGCCTGGCGAGAGAGCGCGTTGGAGACCTACACCGGACACATCTGGTTGGATGAGGGCGCGCACCAGGTACGCATCGAGTACTTTGAGGCTGGCGGCGGCGCCGAGGTGCACGTGGCGTGGGACAAGATCGAGTCGTATCGCTGGTGGAAGGGCGAGTATTTTGCCAACCCCGACCTGGCGGGCAAACCGGCCTTTGTGCGTGATGACGAGACGGTGGGCTACGACTGGCAACTGAATGCCCCGGCGCCTGGCCTGCCGTCAGACAACTTTTCCGTGCGTTGGTCGCGTTCGCTCTACTTCACGGCGGGGCACTATGTCTTTTGGACCATCTCTGATGATGGCGTACGCCTGTATGTGGACGGCGACCAGTACATCGATGAATGGCGCGACTCGCCCGCGGAGTGGCACGAGGCGGAGGTCGTCCTGGAGGAGGGCGACCACACGGTGACGCTCGAGTACTATGAGCATGGTGACAGGGCGCTGGTGCAGCTCAACTGGGGGCTGCTGCCCACGCCCACGCCATCGCCCAGCCTCACGCCGACGACCGTTGGCACGCCCACGGTCGCCGTGACGCTTGCGCCAACGGCCGCCGAGTGAGGTCAAGGGGGTGCGCCCTGCTCTGTTGGCTCTCCTGGATGCGAGCATAGATGGCTAAGCAAGCGTCTGGCCAAACGCCCGAGCGCGTTCGTCAGCCAGTGGCGCGCAAGCGCCGTCGTCTGGCTGGCAGCCTGCGCGCGCGGCTGATCCTGGCCACGGCGCTGCCCACGGCTATCCTTTTGGGGGCTCTGGTGATGGTGGGCCTCTACGCGTTCAATGGGCTGACGCAGACGCTGCTCGAGGAGCGCGACTCGGAGCTCGTGCAGTTGGCCGCCAAGCAGGTGGCCAACTACTGGGCCGACTCGGTGCTGATTCTGAATCAGGTGGCCGTCTTCGATCAGGTGCGCAGTGGTGACCTTGCGGCCGCCCAGGACTGGCTGAGCCGTTACGACCCCATCTTGCGCTACTTTGACGAGGTCAGTATCACCAACCCGGCTGGCCAGGTTGTGGTGACAATGGGCGGGCAACTGGGAGATGACCTGGGCGGACTGGCGGCTTTTGAACGCGCCCGTCGGCTGCGACGCCCGGTGCGCTCGCAGTTGTTTCGTGTGCAAGACGGCGTGGCCAGCGAAATGGAGCGTCCGAGTGACACCCAGAGCCTGCTCTATCGATCCTCCATTGCGGTAACGGTGCCGGTGTACGATCTGCGCGGCCAGTTCGCGGGCTGCGTGCTGGGCGTCTGGCGATTGGATGAGGGGAGCCTCGGTCAGCCCGTTGATGACGTGCGGGTGGGCGAATCGGGGTTCGCGTACCTGGTCGATGCGGCGGGCACCGTGCTCTATCACCCCGACGGCGGTTGGATCGGGGCCGACTATAGCGCGCACCCCGCGGTGGTTGCCCTGCTGGATGGTCAGGTGGGCACCCGGACTCTGACGAGCGACGGCCAGCGCATCGTGTCGGGCTATGCGCCGATCCCTTTGCGCCATCTGACGGGGTCGCTGCTGGCCGACGAGACCTGGGATGGCTGGGGCCTGGTGACCGTGGAGCAGTGG
Organism: Anaerolineales bacterium UBA6128; assembly: GCA_002423325.1. GTDB lineage: Bacteria > Chloroflexota > Anaerolineae > UBA1429 > UBA1429 > UBA6128. Next base: position 16,992 of record DIVQ01000150.1, on the reverse strand, counting down.
AGCGACATTATCGCGCCGGCACAGCCGTACCTCCGGCTGGTCAGTGCGCTGCTGGCGGCGGTCATCTTTTTGCCACTGACGATTCTGGCTATCAGCGGCCGAAGTGTGGTGGCGCCGCTGCAGAGCCTGGTCGAACAGACGGAGCGCGTCGCCTCAGGTGAGCTGAGCGGCGCCGTATCGGTGAATGCCGGGCCCGAAGAGGTGCGCGAGCTCGAGGTGGCGTTCAATGCCATGGTTGAGGAGCTGCGCAGGTCGCGCGAGGCGATTCAGAGTTATGTCGTCTCGGTGCTGAATGGGCAGGAGGACGAGCGCAAGCGCATCGCGCGCGAGTTGCACGATGAGACGGCCCAGGAGTTGATCGTTTTGGGGCGCGAGCTGGAGCAGGCCGCTGAGGAGGCGCCCGCGCTGCGGGTCAGGCTTGAGCAGTTGCGCGATCTGGTGGATGACACGCTGCAGGGGGTGCGCCGCTTCACCAGCGATCTGCGGCCGCCTTTGCTGGCCGAGCTGGGGCTGCCGCGTTCGCTCGAGATTCTGGCCGGCCGCAGCGAGCGCGAGGCTTCGCAGCGTGTGAACGTGGTCATCGAGGGTGAGCCGCGTCCGCTGCTGCCCGAGTTCGAGTTGGCGCTCTATCGTTTGGCGCAGGAGAGCCTGAGCAACGTGCGCCGACACGCCCACGCCAGCGATGTCGAGCTGTGCCTGGCGTACGACCCCGAGTCTGTGCGGCTGGAGGTGCGCGACAACGGCGTCGGTTTTGCCGCGCCGGAGGATTGGGGCGAGCTGTCGCGCCAGGGCCAACTGGGACTGATGGGCATCCACGAGCGCGCCCGGCTGTTTGGCGGCAAGGCCACCATCGCGTCCACGCCCGGCGAGGGCACGCTGGTGGCCATCGAAGTGCCGCTGTCGTCGCTTGTGCTCCCGTCAGCCGGCAGAGACCGACCGGCTCAGCACGAGCGGACTGAGGGGTGAGATGCGCCAAACTAGGTATAAATACTTAGGCCCGATGCGCCATTTGGCCGATGTACGCATTTGGCAGTCATCGTATACTACTTGTGGAAGTGAGAGCGACGACTTGCTTCCAGACGACGACCTGACGATAGCGACGTGTGCCTTGGCTGTTTCTCGTACGGCGCGAGCAGCAGCGCTTCTTCTCCTCCTTGGTGGGCGAGCCCTTTGAATCGCAGTGGGCGGCGATACATAGGGCTCGTTCCATTTTAACCGCAACGTGCAGCGAGGTTGAGCGTGTCTTCCGAGACGCAGAAACAGATCCGCGTGCTGCTGGCCGACGACCACACGATGGTGCGTGAGGGCACGCGCCGAATCCTGGAGCGCGAGCCCGACCTGAAGGTTGTGGCGGAGGCCGGCGATGGCCGCGAGACCGTGGCGCTGGTGGAGCAGTTGCAGCCCGATGTCGCGCTGGTGGATATCAGTATGCCGGTGATGAACGGCATCGAGGCCACGCGCGGCATCAAACGGGTGGCGCCGCGCACGGCCGTGCTCATTCTGACGGCTTACGAGGATGACGACTATGTGTTCGCCGTGCTGGAAGCGGGTGCGGCCGGCTATCTGCTCAAGAATGCGCGCTCCAGTGAGTTGATCGATGCTGTGCGCAAGGTTTACAGTGGCGAGTCGGTGTTGCACCCTGCCATCGCCAAAAAGGTGCTGGCGCGCGTGCGGCAGACCGCGCCGACGGCGGCTGAGGCGCAGGCCGAATCGCTGACCGACCGCGAGATCGACGTGTTGAGGCTCGCGGCCCGTGGGTTGAGCAATCGGCAGATCGCGCAGGAACTGACCCTTTCTCCGCGTACCGTGCAGGCGCACATGGGCAATATCTTTGGCAAGTTGCAGGTGGCATCGCGCACCGAGGCGGTGATGGTGGGCCTGCGCCGGCGTTTGATCAGCTTGGAAGATACCGAAGAGGAAGAGTGGCTCTAGGCGGTCAGTAGAGCCACCAGACGNNGCCCGCGAGTGCGGGCATCCAGGCGTCGGGGTGACGCTGTGAGCACAACGCTGGCGTATTAGCGCGCCCCAGGCGGGCCAGGATGCGTGGCAACCCGCAGGCCACAACCACAAACGCCAGCAGCAGGGCGAATTCCGAGGTGGGGAATAGCCCGAACTGCACCATCAGCAACTTGGCATCTCCGCCGCCCGATACGTGCAGCCGCCAGAGACCCAGCACCACGCCCCAGGCCACCAGCATGCCCGCCAGACTGGCGCCCATGCGCGGATCGAGCGTTCCCCCACGGATGGCCTGATAGATACGCCATACCAGCACGGCGCCCAAAGCAGGCAGCACAAGCGCATTGGGGATGCGTTGTTCCACGCGGTCCCAGAGCGCTACCGCTACCAACCAGCCGCTGACGATGATCCTGAAGGTCGTCGCGACCACGGCCTTTGCCTTGTCCCATGCAAGCTGTTGGTCGGCGCCCCTGCCGACTAGCGGAGCTTGGCCGCGGCCAGGTCCACAAGGCGCTGCACATCGGGCCCGATCACCTGCAAGATCGCATAGATCGCCACGATCAGGATCAGCGTGACCACCGCCCATTCGACCAGACTGGCGCCCGACTGATCCGCGGCCGGGCGACCGCGTAACCCGCTCATGCGCCACTCCTTGCGCCCAGATCATGTGACATCGTGAGGGCCTAACTGCAGGCGCCGGGGATGTGCTCGCACAGCCAGTTCTGCAAGGCCGTGCCGAACTCGGCCAGCCCGCCGTTCCTGGCGTACATCACCCCACCCACGATAATGACCAGCAGCCCGATGGTGACGATTGCCTCGACGATACCGCCGGACTCGTCATTCATGAATTGCAGCACGCGCCGAACCATACAAACCTCCAGGCCTCCTGTGGGTCGCTGCCCAAGCAATCATAGCCGTGTGCGGCGCGCTGTCAACGTTGGGCGCCGAGAGACGCCCGCCAGAGACGCGAACACGCGGCAGGCTGGGGGGGCGTGCCGCGGGTTCGTACGGGGGCAGATGATAGCTGTGTTGTCAGCCGAGGCTGTTCATCACAGAGTGGTGCTGCGAAATCCAGCTCTGCATGTCTTGCGCAAAGCCTTGGATTGTGGTGGCCCGGCTCTGCGAGATGGCGACCGATTCCTCTCTGCTCAGCTCGAACGCCTGCAACGCCTCGGCCTGCTTGGCCAGCAGGTTGCGGCGGAAGCGAGAATCGACGATGGCCGTGCCTACGACGGCCTGTAGCGACTCGTATGCCATGGGAGTGCTCCTCCTATGTTTGGGCTAAGGGTCACGCGCGAGAGCCTTGTGCTTTGGGTGCTTTGCGCTCACCAGCCCGCAACGTGCAGCACTCTGGTGGCGACCCGCACAAGGCGGGTGCAAAAGTCCGTGAGGCGGGGCTCCGCCAGACGATCGGCTGTTGCGAGCGCGTTTGCATCGTTGGCCACACCTGCGACGGGGGCTTGCAGTCAGCCCGTCGTGACAGGGTGCGCGAACGCTCGCCTGAGGAGTTCGTGAACTCAGCCGCCGCCGCCGCCGCCGCCCCAAGGGGCCGGCGTGAAAGCGGTGATCAGAGAGAAGGCCGTCAACAGGTAGTACACGATCGTCCAGTAGCTCCGCGGCATAATCACTCACCATCCTTTACTGGTATGTGTTTGGCAAGTCAGGCGCAGGGCGTATCTCAGCCGCCGCCACCGCCGCCGCCCCAGGGGGCCGGCGTGAAATCGGTGATCAGAGAGAAGGCCGTCAACAGGTAGTACACGATCGTCCAGTAGCTCCGCGGCATAATCACTCACCATCCTTTACTGGTATGTGTTTGGCAAGTCAGGCGCAGGGCGTATCTCAGCCGCCGCCGCCGCCACCGCCCCAGGGCGCTGGAGCGTATGCCAGAACCGGGAAGATGAACCACTCCATCCACTCTGCCAGGGTGAAATTGTAGTCTTGCACGCTGTCCCTCCGTCCTGTAACTACGGGGGTAGCATAACACACTGCGTCTCACGGATTCATCACGGCACTAAACATAATATCGTGAGTCGCGCCAATATCGCAACCTGCTGCTGAGCAGAGCGCGCGCGACCGTGTGCCGGAGGGGATTGGGACGGGGTCAGTTAGGGGGCGCAGCCGGCACGCGCCCGGCTAGCACGTCTTTGTAGATGGCCACTGTGGCCGGACTGGCAATCGCGTCCAACTCGTGGTCAAGCAACTGCTGGCACTCCTGAAACTGGTGGATGGCGCCGGCGCGGTCGTTGGCGCGTGCGCGACACCAGATCAGCCCGCGATGGATGCGCTCGTCGAGCGCGTCAAGCGCCATGGCGCGGCGGTAGTAGCTTTCGGACAGTTGCAGGTTGCCGCCCACCCCGTGGTAGGCGGCCTCGGCCAGCAGCAACGCCAGCAGTTCTCGGCGGGTGGACTGGCGAATGTTCTCAGCCCAGTCGTTTTCGCAGATGACCAAAAAGTCGCTGTGGTACATCGCGATGGCGCGCACGCGCGCGAGGTGCGCGGTCTGATCCTCGGCGGTGCTGCTCAGGCGGGCCAGCGCGCGAAACTCGCGCACGTCGTAGCGGTAGGCGTACGTGGGGTTGAGTTGGAACAGGCCGTTGCCCTGAGTGACGGTATCGTTGTCCAGAGCGCTGCGCAGCCTGTGCAGGGTCGAGTAAAAACGGCTGTTGCCCTTGGCCGGGCTGATCTCGGGCCAGAGCATCTCCATCACCTGTTCGCGCCGCAGGCCGTTGGGGTGCGAGGCCAGCAGAAACGCCATCACGCGCGCCACGGTGGCCTCCCAGGCATTCACCACCTGCCCTCGCAGCAGGACCCGGCCGCCGTTCAGCCCCAGGAACTCGAGCTCGACCGGGACTTCTCGGACTGCCGTGATGGTCTCGGGCGACTGTTCGGGGAAGAGCTCAGCCAGACGGGCGCGCAACGTCGTAGCGTCGAGGTCGAGGATGCTCCTGGCCTGCACATAGTCCAGCAGCGGGCGCATCAGCGGCCCCTCGGCGACGATGAACTGTTGCGAGCCGAGCGCGTCAGCGAGGCTGCGGATCTCGGCGACCAGGGCGCGTACAGCGGCCTCGTCGTCGCGGCCCACGGCCAGCAGCGCGAGGTACAGCAGCGCTCGCCCGGCGTCGCGCCGGTCGTCGATGCGCACGAACAGATCATGGGCGCGCTGCAGCAGGCTCTGGGCCTCGGACAGCGCGCCCTGCTGAAAAGCCAGCGCGCCGCGTGCGAGATCGCACAAGCCCGTGTCCATGCCGGGCGCGGCGGCGCTGAGCTGGTCGTGTACTTCGGTGAGGATCTGTCCGGCGCGCACCAGATCGCCCTTTAGCCGGCAGGTGTCGCCGGTGGCATTGCGGATGTAGGCGATCAGCTCGGTCACCTGTGCGCCGGATGCCACGGCGAGGGCGCTCTCGTAGGCGGCCAGCGCCTGATCGTAGCGGCCGGTGTCGCGGTACAGGTCGGCCTGGCTGGCGAGGCCATAGGCCTCCAGGCGCGCGTCGGCCGCCAGGCGCGCCTTGTTAAGCGCCTCCTCGTAGCGGTCATCGGCCTCGACGTACTCGGCGCGGTAGTGGTGGACCACGCCGAGGCCCTCCAGCGTGCCAGCCAAAGCGCTGGCGTTGCCGATCTTGCGCCAGTACATGAGCGCGCGGTGATAGTATTGGCGCGCCGAGACCAGTTGTCCGCGCCGCAGCTCGGCGGTGCCCAGGTCGTGAGCGGTATAGGCGGCATTAACCTCGTCGCCGTGGTCCTCGGCGATGCTCAATGCCGAGTTCAGGTGGGCGATGCTCTCCTCGAGCTGCCCGAGCACGTTGGCGCTGATGCCCAGGTTGCGCATGGCGCTGACGGCGACCAGGGCGTCGCGGCCGGCGGCCATCTCCAGGGCCTGCTCTGAGACCTGGATGCTCTGGCGGAACTGGCCGCGCATGCGCTGAATGACGCCGCTCTGCACCAGCGCGCGTGCGGCACCCAGCGTATCCTTCCGCTCCTGGTAGGCCTGGAACGAGCGCTCCAGCAAGGTCGCCGCTTTTGCCAGGTCGCCCGTCTCATAGTGTACCTTGCCCTGAAAGAGCAGCAGGCGCGGGTGCTGCTGCAGAACCGGGTCGGGCAGCGCGGCTGCCCAGTGCTTGAGGCTCTCCCAGCGGCCGCTGTCAAACGTATCCTGCACCACCAACTCGAGCGCGGCGGCGGCCTGGTCGAAGGCTTCGGCGGCCAGATAGCTGTCGACCGCCTCGTCCTGCATGCCGCGCTGTTGCATCAGCTCAGCCTGGCGGATGCTCAGCTCGCGGTAGTTGCGCGGGTCGTCGCGCTGGAACTTGGCGACGAGGAATTCCTGAAAGAGCTGATGGTACTGGTAATAGACGCCCTCGGCGTCGAGCGGAAAGGTAAAGAGGTTGGCCGCCACCAGGCTCTGCAGCAACTCGGCCGAGTTGGTGATGTTCAGCAGGGCATCGCACAGGGGCGGCGTCATCGTATGGAACAGGGCGCTGCCAAGCAAAAAGCTCTGCAGCGCGGGCGTCTGGCGGGCAAAGACCTGCTCGGCCATAAAGTCGAACACGCCCCCGCTGGCGCCCGAGATCTCGAGGATGTCGCGCGTGGCGCCCGCCCAGTTGCTGGCTTGCGCCGTCAGCAGAATGCCCGTAATCCAGCCCTCGGTGCGCTGCGCAAGCGTCTCAACCTGCTGGGGTGTGAGGCCGGTGTCGCCGCGCGCCTGCAGCAGATCAGAGATCTCGCGCGGGGTAAAGCGCAGATGCTCGACGCCGATGCCGGCCACCTCGTCGCGCGCGGCCAGCCGCGTGAGGGTGAGCCGGCGGGGGATGCCGCGTGAGGCCAGCATGGCGTGGCAGTGGTCGGGCAGGTAGCGCAACAGGCCGTCGATCAGCGCGTTGACGGCCTCGGCATCGATCACCTCGTGATAGTCGTCCAGCACCAGCACAAAGTACTGGTCGATGCGCGTCTCGATCTCGTTGATCAGCAGCCGTACAAAGGGCTCCACGGCCTCCACCGGGCCACGGTGCTGGCGCACGGCGGCGAGCACCGGCTCGCCGAAATCGGGAAAGCGCTGTCGGATCGAGGCGACCAGGTACTCGATAAAGGTGAGCGGGTTGGCGTCGTTGGCGTCGAGGGTGTACCAGCAGACCGGCAGGTCGGTGTCGTGGCAGAAATCAACGAGCAGGGAGGTCTTGCCGTAGCCCGCGCCGGCGGAGATGAGGATCAGCTTTTTGTCGATGCCCGCGTGTATCTGATCGAGCAGGCGTTCGCGGCGCAGCAAACCAGGTCCGCGGCGCGGCGCGCGGATCTTTGTGGCGATCAGTGGATAGGCGCGGTTGTCCATCGGGTTGGCCCCAACCATTTGGGGCGAGTGTAACACACGACGGCCGCGAGGGCAATCAGCCGATGCGCCGACGCGCGGCGCAGCCGTCGCCCTGCTCAGCGCCTGCTCAACGGCAGGAACAGCCGCTGTGTCTGCGCCTGATACGCCACAAAACGTCGACCGAAGCGCGTCAGCGTCTGCGTCTGATAGTCGAACAGTGCGCCGTTAAAGCCCGACGGGTTGGTGGCTTCGTCGTAAAAGCTGTCGTTGAGGCTGAACCAGAGCCAGCGCTGCACGAGCAGGTTGTCGTCGGTGCTGCAGCCGGTGGAGGCGCTGCGGGCGCTCAGCAGCCAGTCAAAGGTCTGGGTCAGGTACTGCTCGATCAGGCGGTCGCCCAACTCGGTCCGCTCGGCCTCGGTCAGCGATCCATCGTCCACCAGGATGTAGGAGGGCATCAGGACGCCCATCTCTGAGATGATCAGCGGCTTGGCGCGCTCGCCTTTGGCGGCCATCCAGACGCGCATGTCGCGCACCAGCGACTGGAACACCGCCACGTTGGCCGCGTCGGCCCAGCTGTACTCGCGCGGCTCGCCGGGGACGAAGGAGATGCCGACCGGCTCGCCCGCCCCAACGGTGCCCGGGCCCTCGGGCAGGATCTGCAGGTGAATGTTCCAGAGGTCGATGTCATTGGCCATCGCGTGGCCGAACTGCGTCTGGTAGGAGGTCATGGCCGCAACGAGCCAGCGCAGGCGCAACGGCGTGGGCTCCACGACGCCGCCGATGGCGAAGCGCGCGGAGGAGTCATAGGACCTGAGGTTGGTGACGGCCTCGTGGTAGCGCGTGGCGTAGACCTGCGGGGTCAGATTGCCCTGGTTGGGACACTCGGGCTCGTTGCCGATTATCCAGAGCGAGCCGCGTCGGGTGGTAGCGGCCGTCTGAATGGCCGACCAGTTGGGCGGCCACTGGTTGTCGCGCACCGTGATCAACTGCACATACTCCAGCAGCGGACCGTCGCCCACGTCGCCGGGCTGCTGCGGATGGGCGTTATAGCTCCAGTCCGAGTACCAGCCCAGTTGCAGCGCGGCCAGGTTATAGGTGTGCAGTGACTGTGACTCAATCTGTTGGCCCTCGATCACGACGCGTGCAAAGGCCACACCGATGCGGTCGCGGCGGGTCAGCGCGGCGGGGGCGGGTGAGGCTGTGGCGCCCGCTGCGCCCACGGCCACGAACACGAGCAGCGCGATCAGAACGAGGCGGGTGGGACGAAGGATGCGCATGGAGCTCCTTTTTCGGTTGGGCCGGGGTATAACATCGTCATTCCCGCGCAAGCGGGAATCCAGTCGCCGAGACCCGCACGCTGGATGCCCGCCTTCGCGGGCATGACGGCTTGGCTGTGCGCTGGGCTGCCCGTCATTCTCGCATAAGCGGGAATCCAGTCGCCCAGGTCGCAAGGCTGGATGCCCGCCTTCGCGGGCATGACGAGTCGGCTCTGCGGACTACTGTCCGCGCTGGATAGCCGGCAGATACAGCAGCGGCCCGCTGGTGCGGCGCGCGCCCAGGTTCACAACCCAGGTGCCGCCCCCGGGCAGGCTGCCCACGCGCGGGGCGTCATCGACCATGGCATAGCCCGCCGGCAACTGGCTGACGCGCACCCGGTAGGTGCCAGCCGTCAGGAACTCAAAGCGGTAGGCGCCGTCCGTACCGGTCACCTGTTCGTCCAGCAGCACGTTAACCTGGTCGAGCAACTGCACGGTGGCGCCGCCCACGCCCGGCTCGCCGGCATCCCAGGTGTCGTTGGGCACGCGGTCGTCGAACACCAGGCCGCGGATCAGGGCGGTGTCCTCCGGCGTGGGCGTCACCGTGGGCGTGGCGGTCGGCGGAGGCGTCGGTGAGGGCGTCAGGGTGGGGCCGGTGCGGTAGCGGATGACCAGCCGCGGGCGGTAGGCGACCTCGGGGTTCTGCGACGCGCGGAAGCCGTACTCGGTGTTGGTGCTGTCGCTGCTAAAGATCAGCAGGCCATAGTTGTCGGCGGGATGCGACACCCAGCCCTGCACCAGGCTGGTCACGTCAAAGTCAAAAGGATAGTTGGTATAGTCGCCAACCGTCGGGTAGAGGGTGCGCGTGGTGGCCGCGCTGACGGCGCGGTCGCTGCCGACGCTCCCGCAGCCCGGCGCGAACCAGGGCGTGGTCTGCGTGGCGCTGATCCAGGTAGCGGCGCGCACGTCCCAATCGTGCAGCACCTCATAAACCGAGACGCTGATCGGGTTGCCGTCGTAGGTCGGATAGAGCGTCAACCAGGCCTGATCGATCACCGCGGTGGCGGGGATGCCCTCGTCCGTAAGGTCGGCGCGCAGCAGCATCCCCTTGGCGCTGGTCGAGCGCAGCTTGATCTGCTGGTTGTCGGGGCTGCTCACCTCATAGTTCCTGAGCTGCGAGTAGGAATCGATGAAGGTATCCTCAAAGCCGGTGTAGCCGTTGACGCCCTGCTGCAGCGTGATCTGTTGCGCGCCCGCGATGATCGTGGGCGTCTTGCTGGGTTGCGGCACGGGGGTGATGGGCGGCGTGTTGGTGCAGGTGGGCGTCCGGCTGGGCGTCAACGTCCGCGTCGGCGTGCTGGTGGGCGTGGGCGTGGACGTGGGCGTCGCCGTGTTGGTGGGCGTCGCAGTCGCGGTCGGCGTGGCCGTGGGCGACTGTGAGGGCGTCGGCGACGGCGCCAGGATGATGACGTTGCCGTGGTCCAGGCTGACCGAGTGCGGTACACCGCCCTCGTCGGCCACGATCACTGTGGCAAAGGTCAGGGCAGTGCCGACGGTGGGGGCCTCTGCTGTGAACGTAAGCCTGAATAGTGGGAGCGGGTTCTGAGTGGTGCCCGAGCTGCCCGTAGTCACGCTGTGGTGGTACTCCACCGTGCCTGCGCCGATGCAATGGCCCGTGTCGCAACCGGGGATGCCCCACCCAACCGGTAGGTACGTCAGGTTGGGCACGATGCTCACGCCTGTAAGGTAGGTGGTGTCAAAGGTCATCGAGCAGTCCACCGCGACGACCGGCGCTCCGAACGTTTCGAGGTAGACGTCGACGAAAAAGTTCTGGCCGACCACGGTGGTTCGGGGATCTGGAGAAACGCGGATGGTGACAGCGGCCGCTGGCTGCACGGCCCCGGGCGCGGCGCCGTGAACGGTCAGGCCCGCCGTGGCGGCCTCGGCGTCGCCCTGCTGCCAGTAGTTGCTGCTCAGCAGCGAGAAATCGAGTCCGTTGATCCAGGCGTCGTCGTTATAGTCGGCGCGTGCGTCGAAACCCGTGTCGCCCGCCTGCCTCCAGTAAGTGCTGTTCAGGATCGAGAAATCGAGGCCGTTGATCCAGTTGTCGGTGTTGGCGTCGCCCTCGCGCAGCAGGCCCATCGTCAGGTCGACCGGCGAGCCGTCGACGACGATGTTGCGCGCCAGGTTACGCAGGCTGTGGCGGTCGCGCACGCCGACGTCATAGGTGCCGGCCACCATCCCCTCGGTCACCACAAAGGCGCCCGTCTGGTCGGAGGTGACGTTGAACTCGTAGGCCGGGATGGGGTCGCCCGGCAGGTGCGCGGTGACGATCAGCGGCTGCTCCCAGGCAGTCGAGGGCGCCTCGCCGTGCCCCTGGTACGCCACGCTGCCCGCGATGCCCAGGGCGCCGGTGGGCATGGGCGTGCGCGTGGGCGTGGGGGTCAACGTCTCGGTGGGCGTCGGCGTGACGGTGGGCGTTTTTGTGATTGTCGGCGTCAGAGTGCGCGTGGGCGTGCGCGTCACAGTGGGTGTGTGCGTGCGCGTGGCTGTGGGGCTGGCGGTGCGCGTGGGTGTGGGGGTGGGGTTGCAGACGGTCACATCGCCGGCCCCCGGCGTCCAGCCCAGGTTGCTGGTGATGACGACCTTGTCCAGACGCGCCCCGCCCTCGCCCTTGGCGGTGAACTTGATCGTGTACCACTTGCCGGCCGTCAGGGTGTAGCGCACGGCCACGCCATAGTTGCTGCTCTTCCAGACCGGGTTCCAGTCCCAGCGCGGCGTGGAGGGTGGGGTGAACTTCCAGTCGGCCACTGCGAACGAGACGCCGGTGCCGGCCTGGGTCACCAGCACATCGAACTGGCGGTTGTTCCAGTCGGGGGCCCAATGGCGCCCCCAGATGACATATTCGGCGCTGCGCGGGGCATAAAACGACAGGGTCACGTCATCACCCGGGGTGCCGCTGGTGGCATAGACGTACTGGCAGTCCGAGGCGCTCTGCAGCGTGGCGCGCAGCATCGTGCCGTGCGTCGAGCCGATCTCGGCCTCGCGCCCCACCGAGACGGGCAGCGGCGTGGTGTTGGGCGTGGGCGTGGGGTTGGCCAGGTTGCCGGCCAGGCGGCTGTAGGCGATGCCGGCGGCGGTGATCTCCTGGGTGTTTATGTCAAAGAGCGTGCCGTTGAACTCGTTGGTGTCCATCGGCAGGTTGGCGGCGTACCACGCCCAACGCTGCACCAGGCGGTTGCCGTCGTCCTGCATGCCGAGCGTCGCGTCGGTCGCGTTCAGCATGTAGGTAAAGGTGCGCGTCATGAAATCGATGACGCGGTCCTGTGGATAGCCCATGCCCTCGGGCATCATTACGCCATATTCAGAGATGATCAGCGGCTTGTTGCGCTGGCCGTGGTTCTTCATCCACTGGCGCATGCGCAGGATGTGCTCGATAAAGACTTCCAGACTATCGTTCTGTTGATAGCTGTAGCGGGTGCCCAGCGCCGGGTCGCAGGTCAATGGGATCGAGGCGCCCTTCTCGGGGTACTCGTCCAGGATCTGCTCGTGGATGTTCCAGACGTCCACCGGCATCGGCTCGCCGTACAGACGCTGGTACTCGTCCCACACCTTGGTCAGCCAGCAGTCCACGCGCACCACCGAGGCCTCGATGATGGCGCCGTTCGCGATCAGCGCGGTGGGGTCCACCGCCTTGATGCGGTCGTGGAACAGCTTGAAGATCCTGGCATAGTCGGTGGGCGTGCGGTTATCGCACGAGGCCCAGCGGTCGCCATCGGGTTCGTTGCCGATCTGCCAGAGCGAGCCGGGGTTGGCCGCCACGTAGCCCTCGAGGGTGGCCCAGTCGTAGGCGTTGGGCGTGGCGACGGGAAAGTCCTTGACGCGGATGAGCTGGACGAACTCCATATTGTCGGGGTGAGACGGCGCATAGCGCATCGACCAGCTGTGGTACCAGCCGGCGTTCAGCTGCCCGACGTCAAAGTTGCTGATGTTGCCGCCATATTCCTGCGCATAGTTGATGCCAAAGCGCCAGCGCTGCGAGTAGGGCGGATAGCCGTAGGCCTGCGCGGGCGCGCTGGCGGAATCGGTGGGCGCCTGGCTGGCCGACCCGCCGCCGGCGACCAGTCCACCGAGCATGGCCATGGCCAGCGTCAGCAGCAGCACCGCGACGAACGTGCGATGTCGACCGCCGGACGCAGCATGGCTGCGGCCCGACGGGGTGCGGACGTTGTTCAGTGATGGTGTCATTGGCAGGCCCCTTGGTAGGTGCGCGTTTGTCAGCGTCGAATCATCGGCAGCGCCAGCGACTGACCACCGCGCACGCCAAAGCCAACGACCAATCGCACGCCGGCATAGGTGATGCGCTCGCTGACCCGCGTTGTGGCGTAATAGCCCCACGGGGCGTGCACGCTCAAGCGGTACTCTTGCGAGGCCGGCTTCCCCAGCGAGCAGTAGCCGTTGGACGCGGTCAGGCCGCGCTGCAGGCTCTGCCCGGTCAGGCTGGAGAGCTCCACCAGCACGTTGCCGACACCCGGCTCGCCCATGTCCTGCAGGCCGTTGGCGTTCAGGTCATGGTAGACCAGCGCATAGAGGTCGTCGCCGAGTCCCTGCGGGGTTGCGGTGGCGGTGGGTGTGGCGGTCGGCGTCGCCGTGGGCTGGCTGTCCAGGCGATAGTCGATGCGCAGGATCGGGCGCTGCTCCAACGGTGTGCTGTCGAGCGAGGAGAGCAGGTCGAACTCGCCCGTCGAGCTGGAGACCCCCTTGATGACCCAGCCAAAGTTCTTGTCGGGGTTCTGCAGCCAGTAGCTCACTGAGCTGGTGACGTCAAAGCCATAGTAGACGCCGCGGTAGGCAAAGGTGCGTACGTCGTCGGCCACGCCCAGGCGGTCTGCCCCGACCTGGTTGCAGCCGGGCAGGCCCCACAGATCAGAGTACGTGGCGCTGTTCCAGGTGACCCAGGCGGGGTCCCAGGCGCGTTCCACGCGAAACGCGCCCACGTTCAGCGCGCGCAGGCGGTCGTTCGATTCGACGTAGAACACCAGCTCTGCGGCCACGAGGGTGGCGCCGGCGGGAATCTGGTTGGTGAGGTCAAAGCGGATGATCGGCGACCAGACGTCGGGCCCCTTCAGCTTGAGGCGCGAGCGGTTGGTGGCGACCGTGTCAGGCAGGTACGAGGTGATCCATGTGTCGCTCGTGCCAGCGTAGCCGTCGCGACCCTCTTGCAGCAGTTTGCGGACCACGCCGCTCGCGGGCGTGGCGGTGGCAGTGGCGCTGGGCCCGGGAGTGGGTGTCAGCACGGTCGTAGCATTACTCTGATGCAGGCCGGACTGATGGGGTTGCGCCCAGGTGGGCTGCAGCGCGCGCGTGAGCAGCAGCAGGCCCATGCTGATGAGCAGCATCAGAGCCACGCCGCTGGTACGGATTCGGGAGCGGACTCGGGTGTCTGAGAATGTCATGGCTCACCTCACAGTCACTGGCCTATCGTTGCGACACGTGACGCGTAGCATATCAGAACGCAGGAGGCGCGCACTGGTAGCGGGCTTGTGGCCCGGCCGCGAGGTCGGCCAGATGCAGGGATGGGAGCGCCGGTGCCCCCTTCCGATGCGTGCGTTCAGTATACATCGGCGCGGGGGGCTGTCAATCCTGAGGGCGCGATCAGGGCTGCGCACTTGACGCAGCGGCACGGCCGGGCTATAGTGCGCCCATACCCCGCCCCCGTATTCAGCAAAGGAGACGAGGAATGCAACGGATCATCACCTGTCTGGTGCTCTCGGCGGTTCTGGCGCTGGGCGCAGCCTGCTCAGAGACGCCCACAAGCGTGCCCGCGCCGACGACGCAGCCCACGGTCGTAGTGGAGACGGAGACCGTCGCGGTGGCCACCGCCGCGACCACCGAGACCAACGCCCCGCAGCAGGTCGCCTGGACGTCCGATGGCGTCGTCAGCGCGGGCGAGTATGCCAGCGAGGCCACGATCGGCTCGGTCAAGCTCTGGTGGCGTCACGACGGCGAGCAGTTGTACATGGCGATGCAGGCCGATACGAAAGGCTGGGTGTCGGTGGGCTTTATGCCCGAGCAGCGCATGCAGGGCGCCGACTATGTGCTCGGCTTTGTGCAGGACGGCGAGGTGCAGGTGCACGACGCCTGGGGCGACGCGCCGGTCGGCTCGCACCCCAACGACGAGGAACTGGGCGGCGCCAACGACCTGGTGGCGTTCGGCGGCGCCGAGAGCGACGATGGCACGACGATCGAGTTCCAGCGGCCGCTGGCCCCCACCGATGAGTATGACAAGGTGCTGGAGCCCGGCGCCCGCGTAGCGCTGCTCGTGGCAACCGGCGCGAGCGACGGCTCTAGCACGCCGCACAACTACCGCGGCTCGGGCAACATCACGCTGGAGTAGGCCCCAGCGCGGAATGCGCGACGACAACAAAACTCGGTCTCTGTGGCGCCGTGGGCGCCTGAGGAGACCGAGTTTCCTGTCGCCCCGGGCCGGCGTTCATCCCGCGTGCAGCCCCTCAATCGCGGCGCACAGCGCCGCCACGTCGCCAATGCGGTCACCCAGCGCGGCGGGCAGCACGCGGCAGACCGCGGCGGTGCCGGGCAGCGTCTCTTCGGCCAGCACGCGGCGCGCGGGATCCAGCAGCAGGTCGCCGAGGCGCACGCCCATGCTGCCCACCACGATCATCTCGGGGTTGATCAGATCCGCGATCACGGCCAGCCCGCGCCCCAGCCACTCACCCACACACGAGACCACGGCCAGGGCTTCGGCGTCGCCCGCCAGCGCCAGCGCGGTGATCTCGGGCGTGCCGACGTCGGCGCTCCAACGCGCCGGGAACATCGCGTGGGCCTGCACGGCAAAGGCGGGGCCGGCGGCGTAGCCCTCCCACGAACCGCGCTTGCCATAGACCAGTGGGCCGTCGGGCGCGATGCGCATGTGCCCCACCTCGCCGGCCAGGTCGCTGGCGCCGCGCCACAGGCGGTCATTGACGATGATGCCGCCGCCCAGCCCCGTGCCCATGGTGAGGAAGACCAGGCTGTGCACACCCACACCGGCGCCAAAGCGCCACTCGGCAAGGGCGCCGGCGTTGCCGTCGTGCTCGACATAGACGGGCAGACCAAAACGCTCGCTCAGCAACTGCTTGAGTGGGATGGCGTCCCAGCCGGGCAGGTGTGGCGGCGAATAGATGATGCCGTTGGAAATGTCGAGCGGCCCGCCGATGGAGACGCTCAGCGCCTCGACCGTGCGGCCGGCGGCGCGCGCGCCCTCCAACGCCTCCTGCGTGGCGGCGCACAGGCGCGCGAACATCGGCTCAAAGCCCTGCTGCGCTTCTGACGCGTGGCGCGTCTTGTGCAGGATCCGCGCGTTGCGCGTGCCCTCGACGATGGCGGTCTTGGTGCCGCCGATGTCCAGGCCGATGATGGTTGCTGTCACATCGTGTTCTCCAGTCTGCTCCGGGCGCGGGTCAGTGCAGCACCGATTTGGGCGTGGGCTCAAGGCGCGTCACCACGATGCTGCTGCGGTCGAGCATCTCGTCGATTTGCGGCCCCAGGGCCTTCCACTCGTTGGTGTCATAGACGGCCTTGTAGAGCGCCTCGCGCTCGGCCTCGCTCTCAAAGCGCCGGATCCAGACGTACAGGTCGTCCTCCTGTGGGGCCACAAAGCTGCCCACGACCACCATACCCCTGGAGACCTGCATGGGAATGATCACCTCGTCCATGAACCTGGCCCAGCGCGTGCGTTGGCCGGGTTTGCAGCGGTACTGGCGCAATTCAAAGAACATGCGAGACCTCCTCGGTGAAGTGGGACGGGCGCGAACGGGCGCATTGTGCCTTCTGTCAGGGCATTCGTCAAGCGACGGCCTGAACGCAAGGGCGTATGCAGGGGCGCACACGGGGTGCGAGCGGCAGACACGGGGGTCTGCCCTACGGCCACGGCGCGTGCAGGGGCGCATCCCTGTGTGCGCCCCGGGGGCTGGCCAGGCCCCAGACGCGTCTTTGCGTTTCCTCGCCCGCGCGGCTACACTGACGCCATGCGTATCAAGGTTGTCCCCGGTGATTTCGTCGTTGAGGA
Organism: Anaerolineales bacterium UBA6128; assembly: GCA_002423325.1. GTDB lineage: Bacteria > Chloroflexota > Anaerolineae > UBA1429 > UBA1429 > UBA6128. The sequence continues at coordinate 410 of DIVQ01000150.1, read as the reverse complement.
GCGCGCCGCGTTGCGCCTGCAGCCGGCCGGGCCGTGGGCCGTGTACCGCGTGCGCAAGGTGGGGCTCACCACGCTGGCTGCCCGCACACGGCTCGCCCCCGCGCTGGGCGTAGCCGAAAGCGCGGTGACGCTGCCGGCGCTCAAGGACAAGGCTGCGGTCAGCATCCAGTACGCGACGCTGCCCCCCGGCCTGCCCGAGCGTGTGGAGCAGGAGGGCCTGCTGGCCGAGCGGCTGGGCTACCGCGCCCTACCGCTGACGCCCGCCGACCTGCGCGGCAACGTCTTTGACGTCGTGGTGCGCGATCTGTCGGCCGAGGAGGCCGCGCATCTGGCCGCGCGTCTGCAGCAGATCGGGGTGCACGGTACGCCCAACTATTTCCACACCCAGCGCTTTGGCTCGCGGACGGCCG
>DIVQ01000090.1:3346-3790 GCA_002423325.1 Anaerolineales bacterium UBA6128 | reverse complement strand
ATGCCACCATGACCTCTTCGCGCACAATGTGCATACGAATCAGGTCCGGACGTTCGTCCGCGTCGAAATGACACCCCACGGCGTCGCGAATCGCCGCCTTGAGTTCGTCCCAGCTGTCGGCCTCGGTGAAGATGCCATACCCCAGCGCTCTGGCCAGGTAGCCACCTTCCGGCGCTTCCTCGATGAGAAAGATCACCTCTTTGGCCACACTCGATCCCTCCTCGGGCCGCATCGCTGCATCGGCTGGCAAGCAACCCTTAGCTATTCTACCGGCGACCGTGCGACGCGTCAACTACTCGGCCGCGGTCTCGAGTCCCGCGACTGCGCGAAGCGATTCACAAATGACCGGAATGCCGTGCGCGCCATACAGTACTGACGAGGCCACGACTAGCGCGGGTTTGCCTTGAAGACGGGCGGTCTGTAGAGACGTTGGAAGGGGCAAGT
>DIVQ01000090.1:0-3326 GCA_002423325.1 Anaerolineales bacterium UBA6128 | reverse complement strand
ATGCCCGCGAAGGCGGGCATCCAGATGGCCCGCGCGCAGGTTCGCCCTGAGCTCAAGCTCCGGTCTGGCGGCGCCAGGATACTGGCGACAACGCCCCCTGAAGGGGGCTAACACGTCCAAGCGGGTGGCGCAGCGAACCCCGATGGATTCCCGCTTGCGCGGGAATGACGGACGCTCTTCTTTCCTTTGGTCTTCTTTCGTGCTGTTCGTGTGTCTCGTGGTTAGTTGTCTCCCCACGCGCACAACCCCTCGACGTACTCCTTGGAGCCGTCGCGGTACCAGCCGTCCAGTTGCGCGGGCTCTTTGAGCTGCTGGCCGCGCAGGCGCGGCACGGCCAGGTACAGGCACTCCCACTCGGGCAGCGCGGTCATGTCGCCCCACAGCTTTTCGTACTGCGCCACCGGGTAGACGTCCTCCTGGCCGTGGCCCCAGCGCTTCTTGACGTCCTTGAGGGTGATGTAGGTGGGCATGCGTGCGGCCATGGCGCGCACGGCCCGGCCCACCGCCTCGGCGTCGGTCAGGCTGGCGCGCGTCAGGCCGAACAGGCGCAGCAGCGCGTCGACCTCGAGCCAGAAGGTGTTGGAGTTGTAGTAGGTGAGGGCGAACTCGTCCTGCTCGTGCGGCAGGGCCAGGCCCTCCAGCAGGCGCAGGCGGCCGTGGACGCGCGCCAGCCCGCCGCCGCGGTCCTCGATGCGGCGCGTGATGACCTCCACCGCGGCGGGCGCCCCGCGTTCGAGCAGCAGGCCGAGGATTGCGGGGTCGAGGTCGGCGCCCAGCGTGTCGATGTTGTGCACCATCAGGTAGCGGGTCTGCGGGCGCTCCGCCAGCAGGCGCGCCAGCACGCCGCTGCGGAACAGGTTGGGCACCTCGTACCAGTGGCCCACCGGGTTCAGGCACTGCAGCGGCACGTTGTCGGTGTAATCGCTGCCCTCGCCGGTCGACTGCGCCCATGCGATCAGCGCGCTGTGCAGGCTCTCGCGCACCTTTTGCGCCTGCTCGTCGAGCAATTGCTGGGGCATGTCCTCCCAGGCAAAGCGCAGGTCGCGCGCCATGGGCACCAGCCGCTGGCCGATCGCGCGGCCCTGCGAGAGGTACAGCGGGCCATCGTAGTGATAGTTATCGACGCCCTGCAGATAGTCGGCGATGGGCTGGTGCGTGAGATAGCTGGTGGTGAGCACGTGCGGCACGGCCGTGCCCGTCAGCGCGGCGATGCGGCGGCTTTTGGCCAGGTGCACCTCGATGAACGAGCGGTGCACGCCGCCCAGCCTGGCGAAGGGGTTGAGCGCCTTGACCACGCCGGCGCCCTGTGTCCAGCGGCTGCCTACGCCGCCCGCCAGGGTCACCACGGCGGCCTGGCCGTCACGCAGCGCCTCCAGCCCGAGCGCGCGGTAGTGGGCATCCAGGCCGCGGGTGGCGTCGAACACGTCGCCCGGTTGCACGTCGCGGATCTCGGTGGTGACGGGCAGGCGGTTCTGCGCCAGGCCGATGCGCCCAGCGCGCAGGTCCTCGCGGATCTGTTCGTGCTGCAGCCGGTCGAAGCCGTGCTGGTCGCGCAGCGTCTCCAACGACACAGACTGTAGGGGCGCTGCGCGAGGGTCCTCGCGGCTGTGCGCCGGTACGCGCTCCCCTGCGCCTGCGTTGCGGGGGAGCAGGGCATCGAAAAGCAGTTGCGTCAGGCTGCTCAGCTCCGGGCGGGTGCGCGAGGCCACCGCCAGGTGGTCGAGCTCGGCGCGCTGGGCGGCCGTGAGCTGCAGGCGTTCCAGCCGCAGCAGATCGGGCGTCATCAGCGCATAGTAGGTGGCGGGGTAGAGCGCCTCCATGCCGGTGAGCAGGGTGGCGTGCGTGCCGCGCTCGTTGACGGCGAAATCGTAGACTACCGGCTCCATGGCGTAGGGCAGCGCGTGCTGGAAGCGGCGCTTGGCGGCGCTCATGATCTCCTGCAAGCGCGCCTGCGCCTCGGCCTTACGGCGCGGGTCGACGATAAAGCCCATGCCGCCGCCCGACATCCCGCCCAGCATCCAAAAGCCCCAGAAATCGGGGCCAAAGGCGGCGCGCGCGCCGGCGATGACGGTCTCGGTGTAGAGGTTGTTGACCCAGGGGATGATGCTCTGAATGGGCTCGAAAAAGTTGTGTGTGGTATCGGCGCCGATGGCGCGCACGTCGCCGGCGCGCAGGTCGGCCACCACGCGATCGAGCACGCGCACGGCCTCCTGGCGCGCCTGCCACTCTACCTCGCTGCGCAGCAGGTACTTTTCGGTGACCATCTCGAGGATGGGGCCGACGTTCTGCGCCATGCCGCCGTGTACCAGAATCAGGCTGTCCTGCAGCGCCTGACGGGTGGCGGGCGAGACCTCTTCGGGGCCGAGGAGCGTGTGTTGGGGCAGCAGACAGCCGCGGCTGACGCCGAACTCGGGGTCGCCCGCGCGCGCGATGACGCCCTGGATGAGCTTGACGCCGGGCCAGACGCCGCCCGAATCCTGCCAGCCGCCGCCCGAGCCGGCGAGCCACTCGCCCAGGATAGCGCGCGCGGCCACCAGGCGGCGCTCGGGCTCGTCCAGCGCGCCGTCGAGCGAGCGCACCTGACGCGTGGCGCGCATGCAGACGGCGATCAGCGCGGCCAGCAGGTTGGTGGAGACGGCCAGGCGCGAGCCCTTGGGGATGCCGCGCACGTGGCTTACCAGTTCGAGGCCGCGCCCGGGGCCCACCAGCCGCGCCAGCAGGGCCGAGAGCTCCTGCTGGGCGCCCTCGATGCCGGGCGGCACAATGCCCGAGGCGATCAGCGCGGCTTTGAGCAGCCCGAGATAGTCGCGCGCAAAGTCGAACATCGTCGCCAGGTTGGTGACGTCGGCGCGCGCGCCCAAGTCGACGCTCACCAGGCGAATGAGCGGCTCGTCGATGACGCGCAGGTAGGCCTCCACGGGCGGCAGCGGCTCGGGGTCGCGGCCGCGCACGGCCAGGTCGATCGAGACGTTGAGCACGCGCGCGCCCTCAGGATAGTCCATCCCCAGGAAAAAGATGTCGCTCCAGCCGCTGTGCGAGAGGTCCATGCGCACGGGGGTGCGCTCGCGCAGGATCGGGTAAACGCCGCTGGCAGGGTCGCGCTGCAGCAGCGTGGGGTGCAGGCGCAGCGGGTGGTCGGCCGGGTGCCCCATGCGGAACATCCACTGGTTGCCGCGCACCGAACGCACGCTGCGGCGCACCTGGTCGGCCAGCGTCTGAAAGCCGAGCTGGTGGTAGGCTGCGGCGAGCGCGCTGGAGAGGCCGTCGGAGGGGCCGTTGGCGGCCTGGCGCGCCAAAAAGGTGTCGATGGCCTCCTCAAAACGTCG